>DASSJE010000441.1:0-4652 GCA_035691365.1 Terriglobia bacterium
GCACCCGCTCTTACGGCGAACTGGCCAAAGTCCTCGAGGCCCATTCGGCCGTTAAAACCCGGTAAAGCCGCCCCGCCTCATTCAATCGCGAAGGTGCCCGCTCAGGAACGGGTGCCCTCGCCTCATCACACCTTGTGCAGCTTCTGCTGATTCCAGTGCCGGGCAAGCATCCCAGCTTTTTCGCGGCAGCCAAATCCTAACTGGGCCGCGCCGTCAGCACGTTCGGGGTGTTCGGGAATAACCCTTTCGGCGCACTGACGTACCCGCTGATCTGGTTTTTGTCCAGCTTATTCACCACCAGTTCCAGCGCAGTTTGAGATCCCTGAACGTAGAAATAGACCGGCTCACCCAGCGCCTGGTCTTTCCGCTGGGTACGCTTGTCGTCGAAAAACAGGTCGATGGTGTAGAGGTTCTGCTTGCGGTTGGTCTTCAACAGTTCGATCATGATGCTGCCAATTTTCTTGCGGTCGTGGCGCCGCTGGAGATTGAATTCAAAGTAGTCGCGGTCCGTACGATGGGCCAGCGCCACCAGTTCATCATGCGTACGGGCAATCGCGCCAGAGAGTTCCCCTTTGGCGCCCGTCAGCGCTTCCTTGGTCGCCTCCAGGTCTTTCTTGTTGCCCGCAATGTCGCCCGATAGGTTGCCGAACTTGCTGTTGGCGTCTGTCTGGAACTTGTTCAGGTCCTGCGCGCTGGCTTTCTCCGCAATTGCTGTGTTCAATTGATTGACGGCCGCGCGCTGCTGTTTTTGAATGGACGCGGTCAGCTGGCGGGCTCGCGCCAGTTCCGCCTGAGTCATGCCCAGCTTCTGGCTGGTCACATCAAACTCACCTTTCAACTGCGCGTAGTGGTCGTCGCTCTGGTCCATCCGCTGCGTCAGCACCGCCAAGTGGTTGGCATCCGTGGCCAGGGCCTTGCCAAACTGTGACCGCTGGCTGAGCGCCAGATAAAGGTTCACTCCGCCAAGGATCACCAGCAGCACCAGCACGGCGATCAGCAACTTGCTCATGGGTTGCGCCGGAGGCGGCCCGGCAGGTTGCGGCGGCGCCTGCACGTAGATATATTGAGGCTGCCCCGGCGGAGGCTGCCCGGGACCCGCTTGCGCCTGGGGCGCTCCCTGCGCCGGCCCGGCCTGCGGCTCAGCGGGTTGCTGCGTTGGCTCACTCCGGGAAGGACGTGGTTCATTAAACCCAAACATGGCATGCCCGATGTCGCGTTTATCTTCCTTATCCGGCATAGTCTAGTCTCCTCTTTTTCATCTAATGGTACGCTGGGGATTTTGACGCCCCTTGCCCATTTCAACCTGTGACCCGATATCCCTCAACGCTTTTAGACGTCGGCCTCCACTGCCCGGTTGCATCCGGCGTTCGGAGCAGGACGGCCTTTATGCCTAGTATTACCTCGAATCAATTTTTTAGGCAACACTGCTGATAAGTAGCAGGGCTACTGGCCCGGCGCGTTGCCGCCGGGAAAGAGGCCCCCGAGGCCTCGCAGGATATTCTGTTCCTCGGGGGAAAATCGGTGGAGGACTTTCGGGCTGTCGAGAAATTTCTGCCGCTCCTCGGGAGTCATGCCACGCATGCGCCGGAGCGCCAGCCGCACTTCGCGCCGTTCCGCCGGTCGCAGATTGCGCCATTCGCGGGACATTTCCCGCACGTCCTGGCGCTGCTCCGGAGTGAGGCGTGAATAGATTCTCTCCCGCTGCCGAACCTGCTGCTTCTGCTCCGGCGAGAGCTGGTTCCAGCGCCGAAGGTTTTCCCGAATGCGCTGCTGGCGCTCGGGAGGAAGATTTCGAAAGCGCTTGTTGTTCTTGAGAATTCGTTCCTGCTCTTTGGGTGGCAGTTCACGAAGACGAGCAAAAAAACCGGCCCGTCGCGCCGCCTGGCCCACGCGCATCCTGCGGGCCTGCCGGATTTCCCGCCTTTGCTCCGCTTTGCTTTGTGAACACGCCGGAAGCGCCGTGAGCAACAGGCTGCCCAGGACCAGTGCCAGCATCACTGCATTCCTCCAACGCCCTGCCTTGACGCCAGGCAGCAAACCCGGACTGGCTGACCGACTCATCATCATGTGCTTCATTCACTCGATTCCGGCCCTCGACGGGTTGGTGGCGCCACAGCTAATTCGCGTTCGCCTGGGGAAGCTCCGAAAGCGCGTCAAAGTTTGCGACCACTTCATAATCTTCCAGCACTGAAAGGTTCTCGTCCATTTTCAACTGTTCTTCGGCCGGCAGCGGCTTTTTCAGCGCCTCCATTTTATTGGAGACCTGCGACGACGCCGCCGAGGCTACCGGTTGCTGCTGGCTGCTGGCCGGATGGTTGATTTCAGCCACTTTTGAGTGGTTGAAAACCACCACAGCCACGATTATCAGGGCCATGGCGGCCACGGCGGCCACCAGCATCCGAACCCTGCCAAAGCCAAAAAATCCGGAATTCCTGTTCTCGTTTGCGCCTACTCGCGCCACGACTTTGGCGTCAAACCAGGGCGACGGCTCGGCGGCAGTCCAGTCATCGAGAGCTGAGTCAAGCCGGCGATATTCTTCCGCCTTGCGAGCGCAACCCTCGCAGCCTGCGACGTGCCGGCGCACCCGGTCGGCTTCGTCGGGCTCCAGCACCTGGTGGAAATACAGAAAGATTTTTTCACGGTCAACGCACTTCATAATTGCCCTCCCTGGACAAGCGGATCGAGGCGATCGCGAAGGGTCTCATAAGCCCGGAACAGAAGCGATTTGACGGCGCTCTCGGACACCTTCAAAATCCCGGCAATCTGCCGATAGTCCACGTCCTGGTACTTGTGTAGTATCACCGCAGCGCGCTGGTTGTCCGGCAACGACTCGATGGCCTCACGAATCATTCTGCCGCGGTCGGTTTCAATCAATTGCTGTTCGACCGAGGCTTTGGGATCGACAAACTCGAACGAGGTTTCACCATCCTCAGCGCTGCCATTTCCGTCCTGCCGCCGCTGGTCCTTCGAATCCCGAATAGCGTTCAGCGCAAGGTTCGTAGCGATTCGGTAGAGCCAGGTGGTGAAACGCGCGTCCGGCCGATAGCGATGGCGCGCCTTGTAAACGCGGAGAAAGGCCTCCTGGGCCAGATCTTCAGCCAGGGCCCGGTCGCGCACCATCCGGTAAATGTATTTCACCAGCGGGGTGCGGTAGCGGCGGAGGAGTTCATCAAATGATACCGCATCGCCGCCGCGAACACGCAGCATCAAGTCGAAATCCGAGTCAACAACCATCGCGTCCACACTCTATATAACACATGCCATGCCAAAGAGTTGCGGTCAGACAAGGTATTTTTCTTGCCGGCTCAGGCCGTTCGGGCCCAAGCCTATGGGGCCATCATCGAGCAACTTTGTTACCGTGCGCGACTGTTTCGTTCGGAATCTGCCCGGCTTCCGGGCGCCCGGTCACGAGAGGAACACACCGGAATGCGGTCCAAGTAACCATTTGGGCTTGCTGAAGCCCCTCTGAGGCCGGCCAGGAGAAGCCAAACACGCTGATTCTAAATACTTTTCTACTCAGCCTGTTAGCCTTCATCCAGGTTTCTGGCGCAACTCCAACGCCATTCGCGGGTTCAACAAGATATGGCCAAATGCCGGCAGGTAAGGATCGGTGTGGCGTCCAGGCACTTAAAGCCCGCCATGCGCCTCGTGTAAAATCTGGGGTGCCACCGTCGCTGTTGCAAGCCGGTTAGGGATTAGAAATCCAGCAGATAATTGGCAGCTAAAGTGCTATACAGATGGCTGTGAGCAGCAGTGGCGATTGAGAATCGAAACCAGGCGAAAGGGATATTTTACGAAAATTTTTCAGAAACCTGGGAACTCAGGCGGCTGGCCCCGCGTCTTATAGGCCAGAGGTAAGGTAAATTGATCGACATCCGGCAAACAGGGTTAAAAAACGAGCAAGCGGTTTGGCCGGATGCTTCGGGCTACCCAAGGGGGCCACAATGCTGAAACGAAACTTCAAATGGTCAGTGATTGCGCTGAGCGGGCTTTTCCTGTTGAGCACCGGCCTGCTGATGCAAGGGCAGCAAAGTGCGCAGAACGCCCCGGACGACAACGCTATCACCACGTCCATTCAGGCAAAGCTGTTCCAGGACCCGTCGCTGAAGACACAAAACATCACTGTTTCAACACAGAACGGCGTGGTCACGCTGAGCGGCACGGTGGATACGCAACAGCAGCAGTCTGCCGTGGAAAACATCACCAGCATGGAACCCGGCGTGGTGAAAGTGATTGACAGCCTGAGCGTGGGCGAATCGGCCTCAACGCCTCCGGCGGACACCGAGTCTTCGCAGCCGGCTCCATCAGAGCCTGCAGAGGCGCCTCCGCAGGCGCAGGATGAACCGCCTCAGCCGGCGGATGCACCGCCTCAATCGACGGATGCGCCGCCGCAACCGGCGCCCCGAACGAACACTTTCGGTGGTGATGCGCAGCAGCAGGCCGTTCCCGCTACCTTGCACCTGTCTTCCGGCACCATGATATCGGTGCGGCTGAATCAGGAGCTTTCAAGCGATCGGAACAGGTCGGGCGATGCCTTTACAGCTACGCTGGAGCAGCCCGTGGTTGTAAACGGCTGGGTAGTGGCGCGGCGCGGCCAGACCATAGAAGGCACGGTCCTGAGTTCGCTAAAAGGCGGACGCGTTAAAGGAACA
>DASSJE010000442.1:0-9676 GCA_035691365.1 Terriglobia bacterium
CTGCCCTCGACCGCCAGCGCATTGGACCATTCCATGGCCAGGCCTGAAACCGAATTCTTCTCGAATTCCGCACTGGCCAGCGTATGCCGTTTGGCGGCGGCCACCAGGTCTGCAGGCACGCCTTTTGTAACATCATCCGACAGAATCTTTTTCATTTCGTCCACCAGTTGGGTCCCAGTGGTCTGCGTGGTAAAAGCGCCGATGGCGTAACCCAGGCTTGCGCCGGGCAAAGGATCCAACGCAAAGCCGGCATAGAGGGCCTTGCCCTCGGGCACCAGAGAATAAAGAGTTCCGCGCTGGCTGCTGAGAACATCGGACAGGACCTCCGCCGCGGCAAAGTCAGGACTGCTCGATCCCGGCATGCGGAACGAGATCAATGACAGTCCATAAGGCAAGTCCGTTTTCAGATTCAGCGTCTCGGCGCTGACGGAGTTGAGAGAAACGGCCGGCCTGGAAGGTAGTTTCTTCGCAGGAATCGCGCCGAACAGGCTCTTCACATCGGCCAGGGTCTGTTGCGGTTCGACATTGCCCACAATCACCAGAATGGCGTTGTTGGGTGCGTACCACCTGGTGTAAAAGTCCTGAAGCATGGCGCCGGTTGTTTTGTTGAAGGAAGGGCGGGTGCCGAGCGCGTCGTGCGCGTAAGGCGTTCCGCGGAACATGGCGGCCAGCAGTTTGGTGTAGAAAACGTATTCAGGATTGGAGAGGTCCTGCGCAACCTCCTGCTCGATGGCGCCGCGTTCCTTGTCCCACAGCGCGTCGGTATTCAGAACGCCGCGCATGCGGATGGCCTCGACATGGAGCGCCACTTTGAGATCGGCGACCGGAACCGTAAAGAAGTATTGCGTCACCGTCTGCTGGGTGTCGGCATCAAACTCGCCGCCCATCCCCGCCGCAATGTCCGCCAGTTGATTGGCGGAAAGGCCGGGGCTGCCTCGGAACATCATGTGCTCCTGAGCGTGCGCCATGCCCGGGAAACCTTCCGGAGCTTCATCCGAACCCACCTTGTAGTTCATCACCGTGGTGACCACGGGCGCCAGCGTATTGCGAACAATCACAACGCGCAGACCGTTCGGCAGGGTTGTCCGCAGCACATCGCTGCCGTTGGCGGCCTTTGCGGGAGCGGGTCCGGCTGCCAGAAGCAGGACAGACAGCGATGCAGTGATCAGGATGGCCGGGATGCGGGCCTTGTGGCTCCGGCCCGCAGCCAGACGGGCCCGCTGCCGGCTTCCACTGCGCCGGCGATAATCAGGCTTTATCATTTCCATACCTATCATTTCCTCAATTCGGCGTTTGCTTCGTATGTTCTAAACCCGGAAGGTTAATGCTTTTCAGGCAACGGCGATACATTGCCGTCTTGTTGTTGGATGCAACAACACGAACCCACGTTCGCATTCGCGAAGCGGCGCGCGCTTCCATCCCGGCAGACAGAGCTGCCGCCGGGCGCACAAACAGAAAAACCTTCCGCAGAAACTGCAATCTCTGATAAATTGAGCGGCGCAATATTTCATTTCCGGTCCGGGGAAAGTCCAGTGCGTTTGGGCGGCGAACCCCTGCGAAGGATTGTCAGAAATGTCTAAATTGATAAGCCTCATCCCTACTTCGCGAAGCCAAAGTAAACATCATACGGGGACGCGGTGGGTATTTCAAATCGCAATCACTTTGATGTTGCGCGCCCTCGCGCCGTCGGCCGCTGCTTTTCTCACCCGGCGCGCAATGCGGCAAAGCGAACGGGCGGCGGCAGGTGATGATTGCTTCCGGTGGAGGCGGCTGCGGAGCGCCTTCCGGCGGTACGTGCGTGGTCTGTGCACGTCGGCAATGAGTCTTTATCCGTGCCGGCGCAAATTCAATGGCAAAGCCCGGCCAGTTGCCCCAAGGGCGAAGGGGATTTCCATCATGAAGCAATCTGGTTCGTCGATCGCACTCAGGCTTGTGGTTATTCTCGCAATCACTCTTTTCTTTTCGCAGTGCACAACAAAGCATGCCCCGACTGAGAAACCTTATACCACATGGCAGGCCTATGGCGGCGGCCCAAACGACATGCATTATTCCGCGCTCGACCAGATCAATCGCGGCAATGTGAGCCAGTTGAAGATGGCCTGGACGTATGACACCGGCGACGCCTTCAAGGACTCGGAGATGGAGTGCAATCCCATCATCATCCACGACGTCCTCTATGCCGCATCGCCCAAGCTTCGTGTGTTCGCGCTGAACGCCGCCACGGGCCTGCAGCTCTGGAGTTTCAGGCCGCCCAGTGAAGGCCCTATTCTCCATGCCATGCATTTTCGAGGCGTCACCTACTGGAGCGACGGCGCCGATGAGCGTACCTTTTTTGTGTGGGACCATGACCTTTACGCACTGGATGCCAAAACCGGAAAGCCTGTTCCCTCCTTCGGCCAAAGCGGGCACATTGACTTGCGCGAGGGGCTGGGGCGGAATCCCGAGGACCTCTCGGTGAAGGTCACGACTCCCGGAATTATCTACAAAAACCTCATCATCATGGGAAGTTCCCTGCCCGAGGATTTGCCCTGCCCGCCGGGCGACATCCGCGCCTACGACGTGCGGACCGGGAAGATGCGATGGAGCTTTCACACCATTCCACGCCCGGGCGAACCCGGCTACGACACCTGGCCGAAAGATGCCTGGAAATATATCGGCGGCGCCAACAACTGGGCCGGCATGGCCCTGGACGTAAAACGCGGCCTGGTGTTTGTGCCTACCGGCTCCGCCGCGTTTGACTTCTATGGCGCGGACCGCATTGGTGACGATCTTTATGCCAACTGCCTTCTGGCGCTGGACGCCAACACCGGCAAGCTGGTGTGGTACTTCCAGGAGGTGAAGCACGACCTTTGGGACCGCGACTTCCCTGCCGCTCCGGTGCTGGTGACCGTCGAGCACGACGGGCGCCGCGTGGATGCCGTGGCCCAGACCACCAAGTCGGGATATGTCTTCGTTTTTGACCGCGAGACCGGCAAGCCGCTTTTCCCGATTGAATACCGGAAGGCGCCGGCCTCTGACATAGACGGCGAAAAGACGGCCGAGACGCAGCCCTTTCCGCTGCTGCCGCCGCCCTTTGAGCGGCAGGAGTTTTCGCAGGAAATGGTTACCGACCGGTCGCCGGAAGCGCATAAGGCCGTGCTGGCGCGCCTGCGCAAGCTTCGCTACGGCGGGCAGTTTATTCCTCCCAGCAAACAGGGGACCGTCGTCTTTCCGGGATTTGACGGCGGCGGTGAATGGGGTGGCCCGGCCTTTGATCCCTCCACCGGCCTGCTTTACGTCAACGCCAACTCCATGGCCTGGATTCTGCGTCTGGTTCCCAGGCCGAAAACACAAGGGCTTGTGAATGCCCGCAAACTTTATCTCAGCAACTGCTCAAGCTGCCACAAAACCAACCTGGCGGGCAGCCCGCCGGAGTTCCCTTCCCTCAAACACATCGGCAAGAAATACAACGAATCACAGATTGAAGAATTCATTCGAAAGGGCGGCGGACGGATGCCGGCTTTCGCGCAACTGGGGCATGCGCCCATCCAGGCCATCGCAACCTATCTGGCAACCGGCAAACAGACCATGGCGAAAGGCGCCTGGAACGTGGCGGAAATGGGACCCTGGCTGAAGTACATGATCGACGGTTATAACAAATTTCTCGATCCGGACGGATACCCTGCGGTGAAGCCTCCCTGGGGCACGCTGACGGCCATTAATCTGAACACCGGCAAATTTCAGTGGCGCATTCCATTTGGCGAATTTCCGGAACTGGTAAAGAAAGGAATTACCGATACGGGGAGTGAGAATTATGGCGGTCCCCTGGTAACCTCCGGCGGTCTGCTCTTTATTGCCGCGACGGACCACGACAACAAGATCCATGCCTTTGATAAATCCACAGGTAAACTGCTTTGGGAAGCCACGCTGCCCGCTGCAGGCAACGCCACGCCCGCAACCTATGAAGTGAACGGGCGGCAGTACGTGGTGATTGCGGCAGGCGGGGGAAAGTGGGGCGCCCCATCCGGCGGCAGCTACGTGGCTTATGCATTGCCGCGCTAGGCCCTGGGAATCGAGCGCCGCTTCTGACAGGTTAACTATAAAGTAAACCGCAAAAAACAAGGAGGGTCTGGCTGTCGCGCCCGCGGGGGTGCGCAACATCACATACCCTTGTGATCGCCCTCACTGCCTGCGGCTCGATTGTAGCATACAAGTTGTTGTATAATAATGGGTTCTATTTGGAGAAGCGAAATGGGCAAACTGCATGACCGGCTGGCCCAACAGGCGCCAGCACTAAGAGAAAAAGTTCGCAAGATCGTGGCTGAACACGGCACTACGGTCGTATCAGAAGTAACCGTCAGCCAGGTCTATGGCGGCATGCGCGGTGTGAAAGGGCTGGTGTGTGACACCTCGGTGGTTGAGCCCGACAATGGCCTGGTTGTGCGGGGCATCCCCATCGGCGATCTGAAGAAAAAGCTGCCCGAAGAAATCTTCTACCTTCTTTGCACCGGCGAACTCCCCAACGCGGAAGCGCTGGCCAGCCTGCAAAAGGAACTGCGCGAACACGCTGAAGTCCCCTCTTACGTCTGGGACGTACTGAAAGCCTTGCCTGCGGATACCCATCCGATGGCCATGTTCAGCACAGCCATCCTTTCCATGGAGCGCGAATCGGTTTTCCGGAAGCGATATTCGGAAGGCATGCAAAAGACGGATTACTGGGAACCTGCCCTGGAGGACTCCCTCCGCCTGCTGGCGCGGCTTCCTGGCGTAGCGGCGGGCATCTATCGCATTCATACCCGCAAGGGCGAACCCTTGCCGCCGAATCCCAATCTTGATTGGGGAGCCGACTACGCAGCCATGCTGGGCTTGCCGGACTCCACGGGAGGGTTCCGCAACCTCATCCGCCTCTATCTCACCCTGCACTGCGACCACGAGGGCGGAAACGTCAGCGCCTTTACCTGCCACACCGTGGGATCGGCCCTTTCCGATCCATTCTATGCCGTATCGGCGGGCATGAACGGCCTGGCGGGACCGCTCCACGGCCTGGCGAACCAGGAGTGTCTCCACTTTGTGCTCGGAATCCGCGAGAAGTACAACGGAGTTCCCACCGACGACCAGCTTCGGGATTATGTCTGGGAAACTCTGAACAGCGGGCGGGTGGTTCCCGGCTACGGCCACGCGGTCCTGCGCGTAACCGATCCGCGGTTTACAGCTTTCCATGAGTTCGGCGGCAAGGTTTGCCCCGACGACGTCATGTTCAGGATTGTGGACCGCTTGTTCCACGTCACACCACAGGTCCTGAAAGAACAAGGCAAAGTGAAAGATCCCTGGCCAAACGTCGATGCCGGTTCCGGTTCACTGCTCTACCTGTTTGGCCTCACCGAATTCGAATATTACACAGTCCTTTTTGGAGTTTCCCGCGCGCTGGGGATGACCTCACAACTGGTTCTCAACCGCCTGCTGGCCACACCGATCACGCGGCCCAAATCCGTCAGCACCGATTGGGTCATCAAAACAGCCGGCAGCGCGAAGGTTACCACCGCGCATAGCGACGGCGAATAAGGCCGGCTTTGGCCGCCCAACGGCCTTCCGGCAAAATCCTCCTGCCACAGGAAGGCGCCTATGATCAAGGCACAACTCCATCTGACTACAGTGCAGGAAGGCCGTCAATTTGTGGGCCAATCAGGTTCGGGCCATACCGTGGTGATGGACGATCCCGATGGGAATACCGGAGCCAAGCCCATCGAACTCGCCCTGCTCGCGCTCGGCGGATGCACAGCCTTCGATGTGATTGGCATACTGCGGAAGATGCGCCAGCGCGTCATCGCCTATGATATTGAGCTGCTCGCGGAGCAGTGCGAGGAGCCTCCAACGGTTTTCACGCGAGTTACCATCAAACACAAGCTGCAGGGCTGCATCAAACCCGAGGCCGTCCAGAAAGCCATTCATCTCTCACACACGAAGTATTGTTCGGTAAGCGCGATGATCTCCAAAACGGCGAAGATTGAAACCACCTTCGAGATCATTCCTGAATCAGAACCTGTGGCTGTGAAATCGCCCGCCGCCCGCTAAGCTTTTCAGTCCCCTCAGCAACCTTACGGCCCATTCCCGTGAGCACTTCGTCTGCAATCTCTAAAATTCGGGGAAGAGTTTCCCGCCCGCCGGTGTCGTGGACGGCCCCAAATGGATTTCCGGCCGCTGGGCTTATCAAATACGAGGAACTTTCACATCGAATCGAAGTTCCTTTATGAATCGCTCTTTCATGTCTCCAAGCCACGGGTCGACGTACCGTCGATTCAGGTCGATAGTCGCGATCGCGGGTGTGCCGGAAGCCGATGATTCCGCCACCATCTCACCGGCCGGGTCGATGATGTGCGCGTAGTGGTTGTTGTGCACCGACGATGCGAGGAAAACGTGATTCTCCCAGGCGCGGGCCCTTTCGATCAGGGTATACGTACCCGCTGCAGGCACGAAGATAATGTCAGCCCCTTGCACCGCCATCGCCAAGGCAGGGTCTGTGTAGTAATGGTCCCAGCAGATCATGATTCCAACAGTCCCGAAATCAGTCCGAAAAACGGGATAAGAGTTCCCCGGAGTCATGCCTGCTTCGACATCTTCCCGGGGCAGATATACTTTGCGATATTTGCCGGCGAGATTTCCCTGGCGGTCCAGCAGCACTGCCACATTGTAAAGCGTACAGGCCTCGCGCTCGAACACGCCGGCGATGATGTAGGTCCGCCGCCGTTTCGCAACCTCGGCAAGACGGGCTGTGGTAGGGCCCGGTATAGCTTCCGCAACGTCAATGGGGTCTTTCCCGTTTCTGACGGCGGTCATCCCCTCGGTTAAAAGAATGACGTCGGTGGGCTGCTTGACCGTTTGTTCGATGTTCTCGAGGAAAAGCCCGACAGTTTCCCCGGACGAATTCGCCCGCCGGGGCTGCAAATTGATTGCCGCAACGGTGATGCGGCGCGGCCCGGGGGAAGGGACCTCATCGAAAGTGATATCGTCCCAGTAGACGGCTCCCTGCGGCGCGTTTGCCAGATAAAACTGCAGCTTGACCCCTGAGGCTTTTGCCGGCGCCGGAGCATCCAGGGTAACCTGTTTCCAATCGCCCGCGGGCCTCAGGCGGTAGGCGTAATTGGGCTGCCCGGCGCGATTGCCGTCGGCGGCCATCCAATCGAGACGGGAAACGATCTGCCATGACTCGCACGGAACGCCGTCTGCGCAGTAATAGGCGCTGAACCGATACCACTTCCCCGGCTCAACACCGGTAATTTTGAATTCCCAACCGCCATAAGCTGAAGCGTTAGCGTCACCGTAGATCGCCAGCGAGCCGGGTTTAGACCGGTAGCGTACAGGATCGATAAGCGCCTTTGGCGCGATTTCGGACCGTGCTGACCAAGTGGACCAACCGGCCGGCAGCCCATTCGTTCCAGCGCTGAATCCGGATTCATGCACGTGGAGCCCCGCTGTGCCGCCATGTGCCGCGCCGTCGGACAGGGCAAGCGGCACGCCACTCATGAACGCGCCTGCTCCAAGCGCAGTCGTACCGCCAAACTTCTTCATAAACGACCTGCGTGTTTGCTTCACCAGGATACCCCTCTTCAACAATATCGTGGCACGCCACCGGCCCAGCATGCGTGCATCCATCTCGCCCTTTCGCGGCCCAAAGGTATCACATGCCTGCATGTTCCTCAAGTCTTCGTCCGGAGATGGTTGCGTCAAGGATTTGTCGGTTTCTTCGGTGGGGATTTAAAGGCGCGCGCGCTGACGTCTTTCCGGGAGCGCATAGGAACCGGTGAATCGGGGGGCCTCTGAAAATGGTTTCCGGGCCGCAGTCTCGGACGGAACGCAAAATGGCTGAGATGAATGTTCTATTGCCTGCGGTCAAAGTCCAGGGGCGTATGCGGTGCCAGCCCCGAACGTCACAGCACGCCTGGGCTCGGGCACAGGGATGGGGATACAATTCACGCCGCTGCTTTCATCTCGAGATGAGCATCCACCGAGCGCATGAAATCGAGAGGGGCCGCGCATCGCTCCAGGTAATCCACAGCCCCCATCTCCATGGCTTCCATGTAGCAGTCGATGTCCAGCGTCCTCGCCACCACCAGAACGGGCAGGTCCGGGTTGGTTTCCAGCGCCTTCGCAACCACTGCCCGCCCTTCAAACGCGGGGCTGCCCTGCGCGACGACTGCCATATCGAAATTTTCCTTCTCCAGCAGGGACAGCGCCTCCGCGTAAGAAGCCGACACTACGACATCGTGGCCGAGCGCGCGTAAGATGCCGTAGTAATAACGGATGTTGCTGGGGTCCTCATCCACAAGGAGTATCCTGAGGGGGGGCCGTTCATAGGCCGCACCAAAGCGTTTCGGCGCCGGTTTAATAGGAATCGCCATAACTTCCTCCCCGCACAGACAGTGCCACCCTGCGCCTCAATCTTCTGCTCCGCCCAATAACTGTCTGTGCCATTTCTACTCTACACTTACCACTCTACGGGCTCTTGGGAAAAGTAGAAAAATTCAACCCAAACCTTTCTTATTTTCTAATATTGGGTTGCCCTTCCTCCGCCGCGCACCTACCAATCCGGGATCCAGAGGTCCTTTGAAATCGAGCCTGTGTGCCGCCGTCGCTTCTCGGGAGTTGCGGATTTCTCTTGAATTTACCCGTCGAGATGTGGCACAAGAACGGTCATAATAAATCCGGCGGAACGCTCGCCTTGCACAGGATTGTATTGGCCGCAATCAAGAAAGACTGAGGTGGCAAGTGGTCTGCAGAAAGCGCCGAACTGACAAGCTTGAAACAATTCCAAATTCTGGACCTGCAGCCCGGCCGATCAGGAGCTTCAGAGCGAAACAGAAACCAATATATCGAGTTGAGGAATCAGGATCTCAATGACCATGCCGAGTTTTTCCCCTCGCAACATCATCCGTACAGGGCTTTATTTGTGGGCCGTGGGATTTCTTGCCGTTGCCACCGGCCTGCCACAAACGCCCCTTGAAACAGGGCGCGCCCGCTTTGAAGCCAACTGCGCCATCTGCCACGGCGGCGACGCGCGAGGTGGCGAGCGCGGTCCCAGCCTGTTTGGAGTTCCGCGCACGAAGCAGCAGATTCTCCAGATTATTCGCAACGGGAAAGCGGGCGGTATGCCCGCGTTTCACTTACCTCCCAGGGTGGAATCGGCGCTGGTCAACTTTGTCTATTCGCTCAACGCGCCCGCGGCAGGCAGCGGAATCAAGGGCGACGCGGCCAAGGGGAAAGCCTACTTCTGGGACAACGGAGGCTGTGGCGGCTGCCACATGATCTACGGATATGGCGGCGTGAAAGGCCCTGACCTCACCACGCTGGGCAAGACTGAAACGGTCCGGAGAATCGAAGAATCGTTGCGCCATCCGGGAAGCACGCTCGGTTATCAGGTGGTGGATGTGCAGTTGAAGGACGGCACCTCATTGCGCGGCTTTGCCAGGAACGAAAGCAACTATGATCTCCAGCTTCAGGACTTTCAGGGACACTTCCACTTCCTTCAACAGAGTACCATCCTGCATATCACGCAGGAGAAAGCGCCGTTGATGCCGCCCGTTCATCTCAGTGCGTCCCAGCTTCAGGACCTCATGGCCTATTTGAGCTCCCCAACACCGCCAAAGGATGTGCCGCAAACATCGCTGAAAGTCGCGCCTCCAGGTCCCGGCGACTGGCCCAC
>DASSJE010000443.1:0-14191 GCA_035691365.1 Terriglobia bacterium
CGACACTACTGGCAGACACAATCCCACAGCCGTTTACAACAATATCACTTCGCCCCTGTTCGGGCAGTTTACCGGCTTTAACAAAAGAGTTAACGGGATTGTAATCGAGTTTGCGCAATAGCTGGAATCGTCTCCCGATGCGCATTGTCTCATCGGCCGCTGCACGCAACCTTAGTCATGGGCCTACGGCTCACGAGCGTCGAGTTAGAAGCTTGTCTCAGCTCGCATCCCTCAGATCCATCTGATTGAGAAAGCTCGATTGAGCGGGCGGTGGCGTCCGGCCGGGCCGTATCTATTGGACATTTTCGGGAAACGAAAAGACCGGGTCGATATCCACGGGCACGTCGGTGCATTTGGCGAGCGCACTCTGCAAAGTTGGCGGCATTTTATCGTAGCGATTGAACCAGGCCTCGGCCCGGCTGCGGTCGCCAGTAGCCTCAATCTCCAGAAGTTCCTTCGCCAGCTTTGCAAGGGCGTCGGGGAAGCGCTGGTAATCAATATGATATCGGCTTTCTTCAGCGCTCCAAGTGATGGCCTTTTGCTCGCTCAGGTAATTGAACTCCATGATTTCCGCTTTCCCGTGCGCTTCGCCCACCCCATATCGCACCGTCCTGAAAATCCCCCCCACGTAGGATGCGTAACTCGTGTCGAGCGCTGATTCCGGAAGCGCGTGGTGGCCAACCAGCCACTTCAGCCCGTACATTCCCACGACGTCCGCCTTGGATTCTTCCAACGCCGAGCAAATCGGCCCCATCGCTTCAGGAATGCTGACCTGCCTGTTTTTTACTTTGGCAAACGCCGGTCCCAGACCGTGGGAAATCTCGTGCATCACCACCATGGCCATAAAACCTTCTCCGGTGACCTGCGCCGCCTGCGGCGGCTCCATCAGGTGCTTCACTAAAGGCAGGACCACATTATTCACGCGCGCATCCATAAAGTTTTTGAAGAAGATTTTCTTGGTGCCTTTGGTCTGGTGGATTCTGGGATCATTGGGCAGGTTGTCGGCTATGGCCTGGTACCCGTGCCTCAGATCACCCGCCCGGAATGGCGAATCCACCACCTCCATGGGAGTCCGATGGCCGGCAAGCGAGGGCAAATCAGCGGGTGGAAGCGGCAAATCGCGCTGGATCATCGGGATGTATTTCTCATATAAGGCGAGCTTCTTGCTTTCAGCGTCGTTACGAATCAACACTGCAGCGCCATAAGAGGTCTTCACTCTCAGCAGGCCGTCAAGGTAGGTTTCATAGGGCGCGAAAATCACGTCAATTTTGGGGTTCTTCAAATCCAGCCACTGGACGTCGCTCGGGTAATAGTTGTCATCCAGCAGGGCCGCTGCGCGCGCGGTCAGGAACTTTGCAAACATCTTGTCGCCGGAGAGTGCCGCGGCTTCGCGCAGGTCCGCAGCCGCTTTCTCAAGAAAGGGTTTGTACGCCACGTTATAAGGGATTGCCGCCAGGTCGCGGTCTTCACGCCGTACAATGCTGTAAGGACTGTATATTTCCGTCTTAATGCTGGGGTTTGTTTTCAGATAAGCATCAATTTCCGCCCGCGTCAGGTCCCGCGGATAAAGCCAGTGCCCCGGAGGCATAAGACGCGTCCCCACAAATGGCTTGTTATCGTCCAGAAGGTCAAACCGGCTTCCGTTAATCATCAGAAACCGCCGCAGAGCAATGTCAGCCGGGTCCTTTTTGCCTTCCAGGGATTCGTAGAGATCAAGAGCATCGGGGTCGCTTTGGCGCCAGAAAATATCGTCCAGATAGCGGCAGGCGTCCACCAGTTTTTCCACCACCTGGCGCTGCTCATTCGTCAACCCTGAGTCGTCATAGGGCACCTTCACCCGGCGCCACTTGGCCAGGCGTGATGCCAAATCGGGGGCAACAACCCCGAACTGGCGCGGCTTGCCCACGCTTGAATTGTTCGGTCTGCTGCACGCCATGGAAAATCCGATGAATAAAATGGCAACGCCAACCTGGATGTATCGCCTCATTCTGCCCCCCTTCACTGCCCCACTCGTCCGGCATGCTGTCCGCCGGCTGCGATGGCGGCGGACTCGCACGCAATCTGTCCCCAACTCTAGTGTTCAGCTGGCGCATTCCTGAGATAACGGTCAAAGAAGTCGGACGCAGCCTGATAGGAACGCAACCATGTGGAATGAAGAAGAAAATCATGAACTTCGTCCGGGAACACAATTTGCTGAAAAACTACTCCCTGTTTTCGAAGCGCTTCCGCCAAGTGGACCATTTCCTTAAATGGGACAGTCCGATCATCGTCTCCCTGGATCAGCAACACGGGAGACCGCCAGGTCTTGACATGGGCCAGAGGAGAAGATTCGAAAGCCACCCGCTCTGCTTCGGGCTGCCGCTGGGCATTGTAAGACGGGACCCAGTCAGGAATTTCAAAATTCCAGTTGTGCACGCCGGAAAAGTCGACACCGGCGGCAAAAAGGTCGGAAGCACGTGCCAGCGCCAGCGCCGTCAGGTAACCGCCCCAGGAGCCACCCCAAATGCCGATCCGGTTGGGATCAACGTCTTTCCGGCTGCGGAGGTAGAGCCCTGCGCCCTCAATGTCGTTGAGCTCGCTTCCTCCGCTGGCTCCGTAATCGAGCGCCTCGCGGAAATCCAGACCATAGCCAATTCCGCTGCGATAGTTGACGGATAGCACAATGTAACCGCGGCTGACGAGATACTGGTCGAGAGCATACGCGTTGCTGTAATAACCCATGTAGTGCCAGCCCAGCAGCATCTGCCGCTGCGAGCCGCCATGGACAAAAACCACCGCCGGGTGCTGCTTGCCGTTGCGATCGTTCGCGGGAAGAAACAACTGGCCGTGGACGCGGAGGCCGTCGGCGCCGGAGACCATCACAGGCTTGGGCGTCACCATCTCGCGCGCAGGGAAATCTGCCGGAATGGCATCCGGGGCAAGGTCCCGGATCTTGCCGGAAGATTCCAGGACAGCGGGTCGCGCTGGAAGTCTGGCGTCCGAGTGCAACAGGATGACCGCGTGCCCTTGTTTCGTAACCACCGGCGACCATTCGATCCCATCGCCCTTCGTCAGAACCGTTGGACTTTCGCCCGTGACCGGCTCCTCCCAGAGATGGCGGCGGTCAATATCGTTTTCATTGGAGTTGAAGATCAACTCCCGGCGGTCCGGGCTGAGAGTGACGTCCTCCACCATATAGTTACCTGGCGTCAGCAATCGAGCGTTGCCTCCTGCGACGGGAACCGTATAGAGGTGCAGCCATCGGTCACGTTCCCACGGAAAGACCAGCAGGTTTCCCGCCGCCCACAGCAGCTCGTTGCGAGCAACGACGCCGCGAAAGACGCTTCCCGGCCCATCCTCTGCCCGCCACGCTTCCCTGCCCACTCCAGTCTCAACGTCCGCAATGCGGATCGACCAGGGTTCGCCGGTTCGCTCCGGCCCGAAGATTCTTTCGCGCTCCGAGGCAGGGATACGGATGAAAGCAATCTGCTTTCCGTCGGGAGACCAGACCGGGTCTGAATCAAGATCGATGCTGGGATCCAGGTAATGAAGGCTCTTTTGAGCAAAATCATAAACGCCGATCAGGCTGTGATTCCCGCGGTTGCTCACAAAGGCCAGTTTTGCTCCGTCCGGCGACCAGCGCAGGGACATCGCACGCCCTTCGCCCTGAACCAACTGCTCCGCCTTGGCCACGGGATTTAGCTTTACCAGCCACACCTGTCCTTTGTTTAGAAAGGCGACACTTGTGCCTGTGGGTGAAACTGCGGGAGCGTAGCCTTCGCCCAGAAGTTGCGGAGAGCCGCCGTTGAGGGGCATTAGCCAGACGTTCTGCTGGACGCCCTGTGGAACGCTTCCGGGATTCGGATATGCCTCCCCGGGATATTCCTGATCCCCGCCACGAACATACACAACGGCGGAGCCGTCCGGAAGCCAGGCCAGCTCTCCAACATCCTGGCCATCATCACCAGAGTAGTTGGTGAGCTGGCGGGCGATAAACTGGTTTCCTCCCGGCTGTTCTTCCGCCACCCAGACATTTCGTGCGCCTTGCGCGTTGAATATCCATGCTACCTTTGTTCCCGACGGCGCGGCGGTCAGGTCCGTAGGAAACGGAGCGCTCATCACCTGTTCCAGTGTGAATGACTGTTGTTTGGCCGCTGCACAAGCTACAAATGAAAGGAGGAGGCAGAAGCTCACCGGAATACAAGTGCGAAATATTTTGGGAATGTTCATAGACTTTCCGGGCCCTGAGATAAACGGTTTCAGCGACGACTTCCGCGCGCGTCAGCCTGGCCGCAGGAAAGCCGTGTGGTGCTGGTGGAATATCCGTGCTCTGCAGGCCAGGTCAACTGAGGCGGCCTGGAAGGAATTGCCGGAGGTAGCGATAAGCCAGAATGAACCCGTCCTTTCGCGCCTGCGGAAATTCTGCAGCTTCGTCGCTCGGGGGCGCATCCCAGAACGGGTCTTCATGCTCAACCGCCGCGCCGCCGTTGAATCCCGCCTGGAGAAGCACGGTGAAAAACCGGGGCCAGTCAATGAGTCCCTGGCCGGGAATTCGATAACGCCACCAGTGGTCGCCCAGAATACCAACCTGCTGAAGTACCGGCTGCGTGATTTCGGTATCCTTCAGATGGATCGCCAGCAGACGGTCGCGGATGTCCCACACGGCCCGGTAAGGATCAATGTACTGCCTGACCAGGTGGGAAGGATCAAACTCCATTCCAAAATGGTGGCTCGGTATCAGCTCAAAGACTTTTTCCCACGCCTCTGGCACCGTGGCGAAGTTGATCGCAGTGGGATAATTCTCCCAGCCCATTGAAACATCATACTTCTCGCAAACCGGGAGATACTTTTCGTGAAACACCTCCGCCAGTTCCTTCGCTTGCCTGTCAAAACTGGCCCCGGGAATTCCACCACTAAAGGCGCCCACAAACTTGCAGCCCAGGCGATGAGCAAATTCCAGGCAGTGCACAAACTCTTCATTGAAGGAACGCCGCTCGGCAGGGGCAGGCGCAATGTGATTGATTCCCTTCCCCTGCTGGTCAAAAAAACCTTCCACGCTGATGATGCGGCAGCCCGTCTCGCGAGAAGTCGCTTTGATCTGGTCAATTTGTGTATCGCTGAGGTAAGGGTTAAACTCCTTGCCGACTTTTACGACAACGCCTTCATATCCGGTCTGGGTGGCAAATGCCAGTTTCTGACGAGAGTAATTTGTGATGATTGCGAGTTTTGGGAATTTGGTTGCGGGAGCCGGAGAAACATCAGGGCGCTGCTTTTCATTCGTCTGCGCTCCCAGGCTCCCGGCAGTTCCCAGCGCGGCGGCCGAAGCGCCCGCCGCCCTGATAAAGTCACGCCGCCCAACGCTTGATTTATTCATGATTTAGCCCCCGAATGAATTGAAGGGTGAGTATAGGACAAGCACATTACAGCTAGCAACTGAAAACACCGAACGCAAAAAGGCAGCAGTGGATGCAAAGTGCGTAATGATGCCACCGCCAAGGCCGCCGGTGAAAGCAAGCCGTTCCAGAATTCAACCAGGGCTTATTCTTCCAGAGAGATTTCAGCCGAGTGGCCTTCATCCGGCGATATGGCTTCTGACGGCGACGGCTCGGGCACCCGTGGAATCGGCATTACCAAACGAAGGAATGGCGCCGCCACCAGTGTCGTAACAATGCTCATCGCCAGGACGATGGAGTAAACCGCGTCGGAAATGGTGTGCAGGGTGAGGCCGATGCCGGCAACGATCAGGCCCACTTCTCCGCGCGGAATCATTCCCACGCCCACCCGAAGCGCATCCTTGAAGCCGAGGCGCAGGCACCCCAGGCCGCAGCCTACCAGTTTCCCGACAATGGCCAGCGCACAGATTATGGAAGCCAGCCCGATCAGCCCGGGATTTGCAAAACTGTGGACATTCACCTGGACGCCGAGGATGACAAAAAAGAAGGGAGCCAGGAACTCACTGAGCGGATGTGCGTTCTCGTACAATTTCCACCGTTCGCTGTGGTCAGCCAGCGCCAACCCGCAAAGGAAAGCCCCCACAATGGCCGCCATCCCGATGTATATGGAGGCAAGCGAAAGGCCAAGGCACAGAATAATCGCCAGGATGAAGGCAGAGTTCTGGGCACGCAACTTTTCCACTTGGGGTTGAAACCGCCCAATCACCCGCGATGCAAAGAAAATCATGAGCAGCGCAAACGCCACAGTCTCTGCGGCGACGGTCAGGAGTTGAAGGTAATGAATCCGCCCAGTAGAAAGGCTGCTGACAACGGCCAGCACCAGCAATCCAAGAATGTCATCGAGGACGGCTGCTGCCAGAATCACGCGGGCCGCGCGCGTTGAAAGCGCGCCCAGGTCCGCCAGAACTCTTGCTGTGATACCCACGCTGGTCGCCACCATCGCAGCGCCCACGAAAATTGATTCAACAGAGGAATGGCCGGCAAACTTCATGTACCAGACGCCCAGAACAAATGGCAGGACCACACCCGAAACACCTACTGCAACAGCCGTCCAGCCCACGTCAAGAAGGTCGCGCGGCTTCGTTTCCAGACCTACAGTAAAGAGAAGAAAAACAGCTCCAATTTCCGCAACCCCCAGGGTCAGCTCGTTGGTGTGCACCAGATTCAAAAGCGACGGCCCCAAAAACACGCCGGCCAGCAACTCGCCCAAAACTCCGGGCTGCCGGATTCTTTCGAAAATTTCTGCCAGAAGCTTTCCTCCGGCAAACATCAGGAAAAGTTCCAGCAGGACCTGGCTTGAGTGCTCCATAGGCTCATACGTTTCGGCAGTTTGAATGGCACATGGTTCCGAACCGGGTCACGAGGCCTTCCGAAACCAAAAATCGATTTCTATAGAACATATGAAATCGCCATCGATTGACACGAAAGCACCAGGACCATCGATTCCTTAACTAGATTCCAATGGTGCGGCTGGCCGCGACTGCTGACGCCGATAGCGCGCCTTCTATTTCTTTCGTTCGGCGCCACGAACCAGGATTGCTTTGCCCGGGGCAAAATCAATATGCGTCACGTGGTTGGGCAGCAGGAAAGGCTTGCTAAGGTCAATCTTGTATTCAGACTCAACATAGGTCTGGATAAGGAAGTTCACCAGCCAATCAGACAAGGCTGTACTGCCAATATGCACGTCTTTGATGGTAAGCGTTCCGGTCCCGTCTTTGCTCTCAAGCACACCCAGCGCCGTCAGATGCTGAGTGCCCCGGAAGATGGACGCCAGCAGCCTGGCGGTCAGCGGACTTGCGGATTGCTGCGAAGGTTTGAGCTCATCAAAATTGACGTCGGCTGCCCCATGAATGCCGTCGGGTTTAAAGTGGAATTCCAGACTTCTGACGCTGGGGGGCAGAAACGTGGGGCGGTCGTACTTGAAAAACGAATTGACTTCATTGTCCGTGAAAATAATCGGGCGAAGAGACCTGGCCTTCGCCGGAACATTTGCTGAAAGCTGCATCAACTTGGACTGGAACGCGCTCGCTGCCGCAGGAGAAAGTCCGGACACTGGATACATCCGATAGGCGGAAGCTTCCATCGATGTGCCACAAAGGCCCAGGAAAATGCTACCGGCCATAAGAGAAAAAAGCACTGCGGGCAACAGGCCGATCGGAGAAGCGAAGCGGACTCGGGGAATCAGATTCGGCAACTGGACTACTCCTCAGGGTTGAGTCTGTGAAATCTGGGACGCAGGCACGGCCTCAAGATTTTGAAGCGTGCCGGCAAATTCAAGGTCCGCCATTCGGGCAACAGGGCCGATCGCTCCCTGGCGGACAGGCGTCCAAGGCTGATGAATACCGCTCAAATCAGCCCGTACTTGCAGCCTGGCCGACCCGTCAAATGAATAAAGACCTTTTAGTTGGAATTTGGCGCCTGCGATGTCCACAGGAAAATCTTCAAGCTCCACATTACGGTCTCGAATCCGGAGATGTGCTGTTGCCCCGGGTATGAACGGCGGCCGGGACCCGGCTTCGAGAAGGTCCATGCCGAAACGCCGGGCGAGGGTCCGCACAGGATTGAAATCACCCAGGCTGATTCCTTCCAACTGCACCGTCATCTCGCCACGCAGCGTGCGAGCAAGTTCCATATGCGTCAAGCCGGTCGCCTCAAATGCTCCTTCCGCGGAATAATAACCGTGAGATCCTGCCAGTGCCGCCGGCAAATAAAGGCCCAGCGCAGTAATGCCGGCGCCGCTGATGGCGCCCTGCCCGGAAAGGCGTGCCGGGGTCTTAGTCAGATCCACCAGGACATTGGCTTCACCGTGGCCTCCCCCTGCAGTGAACTGAACCTTTGCAAGACGGACCTTGCGCTCGCCGACACTGACATTGGCTCGAAAGTTATGCAGAGAAAGTTTCCGGTAAGTCAGAAGCGGCGTGGAAAATTGCCCTCGCGCATCCAGGCGCGCCGCAAGCCGGAACGAAGGCTTGCGGCCGCTGATCAACGATCCGATCCCCAAAATCCTGTCGAGCATTGACGTGGAGTTCTGGTCCCTGATACCCTCAAACCACTGCCCGGCCTGTTCAATGCTCAGCTTATCCGCCTTCAGGCTGAAATCCCACGGAGCATGGGAGTCACGCTCGTGCATCACCCAACCGGAGAAAACGCTGGTACCCATCACCGCCAGAATCGGGTTGACGATGACCTGGTTTCCATAAACCTGGATGCGCGCCCGAGGAATATTCAGAGGCTCTGTCAGTCCCGGCACCACCAGGCGCGCGCTGCGGATGCTTACCTGGGCGGCAACGCTTGGCCTGCTCCACGGCCAGGCCCCGCCGGCCAGATGGAGCGTGAAGGATCCGATGCCCGCAGCTTCCAGCGGGCTCTTCGCCAGGATTCCAAACGCCCGGCCGAAATTCACCAGCCTTCCCAGATTTACGGCCCGGGAAGAAAACGTCAATTCGTAGGCTGGGTGGATTGCAGTGCGCCGATTGCTCCTGAGGGGTGAGATGTGCCGGAGAGCCCCGTCCGCCACCACTTCAACACCCGGCGCCAGCCCTACCCTGGCAGGAGCCAAGCGTGCCCCTGTGCGTGTGAAGCGAATAGCCACGTCGGAAACCGGAAATGCCCCTGAGGGAGTGTCCAGACGCACTTCATGGGCATTCAGGAAACCTCCATACCGCGTCTCCCGCCAGCGCCCCTGGACTGAAATCATCCCGTTGAGACGCCCGTTGATGCTCCACGCAACGCGACTTCCCAGGACCCGCTCGCCAAGCCTCTGCAGGTCCTGCAACCGGGAACGTTCAAAGGCGACAACCAGGTCAAGGTCCGGCTGGGAAGTAACCTGGGCAATAGAACCTTCCACGTGGACTTGCGAATCGGCAAAGGCCAGGTCGAGCCCTTTGATCATTAAGTCCCCTTTGTCACGATCGAATTGCCCGCGGAAACGCAGGTCGCAAGGCAAATCGTTCGACGAAGGCAATTGTTCCCAGCGGTGCAACTGCCTCAACTGTGCGTCTCCCGAGTATTCGATTTGCCGAAGTGTCCCAGCCAGATGGATGGTACTGCCCATTACCCCGTATACTTCAGGATTCCGTCCCGTCAGCAGCGGAATCCAGTCATAAAGCAAAGCTCCCTGCATTCGAAGCGTTGCATCCAGGGAATGTCCGGGAGCTCTTGAGGGGGACCAGTTCCCATCCAGCTCCACCAGACCCGGCGTGGGAAATTCAAGGTCCGTTCGGACCGGTTCGCCCGCCATTCGGAAATCAATGCGGTTTGA
Organism: Terriglobia bacterium; assembly: GCA_035691365.1. Taxonomy (GTDB): domain Bacteria; phylum Acidobacteriota; class Terriglobia; order UBA7540; family UBA7540; genus SCRD01. The sequence continues at coordinate 9,694 of DASSJE010000443.1, forward strand.
GCCGTACTCGAAATCCAGATGAGCGCGCGTGTTAACAATCGCAAAGGGTTTCTTGTTCTCGCCGATCTTGAAATTAAGCCGCGCTCCCTCAACCTCCACCGACAGATTGGCAGGCGCCGGCGATGGTGGGCCGGAGCTGGGCGATCGAGGTTTAATCCTGCTCTGCAAAAGTAGATTCTCAACGTTCCATTTGCCCGCGGAATTCCGCACAAGGTTGATGCTGGGATTTGAAAGCCTGAGCGTCCCCATGTGCAGATGCGAGCTCCAGATGCTTCGCCATTGGAGGTCGCAATCAATCTCGCCAACGCGAATAAACGGCTCCAGCCCAAAGGCAGGATCTTCGTCAACCACTACGTTATCAACGGTGAATCCCAGGTGGGGAAAGAAGTGAAACGCCATATGGCCGAGGGACACCTTGCGGTGCAGAGCGTGTTCGAGCCCGGCTTTCAAGGCGGGACGATAACGCCCTGCGTTCAGAAAATACGGCGCCACCCAGGCTGCAGCCAGGAGCAGCGCCAGCGTGACGGCCGCATTTTTAAGATATCTGCGACTGGTTTGACTCATCAGTGCACAAGCTTAAACGTTCTGTTCCAGCGCGTCAGGGTAAAGAAATGGATAAAAACATTGCCCAACTGCTTGAGCCGGTCACCCAATGAGTTCTGCTCGTACTGCCCCGGTGGAGTTTCGTAAGACCAATAGATGATCAGCGGCCTGCCGGAAATCAGCTTACGGGGGACAAACCCCCAGAAGCGGCTGTCGTAGCTCTCCTCGCGGTTGTCACCCATAACGAAATAATGATCAGGCGGCACCACCAACTGGCCATCCTTCACGTAGTTTTGAAATTCCGCACGCCAAGTCGCCGTTGCACCTTGCATCTCGTCCCAGGTGAGAGGCGGGAAATCGTCCATGGGACGCAACTCATTAGGGTAGCTCTCGAGTATGAAGGGCTCCTTCACGGCTCTCCCGTTGACGAAGACCTGCCGGTGGAAAACACGGATATGGTCGCCGGGAACACCAATCACTCTTTTAACGTAGTGTTCGCCCGGTGGCTGGCCATCATCCACGTCCTGGGGAGCCTTGAAAACCACAATGTCATCACGGTGGATTGGCCTGTAAGGAAGAAGCTGAGCCAGCAGGCCGTGCGGATAAGCAAACGAAAACTTGTTGACCAGTAGATGGTCGCCGATCAAAAGAGTGTTCTCCATCGACCCGGTCGGTATCTTAAACGCCTGGACCACAAAAGTCGTCCCGAAAACCGCAAGGATCACCGTAACAATGAGTGATTCAAAAGTGTCACGGAAGGACGATTTCTGGTAAGGATCAGCCATCTGCCTCCACCTTTGCGGCAAGGATTTCAAGGGCCTGTTTCGCGGCCTGCTGTTCTGCAGCCTTCTTGCTGGTTCCGCTGCCCCGGGCGACAACACCGCCGCCGGTTTTCACTTCCACCGTGAAAGTCTTCTGGTGTTCCAACCCTTTTTCTCCGACTACACGGTAGCGGGCCAGTCCCTGACGCCCTGCCTGGAGGCGCTCCTGCAGGGTTCCTTTGTAGTTTGTGGCAAACAGGTCGTCCACGCCGTTTGAAAAACCAGACGGCAGAATCACCTTTTCAACCAGGTCCTTCGCCGCTTCAAACCCTCCGTCGCGATAAACGGCGGCGAGCAGCGCTTCAAGGGCGTCGGCAAGAATTCCAGGCTTCTTGCTGCCATCACTCTTCCTTTCAGATTGGCCGAGCCGCAAATACTCACCCAGGCCCAGTTCGGCCGCGACATCGCTCAAATGACTGGCAGCCACCAGACCGGAGCGCGCAAGCGAAAGCTTCCCCTCATCGTAATCCGGAAATGTGTCCAGCAAATCCAAAGTGACCGCAAGGTTAAGCACGGCATCACCCAGAAACTCCATCAATTCATTATCGCGCGTGGGACGGGAAACTTCCTGGGCATAAGAGGAGTGGGTCAGGGCTTCGACCAACAGGTCCTGATTTCGGAATTTGTAACCGATACGCTTCTCCAGCCTGTTGAACGAAGATCGCGCCATGCCTGAGTGATGAACTCAACGAAATCCTGGCACCCGGCGGGAACCGGGAAAGCCCACCAGATTGTGTATTCCGGCCAGACAGCGAACCAGCTCCACTTATGGTTTTGAGGCAGTCTGGGGTTGGGAGCTCTTAGCTTTCTTCAATTCCTGGACCTGCTGGTTCGCAAGCTGTTCGATCACGGATCCCGGCGCCAATTGTCCAGCCTTCGAAAAAGCTGTGATCGCATCATCAAATTTGTCTTCGCCGCGGTAGACTTCTCCCAGGCGGTAATAGTCAGCGGGGTTGGGAGTTTCTGTCTTAGCGATGGCAGCCTTGTAGCTCTGCTCTGCCTTGGCCAGTTCGCCCTGGTCCAGCCCCTGGAGCGCCATCCGGGACCGTTCCAGATGGACCATGCCTATGGAAGCGTAGGCCCCGGCTGCAATTTCATTCTTTCGCTTCTGATAGGCATCAGCCGATTCATTGGTCTGTTTGGGAAGCTGGTCGATTTCCTGAAGGGCTTTCTCCGCATATTGTTCCGCCATGCCCAGCCGCTTTTCTTTCTCAGCGTCGCTGATGTTGGCGAGCATCTGGGGCTGAGGAAGAACGTTGGAAACCATGAGCAGGCTCATCAGGTTGCCGGAATCAAGGTCCAGACTTTTTTCGCCGTATTTCACAACATTGGCCGCGTCGTTTTTCTGCTGGTAAGCGCTCGCCTCGAGGGCGTAGACATAGGTGAGCAGCGAGCTCTTGGGATATTGCGCCGTGAAGCTGTCAGAGGACTTGATGATGGTGTCAGGATCTCTTGAGCTCTTAAGCTTGTTGTACGTTTCAGCCTCCTCAGGGCTGACTGCCGCACCTCCAGCTTTAGACTTGCGGGCAGCCCGCGCCGAGGGACTAAACTGCTTCATGTACGTCACCAACTGGTCGGTGGCGCCGGCTTTGTTCAATTTCTTCACAATGTCGGCAGTAAACTCAAAATCCGTCCCCCTCGTCTGGACCTCTTTCGCCACATTCTCCGGGTGACTCCTGTTGTGCTTGATCAGTTTGATCAGTTCGTTTTCCTGAAGCGGGGCCTCCACCGGTGCAGACGGCTTCGCGGCCTGCTGCGCCTCTTGTGCGGCACGCGCCGGACGTCCGTTCATCAAGACACAGCCGGCCAGCGCCAAGGCCCAAACTGTCCCCAGGCTGATTACTTTTTTAGTCCAAGACATAGTTCATTCCCACCTTCATTCTAAATGCATTGAGTATAAGCCAGCGTACTAGAAGCTTTATCCTCTGTCAATAAAGAGCCCGCCCGTGCAGACGCGCTGGCAGTAACGATCTTCGGCCCGCGCTGGTGCTGCTCCGGCAACGTCCATCACCATCAATATCCTTCCCTGACAAGCCGCCCATTTGATCCAAAGTTGAGTCAAAGGGGCTCCGCCGTTACAATGTCTCAATATGCAAACACGAAAGCTCTTTGGCACGGATGGCATGCGCGGAGAAGCAGGCCTCTATCCACTGGATCAGGAAACGGTCTTCAAGTTCGGGAAGGCGCTGGGCAGGCTGCTGCAGGAAACGAACGGGGCCGGCCAGCCGCAGGTCATCCTTGGAGAGGACACGCGGGAATCGAGCCGCTGGATTTCCGGAACCCTCTCTGCAGGGATCAGGTCGGCCGGTACCCGCCTCTTCTACGCTGGCGTCGTCACGACCCCTGGCGTTGCCTTCCTCACACGCCATCATGGATTCACCGCCGGCGTCATGGTATCGGCATCCCACAATCCCTATTGCGACAACGGCATCAAAGTCTTCTCGAATTCCGGCCTCAAGCTTTCTGAGGCCCAGGAATTGGAGATCGAGCGTGCCATTGAATGCGATGGTGCTCCAGACGGGCCTTGCACTCAGGAAGAACTTTCTGCCGAACCGGAATTCCTCAACGAATATGTCTCCTACCTTTGCAGTATGCTCCCTGGAAGTCTGCGGCTGCCCGGCGCGCCGCTGGTGGTGGACTGCGCCAATGGGTCGGCGTCGCGGGTTGTCCCCCTGCTGATCGAGCAGCTTGGCATCGAAGCCCGCATCCTCAATGCCGCTCCGGATGGCCGCAACATCAATTCCCATTGCGGGTCGCTCTTCCCCGCTGGCATGGCCCGTGAAACGCAAGCCACCAAAGCTTATCTCGGCATCGCGTTTGACGGCGACGCCGATCGGGCGATTTTCGCCAGCTCCGAAGGCTGGATCGCCGACGGAGATTATGTTCTCTACGCCGTGGCCCCCTTTTACAAACGGCAGCAGAAATTAAACGGCCAGACTGTCGTCGGGACCCTGATGACCAATCTGGGCCTGGAACATGCCCTGGCGCGAAGCAGCATCGCGCTGAAGCGGACCGCCGTGGGAGATCGTTACGTGCTGGAAGAGATGCTCCGCGGCGGATATAACCTGGGCGGCGAGCCTTCCGGCCACGTCATTTTCGCGGACCTTTCCCTGGCTGGCGACGGCATCATCACC
>DASSJE010000444.1:0-3664 GCA_035691365.1 Terriglobia bacterium
TGCAGCCCCTGCCGCGCTCGGCCAAGGTGCAGGAAATGCCGCGCTAACAGGCACTGTAACGGATCAGAAAGGCTTGGTTATTGTCGGCGCTCAGGTCCTAATCAAGAACACGGACACAGGGATTGAGCGCACGCTTACCACTAACGATGAAGGACTTTACACCGCCCCACTGCTCCAGCCGGGCAATTATGAAGTCCGCGCTAGCATGCAAGGCTTTGCGGAGGTCATTCGCAAAGACATTTACCTCGCAGTCGGTCAGACATTAGCGGTAGACCTGCAGTTGCCCCTGAAGGCCGCCACGGAGAGCATCACCGTTACCGGCGCACAGGGAATCATTGAGACGGAAAAATCGGAAGTCAGCACGCTGGTTACACAAACGCAGGTGGAAAACCTGCCGCTGAACGGCAGGCGCTGGGATAACCTGGTGCTTCTGACACCGGGGGTCAGCGAAGACGGGGGCTTCGGAGGAGTAAGTTTCCGTGGTATTTCGTCACTCTATAACAACAATATGGTGGACGGCGCGGACAACAATCAGGCGTTCTTCGCCGAAGCTCGCGGGCGTACCCGGCTGCCCTATGGTTATAGCCTCGATGCGATCAAAGAATTTCAGGTTACGAATGCGGTTTACTCGGCCGAATACGGGCGTGCAGCAGGTGGCGTAGTAAACGCTATCACGCGTTCTGGAACCAACAACTTTCATGGAGATGGATTCTATTTTATCCGCGATGAGATCTTCCTCGCGCAGGACCCACGGTCCAAAGAAGTCGGCCAGAAGAAGCCCGATGAGCGGCGTCAGCAATTCGGCGGCGCCCTTGGCGGCCCTCTTGTGCAAAACAAGCTCTTCTTCTTCCTGAACTACGACCAGCAGAAGCGCAACTTCCCGGCGGTAATTGCACCCTTTTCCACTGGATCATACAACACCGAGAAAAGCCGGTGCGGCGTCTCCATCCCGAGTCCCAACTGTGCCCCTGTAATTGCGGCTTTCGACGCCCTCACGTTCACAACCAATCCGCGAAACGGAGACAATTACCTTGGCCTCGGCAAGGTTGACTATCAACTGAACCAAAGCAACCGCATCAGCGCGGTGTTTAATATTCTCAGGTGGAATTCGCCGAATGGTATTTTGACCGGGCCTGTCCTCACCTCAACTTCGCTTTCTAACGGCACGGACGAAGTAAGCAACGAGTTCATCACCGCGAGCTGGAATTCCATCATTAGTCAGACTCTGGTAAACGATTTCCGCTTTCAGTATGGACGAGACTTCGAAGCACAGACTGCTAATGCTTCTGGCCCGAATATTCAAGTTACCGGAGCTGCAAACATCGGAATGCCTAACTTCCTTCCCCGTGGCGCGTTCCCCAACGAGAAACGATTTCAATGGGTGGACAGCTTGAGCTGGGTGAAGGGGCGCCATGTCTGGAAATTTGGTGCGGACATCAACTACGTCAGGGATAGGATCCAGAATCTGTTTCAAGGTGGAGGCGTCTATTCCTATACCGACACCTCTTCGGGCGGTACCGTCACCAATCCTGCCATTCAAAAGCTGGCCGATGATTTGGCTAATGGGACGCTTCAATACGCTTCTTTCACACAAGCCATTGATCCTATCACTGGGAGTGGGAGAGGCTTTTTCACCACCAATGACATCAATTTCTATGTCCAGGACAATGTCAAGGTGCGGCAAAACCTCACTGTAAACCTAGGTCTGCGTTATGAACTCCAGACCATGCCAGGCATTGTTCAGGCCAATCCTGCGGTTCCGGAAACAGCAAAGCTGAATACAGACAGTAATAATTTTGGTCCGCGCGTGGGCTTTTCCTACGGCTTTGGCCATGATCAAAAGACCGTGTTGCGCGGGGGCTATGGCATCTACTACGGCCGCACACAGAACAGCAGCATCTTCGTGTCGCTTTTTCAGAACGGAGTGTTTCAGCAAACGTTCCGGTTCACTCCAACAACCTGCGGCGCGCCAACCGCCCCGAACCTGGCCTTTCCGCAACCCAACACCGCTCCGGCTTTCACTCCCATCTTTGGCTCACAGGGCGGACCCACTCCAACCAGCGAATTTAATAGCTTGCAGGCCTTTCTTACGGCCTGCCCCACTGCCGCTTCGTCCGCTTCCGTTGTGGATGCTCTCTCTCCTGACTTCGTTAATCCGCTGGTCCATGAATATGATCTCGGGGTGGAGCGCGAGCTTCCCTGGAAGCTTAGCCTCACCGTCAGCGGCGTGGGCGCGCGGGGACTGCGCCTCCCGGTCTTCGTGGATGCAAATCTTCCTCCCCCAGATTCCACGCGTACCTATGTTGTTCTGGATAGCAGCAACGCGGTCGTAAGCCAGTTTACCCTACCATTTTTCACCAATGCGGTTCCTCGCCTGAACCCAGCGGTTGGTGTTCTTCTCGAAGGCAGGAGCGTGGTTAACTCGTGGTACAACGGTCTCGTCGTAGACGTAAAGCGCCGAATCTCACACGGCTTTTCCTTCGACGCCAACTTCACTTGGTCACAGGCTCGCGATACTGGCGAGGTGGCCGGCGTTAACGGCACTTTTGCGGGCACGGTAAGCCCCTTAAATCCATACGACCTCAGAGCCGAAGCTGGGCTGTCCCAGATCGACATCCGGCGTCGCCTGATCATCAACTCCTCCTGGGAAATGCCATTCGCCAATTGGACCGACAACTCTGCAATGAAGCACATCGTCGGCGGCTGGCGTTTCTCCAGTATCTGGAGGGTTCAGGACGGCCGCCCGGTAGAAGCCGACATGTCCAGTCGCTTGCCGTCTTCTGTCACCGGCACTACATCTCCGTTGGCGGTATGCACGCGGGACGGCGGGCTGACGTGCGGCGCCGTGGACGGGAACGGGAATGCCCTGAACGCCAGAGTTCCATTTTTCAGCCGCAATTCTCTTTTTACGGGTCCGGGATTCTTCGACGTCGACATGAGAATCAGCCGAGAATTCAAGCCAACCGAACGCACGCGATTGGAATTCCTCTGGGAAGCCTTCAACGTCTTCAATCGGTACAATCCGGTACCCAGCAGCGGCATTTTTGCCGTGGACAACCTCTTGTATAGCTTTTCTGCGGCAAATACGAGCGCAACCGCAACCTGCAGCACTACCACTGTCGGTGCAGGAATCTCAAATTTCGGCGGCTGCCTGTCCCCTCGCGCTAGCTTTGGGAGCGTGACAAGTACTGGCAACACCTTGTACACCGCTCGGCAGATGCAACTTGGTCTGAAGTTTTCCTTCTGATTGCCTAGCGATCCTCGATCCTTGGGAGGCGGCCTTACACCGCCGCCTCCCTGATTCCTTCATCGGCTTCGTTGGGGGAACCCGAGACGGAACCCGGTAGCAGACCGAACGTTCCCTGCCGATGCATAAGAATGCGGTGTCTAGGGCCAGGGTTCCCACAACAACAAAATGAAGGCCGCGCCGCTCAAAAATCTCGCGGCTCCGTAACTCTAAGCAGCTGGCTATTTGCCTTTTGTCTGGGACAGGTATTTCTTTTTTTGATACGTATCATTCGGCCTGCAACATTTGTTGCGTAGCCATACAGGCTTCCTTTTGCAAAAGTTAGGCATTGACAAGCCTAATTCAACTTTCTAGACTGGCGGCCATCCTATGGTTGAGTCGTTCTGAAACAATCGTTGCACATTTGCACCAGTTCCA
>DASSJE010000445.1:0-16191 GCA_035691365.1 Terriglobia bacterium
AACCAGAAAAACTCAAAAAACAGAAAAAACAAGAACCACCAAAAGGGGACACTTCTAATGAGCTAACCAAGGGGACATTTCTAAAGAGCTTTGACACAGTATTTGGATTTCTATTGACATAGTTTCGCTCGCTAATGTATCCTGCCGCCAAAATTTCGAGTGAGCAAACGAACGACTTGCTGATTGAGGGGGGGAGGCAAGTCACCGTGAAGAGTGCCGTAGGTTTTTTCAGTGTCGTAATATTTTTTTTCACGAGCTGCGGGGGCGGTTCAAACGCGGTTATTTCCCAGGGCTCCGCATCTCAGCAGCCGTCCGTCGCCATATCACCCGGAACACAACAGGTTATCGACCAGGGGCAGACCGTGAAATTCACGGCCGCCGTCACCAATGACTCCAACAGCCAGGGCGTTTCCTGGAGCGTATCTGGGAGCGAATGCAACGGCAGCGCCTGTGGAACATTGGCGAATACGACTAAAACCTCCGCAACCTACAGCACTCCATCCAGCATTGTTTCCCCGCTGACTGTGGCGGTGAAGGCCACGTCTATGGCCCAAAATACTGCTTCCGCTTCGTCGACGGTGGTGGTGAATCCATCCCCTTCCATGACGACCACGTCACTGCCGGCTGGTGTGGTGGATACTGCCTACGGTTTCTCCCTGCAGGCGAGCGGCGGAACGGGAAATCTCACCTGGAGTATTGCCTCTGGCAGTCTGCCGGCTGGGTTAACTCTCAATGGAGGGACCGGAAGGATTTCCGGGACCCCCAGCCTTTCAGGTACAACGAACTTTACCGTGAAGGTTACAGACTCGGCTCCGAGTCCAGAGTCGGCTAGCGAGTCGCTGAGCCTCAAGATTGCCACCGGCCTGATCATTACAACAACCTCGGTCCCGAACGGATCGTTGAACGTGGCCTACAGTGCGTTATTGCAGGCGGCTGGGGGAATTCAACCCTATAAGTGGTCAATCACAACCGGCAGCCTTCCTTCCGGGCTCTCGCTGAACGCCAGCACCGGAGAAATTTCCGGAGCACCCACATCATCGGGGACATCAAACTTTACCGTGGAGGTTACAGATTCGGCTGCCAAGCCAGCTTCGGCCACCCAGTCACTGAGCATCACCATCACGAGCCCTCTCATTATTACGACAACCTTGCTGCCGAATGGGTCGGTGAACGTGGCTTACAGCGCGACGTTGCAGGCAAGCGGCGGAACAGGATCCTACTCGTGGTCGATTGCGACAGGAAGTCTCCCCGCCGGGGTCTCGCTTAATGCCGGCACGGGGATGATTTCCGGAACACCCACTACTTCAGTAAAATCGAACTTCACCGTGCAGGTTGTCGATGCCTCGACGCACTCTGCCACGCAACAACTCAGTATCACCATTGAGTCGGCTCTGGTGATCACCACGACTTCACTGGCTGACGGCTCTGTGAATGTGGCGTACAGCACCACCGTTGAGGCCGCCTATGCAACTCTGCCCGTGGCATGGAGCACCAGTTCGGGTGCTTTGCCGACCGGGCTTTCGATGAACGCCGGCACCGGAAGTATCTCCGGCACGCCGCTTGTCTCCGGGACATCGAATTTCACCGTGATGGTGACGGATTCCAGCACACCGCCACAGACTGCCACCCGGCAGCTCAGCATCACGATTAATGACTCCGGGACGAAGAACACGGAACTGAGCGGGCGCTACGCGTTTCTGCTGAGCGGCTACGACACTTATGGAAACCGTGTCGTGGCGGCAGGGAGCCTTGTGGCTGACGGCGCCGGGGGGATTTCGGGCGGCGTCGAGGACCTGAACGACACGGGCGCGCCGCCGCAGGCCAGCCTGACGATCAATTCGGGCACCTATTCGGTGGGAGCGGACAACCGGGGCACTATCACTTTCACCAATTCTGCAGGGTCCTCTTATTCCATGGCGATCGCAGTGGGGAACCTGATTGGAGGCACGGCGTTGGAAGGCTCCGCTGTAGAGTTTGACTCGAGCGGGTATCTCATGAGCGGCGTCATCAGATTGCAGAAGAGCACCTCATTCCTGAAACAGGACATCACCGGCAGCTATGCTTTTGGTTTTACCGGTTCGGATATGGCAGGGAACCGCCTGGCTATTGCAGGACAGTTCACAGCGGACGGTACGGGCGGTATTACGGGCGGCGTGTTTGATGCCGATGACAGCGGCACTCTGACAAGCGGTGGCGCCATCGACAAGACGAGCACTTACAACGTTGATACAACAACGGGGCGATGCGCTTTGACCCTCAACGGCACATCGCCAGCACCCGCTGACTTTGCTTCTTACATTGTTTCAGGCAGTCGATTGCTGGTGATCAGTGTGGACACTGCCTCGACCTACGGGCTCGTGGCAGGCGAGATCGATGCACAGACGGGCGGGCCATACTCGATCAGTTCGTTCAGTGGGGCGGCGGTAATGGAGGTTGACTCGGCTGGTACGAGCGGTTCTGATGCGGCGTTGGGCATCGTTACCTTTGATGGAAGCGGGAACGCCGGCTTCTCCATGGATGTAAACAGCGCGGGTACACTGACGACGATGACGGGCGATGGGACTTACACTTCCCCCGATGCCACGACGGGACGGTTCACGCTGACGCCTCCCCAGGGGATGCCTGCTCTGGTCGGCTTTCTGGTTTCCCCGAACCAGGGATTTGTAGTCGGTGCTGACAGTGGTGTTACGGCAGGAATGTTTCAGGCACAATCCGCCGGGACGTTCTCGAATTCGTCACTAAATTTCACCGGCTTCTTTGGCGACCGGGAGTTTGCAGCGGCGCCGGTTCAGCCGCCGTATGGAGTGCTCCCGGCGACTTTGAGCACCGGGGCGGTCACTTTCAGCGGGACCGGAAATGTCTCGTTCGTCAGCGACCAGGATGTCGAGGGCACCTTGCTTTCCGGACAAGCAAGCTCCACGTCATACGCGGTTTCGTCGAACGGGAGAGTGACTCTCGGCTCCGGATCGCCAATTCTTTACATTGTATCGCCAACCGAGTTTGCTTCCATGAGCACAACGACAGCGGACCCGAACGCGAAGCTGGGATTCGGAGGGCAATAGCCTGCCTGGCGTGGTTCAATAATCGGCGCGGGGGTGTCCGTTTGAGTGGGAGGATGATGAACGGAAGGTAAGCCAGTCAGCCTGCACCTTATCCCACCCCTGAATCAACAGCCCCTGTTCCTCAAAGAAGCTCCGGATACGCGGACGGTTCCAGCCGACGATCTCTTCCAGGATGGGAACGAGGACGCTGAGAGCATCAGCGCTGAGGACGGTCCTGCGGGCAATTTGAGCAATGGTGCGGGCCTCTGAAACCGCCAGGGTGAATCCCTCGCGCTGGTTGACGTGGAGCATGACGTGCACGTCGGAGCTGCCGTCACCCACATAGATGATCCGATCCGCGCCAATCTGGAGCAAGGCTTGAAGGTCATCGAGCGTGGCGACCTTGCCATATCCTGCATTGACCCGGACGATGCCCTCCACGCGCCCTGCACTGTCGTAACGTAACTGGGTTCCATGGACGTGGTTCGGCGGGATAACGTCCTCAAGCGCCGATTCCACGACTTCCTGAGGAGCAGCAGAAAGCACATGAAATTCAAAGGCGTAACCTTCAATTCCACCACTTAGCAGGCCCCGGAGTTGTTGGATGTTCCGCTTCAGCCGGATGCTTTTGCCAGCCCGGTTCAGGTGTTCCTTTCGAACGCGGGCGTTCAGATCAGGGTCGTGAAGAAGAAGGTAAGACAGCTCTGCGCCTTGCTGAACGAAGTTCTGCGCCGATAGGATCGTGATCTTACGTTCAAATTCCTGGCCGGGAATGCCTACCATCTCGCTCAGGACGTACCCGGAATCATGAAAGCTGAGCGTCTGGTCAAAATCACTGGCCACCAGATAGCGCTTCAAGATTTTTGCTGAACTTTCCATATATTCCTTCCTTTTCACTCTGGCTGAACTGCACCAATTGTGGGAACGGACTAAAACTACATTGTCGATTACGATTATTACGGCGGAGTTAACTTGTGATGACATCAACGTGAAGGCACCATGGTTTGGCCTTGTAGTTTGTGACCCCCCACGGCCGAACACGGCCCGCATTGATCTTGACGTATGCCGGCATTCTGCGATCAATCGGTAAAAATGGGTAGAGAACATAATGCCTGGGTAAGGCCGGGGAATTCGCCGGACGCGCCAATACACCCGGAGTTGGAGGTATGGTATAGTGTCTTACAGGGGTCCGGATAGGGGTTCCCGCCATAAGGAGTAGGGACGCAAATGACGAAGCGTGTCCGTCTCGCTGTTATTTTTATATCCTCGGTGCTGATTTTCTACGTCATCATTGGAGGCGTGCTTGGCCGCGGGAGCACTGACCAGGGGGAGGATTCCTACCGCGACCTGGGTGTCTACAGCCAGGTCCTTTCCAGAATCCAGCAGGAGTATGTAATCCAACCAAATCTGAAGAATGTGACCAAGGGCGCTATCCGGGGCTTGCTGGAAGCATTGGATCCCTACAGCACGTACTTTACTCCTGAGGAATATCAGGAATACCTGCAACATCCTCAGCCGGGCCCGGCAAGCATCGGGATCTTCCTCTCGAAGAGGATGGGATTTGCCACTATTGTATCCGTGATGCCGGACAGCCCGGCGCAGAAGGCGGGAATTAGTCCTGGCGACCTTATTGACGAGGTGGGCGGCAAGCGGATTCGCGAATTATCGGTGGTTCAGATTGACCGTCTGCTGGACGGCGCTCCGGGCACTTCGATTGAACTGTCAATCATTAAGGGGACGCAGGGCTTGCCGGAAAAACTTACCCTGACCCGAGTGATCCTGAAAAAGACCCCGCTGGTGGCAAAGACGATTGAATCTGGCACTGCGTATTTGCACGTCCCTACGTTTGATGAGGGAAAATCTGAAGAAATTGCAGCCCAACTCAAGCAGTTGGTTGCCGCCGGAGACAACAAGATCGTTCTGGATTTGAGAGACTGTGCCGGAGGAAGTGAGAAGGAAGGCGAAAAGACGGCGAATCTCTTCCTTGACCATGGACTCATTACCTACCTGTACGGCCAGCGCTTTCCGCGCAAGGAAGTCGTCGCGCAGGCTTCTGATCAGATTACAAAACTGCCGCTGGTCGTCCTGATTAACCAGTCGACGGCCGGGCCGGCGGAAATCGTGGCTGGCGCTATCCTTGACAACAAACGCGGTGATGTAGTTGGCGTCACTAGCTTTGGCGTAGGCGTTTATCAGAAGGTCATTCCTGTGGGGGATGGATCCGCACTGCTGCTTTCCATTGCCAAGTATTACTCGCCCGATGGGACTCCTATTCCCGGAAACGGCATCACACCGAATGTGATGCAATCTGCTGAAAATGAAGCGGCTGCAGCGTCCGGAGAAACGGCGCCTCCGAAAATTGGCGGGCCCGATGATAAGCAACTCCAAAAAGCCCTCCAAATCCTCACCAAGAAAAGCTCCGCCGAGAAGTCAGCACGCATGAATGCGGCTAAGCCTTTGCATTCTATGGCATTTTCTCTGCTCGATCTGCCATAATCTGCATCCCGGTGTTGCGAAACCTTACACCCACGTATCCAAGACGTGATTCGCTGATGAATTTTTAAGCAGTTTTTGTGCTCCGGGCTGGTTGGTCTGCCAGCATATTGTGGCTTGATATGTCCGCCGGTTTCGCGGAATCTGGCGCAGCCTGAGGAATGCTCCTCGAGCGAAGTGATGACAAACGCCATAGAATTAACGTGTTGTAGTGAATGTATCTATTTCTTGATTAAGGCCTGGGCAGCGGCGCCGTTCTGGCTCTGTTGCTGAGGATTGAGCGTAATGGTCAGATCTCTGTCCAGCCGCATCCCTATCAAAGAACCTGCCGGAAGTTCAGCCTGTTTACCCTTGGGCAGGAAATATGCGGCGAGCGCGCCTCCCACTCCGGCGGCAATGCCCACGCCAACCCCGCCGGCGGCAACCCCTGCTGCAGTGGGGGCCCCGAACGTGATGATCCGAGTTACCTTGCTCGGGCCGCCGCCCTTGAGATCACCTTCGGCATCCACTGTCGAGTTATCCCCCCCGTTCTTGCTGGCGAAAACTTCTGTCAGAGAGCCGGTAATCGCCACCTTTTGGCCGTCGGGCAGCGTGAGACTGTTGAAAAGAACATAAAGCTGGCCGCCTTTCCCGCGATGGGCGGCGCCATGGACTTCCTGTACGCGCCCGTCCACACGAACGCCCTTCGGCAGCACTTCCTGATCTTCAACGAAAACGGGCTCGAGCAACGTGGTCATTACAACGTCGCCTTTTTTTGACTTCTTGGAGTTGATCGTAGTGTGAAGGGCGAGCTTGAACTCGGTCCCTTCGGGAATCCAATATTGATTCTGTGCCTCCGCAAGGCTCGTTTGAGCCTGGAGCACGGCAGGAAGCGCCGCGATCACCAGCGCTAATGCCATAATTTTGAATGCACCCCGCACCATAGGATTCCTCCTCTTTTTCGCCTATGGCCCCGCAGAGACAAAACTCCCAGCGACCAATAACCTAATTTCACCACTGAAGCTTCTTGTTCGTCAAAGGGAAAATGCGAAAGGCAATGCTCCACATTATCGAATGCGTACCTGACCAACTGGTAATCCGGCCCTCGTGCGCAAGTTGACTTGATGCCCGGCATCTGTTACTTAACGTCACAAATCCGGTTCAATTTTCCCCTTTGATTTTCTGCTCCGGCAAACCTGCGTGTGAATAAGACCACCGTCCCGGAGTTCTGCTCAAACTATACCAGGATTGTCACGGTGCGGACCGGATCGCTCAAGAGTTATGGGCTTCCAACAACAAAGTCTCTCAGCGCTTCCTGGTCGAACCTTCGTTGACGTCGCCGGACCCCCACTTTATAATGACCCAGGAAACCAGTCGGGGCGACGATGAAGAAGGTCTTGGGTTTACTACTGATCGGATATTTCCTCGCGGGACGAGTCTCTGCACAGACGAATCAAAAGCCAAATCCGGGTTCATCCTCCAGCCAGGTTCCCGGCCAGAACGCAGCATCGCAGATTAAAGTCAACGTGAACCTGGAAAACGTACTCTTCACTGTGATTGACAAGAAGAACCGCCTGGTAACGAACCTCAATAGAGATGACTTCAAAGTTTACGAAAACGGCACGCCCCAGAAGATTCTTTTCTTTAATCGTGAAACCAATCTCCCGCTGCGCATCGGAGTTTTGATTGACACCAGCAACAGCATCCGGATGCGACTGTCGTTTGAGCAGGAAGCCGCCAACGATTTTCTTTACGACATCATTCGGCCCGACTCAGACAGGGCCTTCGTTGTGGGATTCGATGTTGAGCCAGTGATGGTGCAGGACTATACGAGTGATCTTGACAAATTGAAGCAGGGGATCAATGCTCTGCAGGCGGGTGGCGGAACGGGACTCTATGACGCCATTTATTTTGCCTGTAAGGAAAAGATGATCTATAACCCCGCGCCGGAACCCTACCTTCGGCGCGTCCTGATTGTGGTTTCTGACGGTCAGGACAACTTCAGCCAGCACTCGCGGGAAGAGGCCCTGTCCATGGCGCAGAAGGCGGAAGCCACTGTCTATGCCATCAGCACCAACTGGTTTGGAATCCATACCCGGGGCGACAAGGTCCTGCAGTACCTGGCGAAGGAAACTGGCGGTGATGCCTTCTTCCCGGTTGAGGCTTCCGATCTGGCCGGGGAATTCAAGAAGATCGGCAACGAGTTGCGCAGCCAGTACAGCCTGGCGTACGCCATTACAGCCCACGACGGCAGCTTCCGCAAAATCACCATTAAGACGGACGAGAAGGGATTGCGCGTGCAGGCGAAGGCCGGTTATTTTGCGCCCTCCCGGTAATGCCGCAGTGTGAATGCCGCCGGCCAGGAATTCAATTCACCCCTTGAACTTCAGAGTTGGTCACCGGCAGGTGCGAAGGCGAAGAGGCCTTTCGCCGCCAGCGTGCCACTCCGGCAAGGCCAAAGGGCTTGATCCTTTTCCACCCGGAGAATTTCGCAGGGTCCCATCCTGCAATTCACGAGTGTGGATAATATCCGCTGCGGGCCTGCACTTTGTAGTCGTCGTGAGTGGCGCGAACCTTGATCTTGCGAAACCCGGAATCTTTCCTGGGGTTGGATGGCGTGTACCCGAGAAGATACTGCGTTCGCAGTTCGTTCGCGATTTCCTCGAAGGCGGCCGAGGTATCCTTGATCTTCTTGACTTTGATAACGCTTCCTCCGGTCTGCTCGCAGAGTTTGTGCAGGACGGAATCTCCATTGAATCCCATGTTGCCGAATCCGTAGAAGGCACGATCAACGATATCGATGGCATAAATGATGCAATCGGATTTCTGTGCGGCTTCGAGCGCCTGGCCAAGCTTTTCCTGGCTCCCCTGGTCCTCGCCATCGGTGAGGAGGATCAGGACCTTGCGTCCGACTTCATGGCTCATCAATTCGTTTGCGGCCAGGTACACTGCGTCATAAAGATGCGTGCCGCCAATGTTGCGGCCTGGCAGGGGCGAAGGCAGCACGCCGTGGCCGCCGCCGTTGATGACGGTTTCATCGACGGCTTTGTCCAGCAAGCGTTGATCGGTCGTGAAATCCTGCAAAAGTTCCACCTCAAGGTCAAAGTGGATGACGCAAGTCAGGTCCCTGGGTCGAAGGACCTGATGGAGAAAAGCCTTGGCTTCGTTTTGCTCAGCGTCCAGTACTCTTTCCTGGCTCGGACTCGTGTCGACCATGATAGCGAGAGTCAATGGCGTGTCAGTTTCGCGGTTGAAATAGGTAATCTGTTGCGGAACGTTGTCTTCCTTAATTTCAAAATCATTTTTGGTGAGATCAGGAATGAGTCGCCCGTGGTTGTCTCGAACCACGGCATAAACGTTCACTACCTCCGTTGTGACTTTCAGCGTCGGCCCATTTGATTGTGGAACCTCCTGCGCCGCGGCGCCGGCCACGGCAGAAAACATCAGCACAAGCATGCAGCTCGCTATTGATGCGGCCTCCAGGCACCCGGCGATATTTTTCTGTTCCCGTTTTGCCATAAGATTCCCCCTCACTCTCAGTTTACTTGGATGCAGGGGAAAACACTCGCGCATTGCCATTTGGAACGGAAGAAAAGTTCCGGGCCGTGATGCAAAATCCTTTCTGTGCGAGGAAAAAAGAGAGAGAGAAGAATTTTTTTCGTTTCAATTCCAAATGGCCGCTTCACTTTCTTCTTGACAAGAATGTCGACTGTCACTATACATTGTGACTGAGCACGCGCTCCGTCAGTTTTAATACTGACGCGATCTCACAACGTTCGAGAGGAGAATAGAATGGCAGTAGCCAAGAAGAAATCAAAAGCAAAGCCGAAGGCCAAAGGAAAGTCGAAAGCCAAGGCGAAAAAGAAGAAGAGGTAACACTCTTCAGTCAGATTGAAAGAGCAGGTTCGGGGATGCAGCGATGCATCCCCGAACTTTTTTGGCAGCTTTTCCCCGCGCCCGGCGTCCTTCCGCTTTCTGCTTGTCTTCGACACACATTTATTTCGATGGGTAATCTTCCGGCGCATTCAATTCCCGCGTTGTTTCATCAACCGGTTCAAGTTCCGGGATGGGGCCGCCCGTGACTGCGCCCAGTTCCCTGAACTTGCGGACGGAAGGCAGCACGCGCGATTCCAGCGATCCCACTGCGCGGTTGTAATCCTCGGTTGCATGTTTCAGAGCTGAGCCGATGCCTTCAAAATGTCCCAGGAATGTCCGCACGCGTTCATAAAGGTCTTTCCCAAGCGCGCTGATCGCCCGCACATTCTCGGCAATCTGTTCCTGCCGCCATCCGAACGCCACGGCGCGCAGCAGGGCGATCAGCGTGGTGGGCGTTGCGATCACCACGTGCTTCTGCATTCCGTCTTCCAGCAGCGTGCGGTCCTGCTCGAGCGCGGCGCTGAAAAAAGATTCGCCCGGCAGAAAGAGCACGACGATTTCGGGCGCGGGATCAAACTGGTCCCAATACGCCTTGGCTGAGAGTTCTTTCATCCGGTCTCGCACGAGTTGCGCGTGCCGGGAGAGTTTTTCCTTCCGCTCGTCTTCGGTGGGCGCAGCCGCCGCATCCAGAAAAGCCTGCAGGGGCGCCTTGGCATCCACGGCAATCTCGCGGCCGTTGGGCAGGTGGACAATCATGTCCGGACGCTGGCGCCCCGTGGCGGCTTCATAATTTTCCTGCTCGGTAAAATCGCAGTGCTCCGACATGCCCGCGAGTTCCGCAACACGCCGCAGCGTCATTTCACCCCAGCGGCCTCGCACGGCAGGGCCGCCCTTCAGCGTATTGGCCAGGGTTCCTGTTTCCTTCTGCAATTGCTGGTTCACCACCGCCAGGTTGCGGAGTTGTTCTTCCAGCGACCCATAGGCGCTTTGCCGTGTCTTTTCCATCTCCTGGATTTGCGCTTCGTAGCGTTTCAGGGTTTCAATAAGCGGACTCACCAGTCCCTTGATGGCCTCTTCGCGGGTTTCAAGCTCGCCCTTGGCCTGGGTCTGGATGGTTTCAAACGTGCTTCGCGCAAGCTCGATAAAGGCCTGGTTGTTGCTCTTCAGGGCTTGCGAGGAAAGAGCCTGGAACACATCTTTCAATTTCTCACGCGCTTCTTCCAGCATGCGCTTCTGCTCTTCCAGGTTCGCCTGCGCTTCCGTCAGGCGCGTTTCCGCCGCTACTCGAAGGTTGCCTTCACTCCTGACCTGTTGCTCGGTTGCGGCTAATTTGGCCTGGAGATCCGCGACCTGGGAGCGAAGCTCGCCTGCCATGCTCTCCGCGGCCCTCGTTTTTCCTTCAGCTTCGACTTGCAGCGCCGAAAGTGCGGAGTTCCGGCGCAGGCCGGCCGCCAGCCATCCGACCACTCCCCCAACAGCAATTCCGACCATGAACAGGATCCAAGGATTCATAAGGTCTCCCGCCTCATTACCGACATCTTAGAGGCAAAATGGATCAAAAATCTTCTTCGTGTGCAGGGCAGATCGGAACAAATTCGCAATATTTGCACACAAAGCCCGGCGTTGCAGGGAAAATCATCCGGCGGATTTCCTCCGCAACGCCGAGGACCTTCTGCTGCACCGCGTCCAGTTCCTTCTTCGTCCTTACGCTCGCCACCGCCTGATTGTTCGTGAGGTTGTAGAAAACCACGCTCTCAGGTTCAAGCCCCAGATAGTTCTCCGCCGCCAGCGCATAGACGGAAAGCTGAAGACTCTTGTCAGCGTCCTTCTGTGTTCGAGGCCGTCCGGTTTTGTAATCGACAAGCTGCACAAGCCGCGGCTCACCAGGCCTGACTGGATTGATCTGGTCGATGCGGCCTTCGAGCACGACGTCCTGCATCGCAAGTTCAAAGTGCACTTCCATTCGCACGCCGTCCGCAGAGATGGGCATCGCGTTGTGGCGATCCGTAAATTCCCGAAGCTGGTTGAGGCCTGATTTCTGATAGGTCTCTTCCTGGTAGGAATCCTCGAAGCCCACGCCCTTCCAGGAGCCGAGATAAAACTGCCGCAAATCCTCAAAGGCCACTTTTCCCTCTCTACGCAGTTTGAAATAATGGCGCACGGATTGATGCATGATGTTGCCAAACGTCAGCGTAGCCTGTGGGCCGGTTGGAATCCGGTAGAGGTGGCTGAATTTGAATTTCAGCGGACAGTCGATATAGGTCTCAACCGCCGTCGCGCTCAGACGAAGCTTTCCATCGGATGGTGCGGCGGGAGCCGCCTGTGCCCATTCCGCCAGCGGCGGGCGGATGGTGTCGGGGGCGGGAGAAGGCTCTCCGAAAAGAGCCGGCTGTGACGGATGATTGCGGCGGGCGGGCTTCCTTGCCGGTGGAACCGCGGTTTCCTTCTTTTCAACGGCTTCACTCGCTTCCGGCGCTTCTTCAAACTCGATCCTTGCGATGTCTCTTCCTTCCACCGCCTTGTCGGAGAGCAGATCATCAATGAAGACGGATGCTTTTTTCCCCTTCATGCCGACGCTTGAGACGTAGAGCTGTTCCTGCGCACGCGTCATGGCAACGTAAAAAAGCCGGCGTTCCTCTTCGAGATGGAGGTTGGCGGGCGGCACCGGCCCTTTGCGAAGCTCGTCAGGAAATTCAATGACAGGTCTTTGTTCGCCATGAGGAAAGCGCCGCGAAGCAACGCTCAGAATGAAGACAACGGGAAATTCAAGGCCCTTGGATGCGTGGACGGTCATCATCTGGATGGCATCCACATGTGCTGCAGGTTCGGGCGCTTCTATTTTCCCCCCGGCTTCCAGAAAGTAGCCGAAGTATTCCATGAATTCTGGCAGCTTCCGGGTCTCGCTCTTTTCCTCCCAGTTCTCCAGGAATTTCTTGAAGGCTTCCAGACAGGCTGCATCGCTGCCGCCGGAGACGAACTTCAGTTCAAGAAGCTCCGTCATCCGGTCCAGAAGCGAGGTCATTGAAATGTGCTCAGCTTTCTTTCTGCATTCGCTGAGAATCGATTTCAGTTCCTGCCAGCCCGTGCTCAGGAGATCAGCTTGCAAGAGCGAATGCTCGGTTTGCCGGATGGCATCGTAGATCGAACACCGGTCCCGCGCAGCCTGCCTGCGCAGGTCCAGGGCCAGCCGTTCGGGAAACTTCCAGCGGCGCGCAAGAAGCACACGCGTGAGGCTGACGTTGTCATGCGGGGAATGGACAAGGCGCAGATAGGCCAGCAGGTCGCGAATGATCGTCGCAGAAAGCAGTGAGAGCCCCCGGATGATGAAGGGAATCTTCCTTTGGCGGAACTCGCGCACCAGAAGGTCGCGGTGGTTGTGCGCCCGATATAAAATAGCGATTTCTGCGAAAGCTCGTTTCTTCCGAATCAGGTCCTGGACCAGCCCGGCTATCCCGGCGGCCTCCACTTTGTAGTCGGGAGAGGAGAGCAGCAAAATGTTTGCACCTTCCGGATTCTCGGTCACGAGCCTGGGTTTGCTGCCATCCCGGGTGTTCCGGGCGATCACTGCATCCGAAGCTCGCAGGATTTTTCGGGTGGAGCGGTAATTGCGGTTAAGATACACTTCCCCGGGTGCGGGAAACACCTCCTTGAACATGTCGAAGGTGCCGTGCGCGGCGCCACGGAACCGGTAGATCGCCTGGTCAGGATCGCCCACCGCGGTGATGTTGAAGGGTGGCGCAACCAGGCGCTTCAACAGTTGCACCTGCCCGTAGTTGCTGTCCTGAAATTCATCCACCAGGATGTAGCGGAACTGTCGATGGTACCCTTCCAGAGTTTCCGGCTCGCGGTCCCAGAGATGGACCACTTCACTAATCAAGGTGCCGAGGCTAGAATAACCGGCGTCCTCGATCAGGCGCCGGCTGGTTCGAAAGACGCGCGCAAGCTCCTGCTGCTTTCGGAGATCTTCTTCCTGAAGGAGGCGTTCAGCAGGGTCGAGCGATGCCGCACGCGCCTGGAACTCGCTCGCGCGTTTGCGGACGTAGCCCTCAAATTCTTCCGGACCCACAAGTTCATCCTGGCACTGGGCGAAAAAGTTGTTCAGGTCGTGGAGAAAAGCGCCGGGCGTGGCGAGCCTCTGGTAAAACTCCAGGCCAAGCTGTTCCATCCTTCGGCGGAGGAAGATCCAGATATCGACTTTGTCCAGAAGTGTCCGTTCAGAATGGCGCTTGAGCAGAACGCCGTAACAAAACGAATGAAAAGTGGAAACGTGAGGGCTGGTGTCGAAGCCGGGCATTTCTTTGGTTACGCGCCACTTCATTTCCGCCGCTGCTTTTTCAGTGAAGGTCAGCGCCAGGATGTTCTCCGGCCGGAGCCCTGGCACGTGTTCAAGCAGGTGGACAATCCGTTGGGTGATGACGCGCGTTTTCCCGCTGCCGGGACCGGCAATCACCAGCAGAGGTCCCTCACCGTGTTCCACCGCCTTCCGTTGTTCAGGGTTCAGATCGTACATGAGAATTCGCAGGATATTATTCCGCCATTCAGCGTTCCGAGGCAACCATCCAGGCGTGCTCCGGTACCCACAGGCAATGTGTCCGGATCACAATATTATTAAATGGCTATGTTACAATGAACAGTTTTGATATTCAGTAAAGGAGAGACCTGAGTGGCTGAAATTGATCTGATCGTAGGTCGTGAGATTCTTGATTCCCGCGGAAACCCCACGGTGGAGGCGGACGTCCGCCTTCGCGACGGCGCTTCCGCGCGGGCAGCGGTTCCTTCGGGCGCTTCCACCGGAGAGCATGAAGCCATTGAGTTGCGGGACGGCGACAAACGCCGCTACCAGGGCAAAGGCGTGCTGCAGGCCGTAGAGAACATCAACACTGTGATCTCGCGCGAACTGGGCGGCCATGAAGCCAGCCATCAGTCCGAGATCGACGAGCGGTTGATTGAGCTCGACGGAACCCCCAACAAAAGCAACCTGGGCGCAAACGCGATCCTGGCGGTTTCCATGGCCGTGTGCCGCGCTGCGGCGCGTTCGGCCGGACTGCCGCTCTATCGCTACCTGGGCGGGATTTCGGCGCGGGTGCTTCCCGTGCCCATGATGAACGTGCTGAACGGCGGCGTGCACGCTGACAACACCGTCGACTTCCAGGAATTTATGATCATGCCCGTCGGCGCCGAAACTTTTTCCAGCGCCTTGCGCATGGGTGTCGAGACCTTTCACTCGCTGAAAAAGATCCTGAAGGAGCATGGTTATTCAACGTCTGTGGGCGACGAGGGCGGATTTGCCCCAAGTCTGAAGTCCAACAAGGAAGCCATCGAGCTGATTCTTGAGGCGATTGAGGCTGCGGGATTTTCCGCCGGCCAGGACATCGCACTGGCGCTTGATCCGGCGGCCAGTGAGTTGTACCAGGATGGCAGCTACGTGTTCTTCAAGTCAGACAAGTCGAAGAAGTCCGCAGACGAGATGGTTGGGCTCTACGCGGACTGGGTGCAGCAGTATCCGATCATATCCATTGAGGACGGCCTTGCCCAGGATGACTGGGAAGGCTGGAAGAGACTGACGAAGGAATTGGATGACAAGGTCCAGCTTGTGGGTGACGACATTTTCGTCACGAACACCGAGCGGCTCCGCCAGGGGATCGATGAGGGCGTTGCCAATTCCATCCTCATCAAGCTGAACCAGATCGGGACCGTTACGGAAACCATGGCGGCCATTGACCTTGCCAGGCGCAATGGCTATACGTCCGTTGTCTCTCATCGCTCCGGCGAGACTGAAGACGCCTTCATCGCCGACTTTGTGGTCGGCCTTCAGACAGGTCAGATCAAGACCGGTTCGGCCAGCCGCACAGACCGCGTCGCCAAGTATAACCAACTGCTGCGCATTGAAGAGGAACTCGGGGAGTCAGCAGAATTCCTGGGCAAATCCGCCGTTGCCTGCGCATAAGCAAGTCGAGGGCTTAGGGATCTGGGGTGAGGGGCTTGCGTATGAGGATTGATCCTAATAGCGTAACCAACAACCCCTAATCGCTAGTCCCTTATTCCCTTCTAAAGACTATGAAAATACCGAAACCCGTAGTACTCGTGATACTTGATGGTTGGGGGTATCGTGCCGAGCGCGAGAACAACGCCATCGCGCTTGCGCATACGCCCAACTACACTGGACTCCTCAAGGAATATCCCTCTACTCTGGTTCACACTTCGGGCGGGCGGGTGGGCCTGCCCAATGGCCTGATGGGCAATTCCGAGGTGGGCCATCTGAACATCGGCGCCGGCCGCGTCGTCTACCAGGATATCACCCGCATTGACGCCTCGATCGAGAGCGGCGAGTTCTTCCAGAAGCCCGAACTGCTGAAGCTGATGGAAGCGGGGCGCAAAACGCGCCTGCACTTCATGGGTCTGCTTAGTGACGGCGGTGTGCATTCGCACCAGCGACATCTCTACGCGCTGTTGAAGATGGCGCGCGAAAACAACGTCAAAGAAGTTTTCGTCCACGTTTTCCTCGATGGCCGCGACACCGGGCCCACGAATGGCGCCGGATACGTCGACGCGCTGCAACAGAAGATGCGCGAATACAGCGTGGGCCGCGTGGCTTCCCTTTCAGGACGTTACTATGCGATGGACCGCGACAATCGCTGGCCGCGCACGCAACAGGCTTACGACGCCATTGTGAACGGCGAGGGCGTGAAGTCCCAAGATCCCGTGGCGGCCATCAAGAACTCTTACAACCAGGACGTTACGGATGAGTTTGTGGTCCCCATCGTCATAACGGACCAGGAGGGCCATCCCACGGCCACCATCC
>DASSJE010000446.1:0-4033 GCA_035691365.1 Terriglobia bacterium
GGAAATGGTGATGCCGGGGGACAATGTATCGATGGAGATCGAGCTGATTACGCCGATCGCCATGGAGAAGGGGCTGCGCTTCGCCATCCGCGAGGGCGGCCACACCGTCGGCGCCGGTTCCGTCACGGAAATTATTCAATAAGCGAGCGAAGATGCTTCATCAGAAAATTAGAATTCGTTTGAAAGCTTATGATCATCGGGTGCTGGACCAGTCGGCGGCCGATATTGTTTCGACTGCCAAGCGGTCCGGAGCGCAGGTGGCTGGACCCGTTCCATTGCCTACGGTGAAGAACAAGTATTGTGTCCTTCGCTCGCCTCATTCTGACAAGAAGTCGCGTGAGCAGTTTGAGATTCGAACCCACAAGCGGCTGGTAGACATTCTGGAGCCGACAGCGCAGACAATCGATGCGCTGACGAAACTGGACCTTCCCGCCGGGGTCGACATTGAGATCAAAGCATTCGGGAAGGAGCACGCAAAATAATTGTGGTGCGGGGCCGCTGGCCGGCCCACATTGCAATGACAGTTGCGGCGAAGCCATGGCTATGTTGAAGGCGATTTTGGGTAAAAAGCTGGGCATGACGCAGATCTTCAGCGAGTCCGGCGATGTTGTTCCCGTGACCGTTCTGAAAGCTGGCCCTTGCGTGGTGGTTCAGCGCAAGACGACTGCAAGAGACGGATACGACGCGGCGCAGATTGGCCTGGTGGAGGTTCCGCCTCCCAGGCGGGTGTCCAAGCCGCGGGAGGGGCATTTCAAAAGTGGCAGCGCGAATCCGTCTCGATTTCTGCGCGAAGTTCGCCTTGACGAGGAAGCGGGCGACGTCAAAGTCGGCGACAAGATCCTGGCAGATATCTTCGCGGCCGACGACACTGTGGACGTGATCGGCACCTCCAAGGGGCGCGGGTTTGCTGGCTTTCACAAGCGGCATCATTTTGGTGGAGGCGGTGGTGCGCATGGATCAATGTTCCATCGGGCTCCGGGTTCGATTGGTTCTTCGTCCTATCCTTCGCGGGTTTTTAAAGGCATGAGGGCGGCCGGCCATATGGGTGTTGGCCGAGTCACAGTGCGCAACCTTCGCGTGGTGCGGGTTCTGCCCGATGACAATGCGATCCTGGTTAAGGGCGCCGTACCGGGCCCCGATGGCAGTTATGTAATCGTGCGAAAGGCAAAGGCTCCGCACAAATAAATTTTGAACGGGTTGCAGGCTGAAGAGAGTCAGAAACATGGCAACAGTGGAAGTCAGAAATCTTGAAGGGGTGAAAGTCAAAGATCTCGATCTTGCCGACGAGGTCTTTGCCGCCAAGCCGAACGGCAGCCTGCTTTGGGAGGTAACCAGGGCTTATCTGGCAACTCAACGCCGGGGTACACACTCGACCAGAAGCCGGGGAGAAGTTTCTGGTGGCGGCAAGAAGCCCTGGCGGCAGAAAGGAACTGGGCGGGCCCGCGCGGGTAGCTCTCGAAGTTCCTTGTGGCGGCACGGATCGATAGCGCACGGTCCCAAACCACGGGACTATACCATCAAGCTTCCGAAAAAGGTGCTTGCCGGTGCATTGCGATCGGCCCTGGCGGCAAAGTTCCAGGAGAACAAGATGACTGTGGTGGACCGCCTGGGTCTCGATGAAGCCAAAACCAAGAGGTTTGTTGCCATTCTTGGAAAACTTGAGGTCGGGCCTGGGGCACTGGTTGTGAGCGAGACCCGTGACAGGAACCTGGAGTTGTCTTCCCGAAATGTGGAAGGCTGTGAACTGGTTCTTCACCATGACGTTCATGCTTATCACATCCTGAGCCATGATCGGCTCTTGATCTCCGAAGGCGCGCTCACGCGGTTGCAGGAGGCTTTGAGATGAAGAAGACGGGTCACCAGATCCTGCGCAAACCTATCATTACTGAGAAGAGCGTTGATTTGAAGGATGCGTCGCGAACGCTCTGTTTCCAGGTGGATAGGGACGCCAACAAGAATGAAATCAGGGAAGCGATTGAAGAGATGTTTGTGGAGCTTCGCGACAAAATCGAATCTGTCCATACGGCTTCCTTTCGTGGAAAGCTCCGACGGCGCGGGTGGACCAGTGGGCGGCGGTCGGACTGGAAAAAGGCCTACGTCAAGTTAAAAGAGGGGACCCGGGTTCCTGAGTACGCTGAGACGGTATAAATAGCTGTTTTAAGAGTGAGCGGAAGATTATGGGAATTAAAACGTATAGGCCGTACACAAAAACCCGAAGGTATCAGACCGGGTCGACGTTTGAAGAATTGACAACCTCAAAACCCCATAAGCCGCTCTTGGAGCCGAAAGATCGGATCTCCGGGCGGAATAACCGCGGCAGGATTACGATCTGGCGCCGGGGCGGCGGGCACAAGCGTCACTACCGCGTCATCGATTTTAAGCGAGACAAGGTAGGGATTGCGGCGCGAGTGGCGACAATCGAGTACGATCCCAATCGCTCGGCATTTATTGCGTTGCTCCACTATGTGGATGGCGAAAAGCGTTACATTCTCTATCCTCAGGGGTTGAAAGTCGGTGATCAGGTTGTTGCCGGACCAGAGGCTGATATTGTTGTGGGCAATTCGCTGCCTTTAAAGAACATTCCTCTTGGGACCACGGTTCATAACCTGGAGCTTCGTCCGGGCAAAGGCGGGCAACTCGTCCGGAGCGCTGGTGGCAGCGCGCAGGTGGTAGCCAAGGAAGGTGACTACGCCCAGGTCCTGCTTCCTTCGGGTGAGGTCAGGCGTTTGCACATCGATTGTGTTGCGACGATTGGCCAGGTGGGGAATCTGGACCACGAAAACATTACGGTTGGCAAGGCGGGCCGCAAACGCTGGAAGGGAATCCGGCCCACAGTTCGTGGGGTTGCGATGAACCCTGTCGACCATCCGCTAGGCGGAGGGGAAGGTAAGACCTCCGGAGGCCGCAATCCCGTGACTCCATGGGGCAAGCCCACGCGGGGATATAAGACGCGACAAAACAAGCGGACCGATCGCTATATCGTCAGGCGACGCGAGAAGAAATAGGGAGGAAAGGTTGTCGAGATCGCTTAAAAAGGGACCTTTTATTGATGATCACCTGATCCAAAAGATCGAACTGCTCAACCGGCGATTCGAAAAGAAGGTGGTCAAAACCTGGTCAAGACGTTCGACGATTGTTCCTGAGATGGTTGGGCATACGATCGCAGTGCACAATGGCAGAAAGTTTATTCCTGTTTACGTAACGGAGAACATGGTGGGTCACAAGCTGGGTGAGTTTGCCCCGACGCGTACTTTTAAGGGTCATAGCGTGAAGGCGGCGACCGAGCGCACCGCAAGCCCAAAGCCCGTAGCTAAAAGCGAGAATTGAAGGTCTGGAACTGAAAATGGAAGCGAGAGCAACAAGCAAGTACCTGCGAGTTTCACCCCAAAAAGCCAGGTTGGTTGTTGACCTGGTTCGGGGGCAGAACGTCAACGCCGCACTGGATACCCTGCGATTTACAAAGAAGCGAGTGGCGCAGGAAATTTTAAAGATCCTTCAAGCTGCCATTTCCAATGCCGAACAGAAGTCAGATTCGGTTGATGTTGATGAGTTGGTGGTTTCGAAAGCATATGTGAATGAAGGTCCGCGAATGAAGCGCATTCGACCAGCCCCGATGGGCCGCGCCTATCGCTATCAACGGCGGATGAGCCATATAACGCTGGTCGTTGAATTGCCGGAACCGCAGGAGTAGCGTGTTGGGACGGGCTGCTGCAGTTGCCAGCGTCCGGACCGACCCGGGGATTGACAGAGGAGGTTGTTGGTGGGTCAAAAAGTTCATCCTTATGGGTTTCGTCTTGGGAATATCAAGACATGGAAGTCCCGATGGTTTGCGAAAAAGGGGTATGCAGATCTGCTTCATGAAGATTTGAAGCTGAAACGCCAGCTCAAGGCCAAGTTAAAAATGGCGGGTGTGTCTTCGATTGAAGTCGAGCGGCCAGGAAACAAATTGAAAATTTCTATTCACACGGCGCGCCCCGGTATCATTATTGGACGCAAAGGTTCTGAAATTGACCGCCTCCGCCAGGAAGTTCAA
>DASSJE010000447.1:0-3277 GCA_035691365.1 Terriglobia bacterium
TCTGGATGACGTTCCGGAGTCGCAGATTGTTGAGCTGAACATTCCCACCGGGATGCCGCTGGTCTACGAGCTGGACGATAAGCTCAAGCCCATCACCCGGTACTATCTAGGCGACCCCGAGCGCGTGAAGAAGGCGATGGAAGCCGTGGCCAATCAGGGCAAAGCAAAGGGTTAGATCCGGTAGCCGGGAAGGCACCCCAATTTTCTTTACCCTTCATAGTTGGGTACCATAAACCCACGGCCCACCGGGCTTATTGAGCAAAGCCAACGGTCGGTGCCGCGACGATCCAAACTGCATGTATAGTAACTACACATGTAGTTTATCTGACCACCCGAACCCGTCCGGCCAACCGGGCAACTTTCCGATTTGGATTGCCCTTACGTCTTCGCAAGCCCTGACTTGCAGCTCCATTCCGCCGTCAAGCGATCCTTGACAAATGGCTGCAGACAGCATATGAATTTGACACTTGGAGGAGAGTCCTGCTTAACTCGTGGTTCTTGCAGCATGTGTTCAGGCATCGTTGCGGCGATCGGAGAGTTAATCGCGTGCGCCGGGTACGAATAGGATTGTGTCCCTGGAGGAGTGGATGGAGCTGAGGAAAGACCCGATCACCCAGAGCTGGGTGATTCAGGAAGATGGGGAAGGCGGATGGCCGGCTGATGGCGCGTGTCCTCTGTGTCCCGGCCAGGAGGGGCTCTCCCCCAACACCATTTACTCACACCCTCCATCGCAAACGGACTGGCAAGTTCGCGTCATCCCGCACTTGCGGCCACTTTACCGGATAGAAGGCGATGCGCTGCGGCGAGGCGAGGGAATTTATGACAAGATGCGCGGCCTCGGCGCCCACGAGATACTGGTAGAGAGCCGCGACCACAACCTTTCCCTCACCGATCAAAGTGACGAAAGCGTCGCCCAGGTGTTGAGGGCCTGCACTTCAAGAATTACGGACCTGAAGAAAGATCGGCGCTTCCGCTACATCACCTTTTTCCGCAATCAGGGGAAACTCGCCGGCCAGGATTTTGAGCATCCTCATTCCCAGATTACGGCCACCCCATTTATTCCGCGCCGGGTGGGTTATGAGTTGCGATCTTCGCGCCGCCATTACGAGATGAAGGAGCGCTGTCTGCTCTGCGACGTGGTGAAGCAGGAGATGTCGCAGCAGGTGCGAACCCTGGAGTGGGACAACCAGTTTCTGGCCTTTTGTCCCTTCGCCTCGCGCGTGCCTTACGAGACGTGGATCCTGCCCATCAACCACCACTGCGCGTTCGAAGAGGACCTTGCCTCCTGGGACCGCCAACTGTCTTTTGCAAAATTCCTCAAGCCTATCCTGCGCAGCATCGAGACGGTAACGCCAACCTATCATTTGGTCCTGCACACCTCCCCGAACGTGAATGCCAAGTTTGAAAAACTGAACCAGTGGACAACACTGGCCAGCGACTACCATTGGCATTTCGAAATTCTGCCGGTCATCCCCTCCAACTCCAAACCGTATAGTTTGAAAGAGGTTTATTACAACTCCCTTCTACCCGAAACCGCAGCGGCGGACTTGCGTAAGCTCAGGGCAGAGCTTGCCGCCAAGGGTTAAAGCCCGCAGGGCGGCCCGGTGCGCGGATGGGCGCGAGGGGCGCGTCTACTCGAAAACCACGTCCGTCCCTGCGATTCTTACATCACACTCCCCCGCGTCCAGGGCCGATATTGGGGA
This sequence comes from Terriglobia bacterium, assembly GCA_035691365.1. Lineage (GTDB taxonomy): Bacteria > Acidobacteriota > Terriglobia > UBA7540 > UBA7540 > SCRD01. Next base: position 1,704 of record DASSJE010000447.1, read on the forward strand.
AAACACCTTCAATATTTTTCCTCATGCCGGCATTCCGACTTGCCGAAATGAAAATATGAGCACCGGGCCCCGGAACCATTCACGTGGGCCGATATAGCTGGAACGCGCGGATGGAAAGTGCGCTGGAGGCGCGCGACCTCTGCGAACGCCACCACCGAGGGCTCAGGAGATTCAGGAACGGGGAGCAAGGAGGCTGTCCAGTGAAAGTATTAATTGCCGAGGACGATATAGTGTCCCGCAGGATGCTGCAGGTTTTCCTAATGCGTTGGGGGTACCAGGTGGTGGTAGTGACCGATGGCGCCGAAGCCTGGCGGGTTATGGAGAGCGCGGATCCTCCGCGCCTGGCCATCATCGACTGGATGATGCCGCTGATGGATGGAGTTGAAATCTGCCGGCGGGAGCGGGAAACGCATCACGCCTCACCAGCGTACATCATTCTGCTCACCGCGCGAGGGGGGAATGAGGACATTGTGAGAGGCCTCGACGCGGGGGCCGATGATTACATCGTCAAGCCTTTCAACCGCGAAGAATTACGCGCCCGCGTGAGGGTGGGCGTTCGGATTCTTGATCTGCAAAAAAACCTCGCGGGGCGCGTGAGCGACCTGGAGCGGGCCATGGCCGGCGTGAAGCAACTTCAAGGGCTGTTGCCCATTTGCTGCTACTGCAAAAAGATTCGGGATGACCAGAATTACTGGCAGCAGGTGGAAGGGTACATTTCCAAACATTCCGACGCCCAATTCAGCCACGGCGTCTGCCCCGAGTGTTTCGAAAAGATTGTGAGGCCGGAACTGGCCAAATCCTCGCCGCCAACCGCCACTCCTCACAATTAGTCCGGCGGAGTTCAATTCCAGATTGGTTCAGCCCTGGCGGCAGGAGGGCGAATTCTCTTTCACGATTCCCCTGTCAGGATGGACGAGTAACCGGCGCTAAGATCCAAGGCTCCCTGAGCTTCTTCAGGTAAAGAGACGTTGGGGTAGATGAATGCCCACCAGGATACTGATCGTGGATGACGAAGCTTCGGCGCGCGAGGTGTGCGTGGAGGCGTTGCGCGGCATGGGGATGAAGACGGGGACGGCGGAGTCCGGGGCGCGGGCGCTGGCGGAGTTGGAGAGCGTGGGGGCGGACATCGTGCTCAGCGACGTGCGCATGCCGGGGATGGACGGGATCGAGCTGCTGAAAGTGGTGCGGCAAAAATATCCGCAGACCGACGTGGTGATCATGACCGGGTACGGGACGATCCAGGCGTCGGTGGAGGCGATCAAGCTGGGGGCCTACGATTATCTGACCAAGCCCTTCAAGATGGACGAGTTCAAGCAGGTGTTCCGGCGGCTGGTGGAGAAGCGAAGGCTGGAGAGCGAGAACCGAGCCCTGCGCCAACAGTTGAAAGTGAGGAAGGGGCTGCCGGAACTGGTGGGCTCGTCGGGGGCCATGCAGAAGATATTCCGGCTGATCAGGATGGCGGCCCCCAAGCGACAGCCGGTGCTGATCCTGGGGGAGAGCGGGACGGGGAAGGAACTGGTGGCGCGGGCCATTCACGCACACGGGCCGAGGAAGGACAAACCGTTTGTGCCGGT
>DASSJE010000448.1:0-6789 GCA_035691365.1 Terriglobia bacterium
GCCGTCTTCGAGGAGATCCTGGGCCTTTTCCGTTCCCGGCAGGCGGCCCTGGCGGTGCTTGACCACAACTCAGGGCGCGCCTATATCTGGGACGTGATGCAAGAGGGGACCGACAAGACGATTTCGTTATCCACCAGAGAGCTCCCCCATCAATCAGAAGGAAAAAACCTGTTTGAGACCCCCGGACACGTGTGGTACGCCAGGCGCGATCCCAAATCTGCCGATCCCTCGAAATTCCTGATCTATGCGCTGGATGAGGATGGGAGAAAACTTTTCAACGAACAGTGGTCGCCTCCCGAAGCCTTCACGGGCGATCAGACGTTCCGCAGGTACCTGGGCGTGCGCACCCTCTATGGGGATGAATGGTCAAGCGTCATGCTCCTTCTTGCTCCGCACCTCCGCTCCAGCCCGGAAACAGCTCTACGCTTCCTGCGAAACCTTTCGATGCAGGTGACTCCCGCCATCTACACCGCCTTTCTGACGACTCGTTTACGCGCCAGGGCGGGAGCCCTGGAGCGGGCTCGAGTGGCGCGGGAACTTCATGATGGCGTCATCCAGTCTCTGATCGGCCTGGAAATGGAAGTGGACGTTCTCCGGCGGCAAACTGACGCGTCGCCGGCAACGATTGTGGAAAGGCTGTCACACATCCAACGCATCCTCCGCCAGGAAGTCCTTAATCTGCGCGAACTGATGCAGCAGATGAAGCCGGTTGACATTCGTCCCACTCAATTACTTGACTTTCTGGTGACCATGGTGGATAAATTCCAGAGAGACACGGGGATCTCGAGCCGGTTCGTTTCAACGCTGCAGGATATCTCATTGCCACCTCGCATTTGCGCGCAGTTGGCTCGGATTGTGCAGGAAGGACTGGCGAATATACGGAAACACAGCGGCGCCCGCAAGGTTTTGGTGCAAATGGGCCAGCTCGACGGCCAGCTCCGCCTGGCGATTGACGACGATGGGCGTGGATTTGATTTTTCAGGCCGCCTGACACTGCCCGAACTGGATGCCATCCGCAAGGGGCCGGTGGTCATCAAAGAAAGAGTTCGCACCATTGGAGGCGAACTTGTTGTAGAATCAGTCCCCGGTAAAGGTACGCGCATAGAGGTCAGCCTGCCCAAGAATACTTATGAGTGAAACACAACAATCCGTTCGCATTCTTGTTGCAGACGACCATCCCATATTTCGTGACGGGCTGCGGAAGCTGCTGGAAGCAGAGAAGGATTTTACGGTCGTGGGCGAGGCTTCTGACGGCGGCGAGGCCATTGAAATGGCCCAGCAGCTCAAGCCTGACGTGCTTTTGCTGGACCTCGCCATGCCCCGCGTCCCCGGCCTGGAAGCGGTCCGGCAACTCGGAAATAGCGTCGAGGTCATCAAAGTTATTCTGCTGACGGCGGCCATTGAGCGTGAGCAGATCGTCGATGCCCTGCACCACGGCGTGCGGGGGGTTGTGCTCAAGGAATCGGCCACCGAACTGCTGTTGAAAAGCATCCGGTGTGTGATGGACGGCCAGTACTGGGTGGGCCGCGAGAGCGTTTCGGACCTGGTCAGGATTATTCGCGACCTTACCGCCATCCCCGAGCAGGGCCAAAGGAAGCGCTCCTACAATCTTACGCCGCGGGAACTCGATATCATTTCCTCCATTGTGGATGGGTATACCAACAAGGACATCGCCGAAAAGTTCGACATTGCCGAACAGACGGTCAAGCACCATCTGGGAAACATATTCGACAAGCTGGGTGTTTCAAACCGCCTGGAGCTGGCCCTGTTTGCCGTGAACCACAACCTGGTTGGGGAAGGCTGACGCCTCCCCGTCCCCCGGTCTGGTGGCCATCGGCCCATCGCCGACTCTTCCTTTCATTTCCATCAACGGCGTCATCAATTTGCCCGCCTGCTGTATCGGGCTACCACCCGGGCGTGCCGCAGGTGATGAATTGGAAGCAGCTTGTTTCTCTGTTTCCTCTGCGTCTCCGCGGTGAACTTCAGCCGTCCCCTGATGCGTTGAGGGCCGACAATGCGCCATCATTTATGCCGGTCCGCAATTTGTCCGCCTGCTGTATCAAGGCGCCACCCTGGGCGTGCCGCAGGGGATGAATCGGAAGCAGCTTGTTTCTCTGTTTCTGCGTCTCCGCGGTGAACTTCAGCCGTCCCCTGGTTACGTTGAAGGCCGACAATGCGCATTCATTTATGCCGGTCCGCACACCCATCCCGGCTGTCAGACGGCGCATGGGCAGCGAATGCCAGCATCAGCGTAAAGGGGAGCCCAAATCATCTGCGAAAATGGCTGGCGACTTGCGATGTCGCCGTTGACTGACATTCGCGAATGTCGTCGATCGCTGACTTTTCGCTTGTCGTCGATCGCTGACTTTGCTACAATGTCGCCGAACGCTGACATTGTAGCAAGAGGAATCATCATGCGAGTCAGGACACCATCTGAATTAGGGGCGCTCATCCGGGACTATCGAATGCGCCGTAAGCTCGATCAGAAGTCTCTCGCCGCGGCCGTTGGCGTGAGCCGGCAGTGGATTGTCGAGATCGAAAAAGGCAAAGCCAGGGCGCCGCTCGGTTTGGTCCTGCGGACCCTCGGAGCGCTTGGGATCGTCCTCGACGCCCGGCAGGAAACTCCCAATAGCCCGGGAGATAAAGACAAATCGCACGCGGCCGATGCTTGCGTCGACATTGATTCCATCGTGGCCCGAGCACGGAAGAAGAGGAAATGACCAAAGAACTCATCGCCCTGCTCGATGGGAAAGAGACCGGCCGTGTTGTGCGCGACAGCCGCGGCAAGCTCACTTTTACCTACAACGAGCAATGGCGCGAGGCGGCCGGGTCCTATCCCCTATCTCTCTCGATGCCGCTCACACTGGCAGAACACCCCAACGCCAGGATTGACCCGTTTCTGTGGGGTCTTCTTCCAGACAATGAAATCATTCTCGGCAACTGGGCGCGCAAATTCCATGTCTCGGCAAGGAACGCCTTTAGCCTGGTTGCATGCGTCGGGGAAGATTGCGCCGGAGCCGTGCAGTTTGTCCAGCCCTCAAGGCTCAACTCCATCCTGGGCGCGGCAACTCCCGCCATCGAATGGTTAGACAACAGGGAAATCGCCAAACGTTTGCGTGCCTTGCGTGAAGACCAATCCGCCTGGCGCGCTCCCGGCGATACCGGTCAGTTCAGCCTGGCGGGTGCTCAACCCAAAACGGCCCTGCTTCTCGAGAACAAGAAATGGGGTGTGCCCTCCGGTCGCGTTCCCACCACGCATATTCTCAAGCCGCCGTCCGGCGAGTTTGAAGGCCACGCCGAAAATGAACACTTCTGCCTGGAGCTCGCCCGCACGCTCGGCCTGCCTGTTGTAGATTCGCGCATCATGCATTTCAAGGACGAGATCGCGATTGTCATCGAGCGGTATGACCGCGCGCGCGTCGCCGGCACCCTTCATCGCGTCCATCAGGAGGACATCTGCCAGACTTTAGGCATCCCGCCCACGCACAAGTACCAGAATGAGGGAGGTCCCGGCATCCGGGATATTGTCGCCTTGCTTGGCGACAATTCGAGCTTGCCCGGCGAAGACGTCATGACTTTTCTCGATTCAGTCGTCTACAACTGGCTCATCGCCGGAACGGATGCCCACGCAAAGAACTACGCGCTCCTGATCGGTGTCGGCGGGCGCATTCGCCTGGCGCCCCTCTATGACCTTGCCAGCGTTCTTCCGTACCCCAACATCAACATCGAGAAGGCGAAAGTATCCATGAAGATCGGTGGCGAGTACCGGCTTCGCAACATCCGGCGTTATCACTGGCGCAAGCTTGCGATCGAACTGAAACTCGATCCGGACAAAACACTGCGCCGGATTTCCGATCTCGCCGGCCAGATGGCCGGCCACGTTTCCACGGTGAAGGAGCAGATGATGAGCGAAGGCCTGAAACACCGGATCATCCCGCGTCTTGCCGATGCGCTCACGAAGCGTGCCAGCGCATGCCTCAGAATTCTGGAGCATGACTAACTGGCCCCCCTCGCATCGCACCGCCTGAGGTGCGCAAATCGCTTTTTGCATTTGTTCGCGGGGCGCTAAGTCTGCTCTTAATACCTGGCGGTTTCCGGATTCATATCCAATTCCCGGATGACCCTGCCCGAAAAGGCCGGGAGCAACACATAAGAAATCCTTCACAATCCAATGTGATGTGCGTCACAGTATTGCCATTCAAATGGGGTGTAGAAGAAGCCTATACGGGAGTGGGCAATAAGATTCCCTACAGCAGGAGCCTCTCCATTGGGCATCCTCCTCGGCCTCGATATTGGTGCTGTCAGTCTTAAACTTGTTGCACTTGGAGCCTCGGGCGATCGGCCGTTTTTTCCGTCGCGCGGCAGTATTTCGGGCGGCTTTTTCAACGCCGATTTTCCGGACCACTCTTCCTTTGCGGGTCGCCCGCTGCTTCTCTCCCGTTACCGCCGGACCGAGGGGAACCCATGCCATTCCGTAAGAGCTCTTCTCGAGGAGTTTCATGCCTCGATTCCGCGGGACAGCGTGGAAGGCATCCGCGTCACGGGTTGCGGCGGCGAACTGATTGGCGGCATGCTTGGCTGTCCCGTTGAAAATGAGTTTCGCGCCATCGCCCGTGGAATGAAGGAATTTTATCCGGAAGTCCGCACGGTCTTTGAGATGGGCGGACAAAGCTCCAAGTTCCTGCGCCTTGCCGGCGACACCAACTCCGGCCACATGGGCATCATCGATTACCAGGCCAGCGGTGAATGCGCGGCCGGGACAGGTTCATTTATTGACCAGCAGGCCTCCCGCCTGTGTTATTCAGTCGAGGACGTGGGCCCGGCAGCATCGAGCGCTGCGTGTTCCGCGCGGATAGCAGGCCGCTGCTCCGTGTTTGCCAAGACTGACATGATCCATGCCCAGCAGAAAGGCTATTCCACTGAGCAGATCCTTCGCGGCCTTTGTGAAGCTGTGGCGCGCAATTTCAAATCCAGCGTTGTGAAGGGACGCCGGGTGACGCCCCCGGTGGCTTTCATTGGCGGTGTGGCGCTGAATGAGAGCATCTGCAAAGCATTGCGGGAAGCGTTCAAACTCGCCGACTCCGATTTTCTTGTTCCTGATCTTTACGGCTGGATGGGAGCAGCGGGCGCAGTTCTGCTGGAAGCGGCAGAACGAAGCCGGTCGGCGCCCAGGCTGCCACAAGCACAGATAAGCCAGGCGCCGGAGGAACCGGCCGCCGGCAGCGCGCCCCTGTCACTTGCGAACGTGCGTCTGCTGCGCAGCTACGCAGAGAAATTCGAGCTATTTCCGGATAAAGGAAGAATCAGCGCCTATCTGGGCGTTGACGTCGGTTCGGTGAGCACGAATCTGGTTGTCATCGACGAGGCCGGAAAAATCTGCAAGGAAATTTACCTTTACACCGAAGGCCGCCCCATTGAAATCGTCAACCGCGGGCTCTGCGAAATCCGGGCGGAACTTGGCGATTACCTCGATGTCCGCGGCGTTGGCACTACAGGTTCCGGCCGTGAACTGATTGGCGAACTCATCGGCGCCGACACGGTGAATGATGAAATCACCGCCCACAAAACAGGCGCCATGTTTGTATCCAGCCGGATGGGAATGGGGCCCGTGGATACGATTTTTGAAATCGGCGGCCAGGACTCCAAGTTCATCCGGATTGAAAAAGGGGTGGTGGTTGATTTCACCATGAACGAGGCCTGCGCGGCGGGTACCGGCTCGTTCCTCGAAGAGCAGGCCGAAAAAATGGGAATCTCGATCAAGGAGCAATTCGCGCGCCTGGCGCTGGCCTCGCGGCACCCCGCGCCGCTGGGCGAGCGCTGCACGGTTTTTATGGAACGCGACGTCACGGCGCTGCTGGTGAAAGGATCACCCGTCGGGGACCTGGCGGCCGGGCTTGCCTACTCCGTTGCGCTCAATTATCTCAACCGGGTCGTGCGCGGGCGAAAGATCGGAAACATGATTTTTTTCCAGGGAGGGACGGCTTATAACGACGCTGTAGCCGCCGCGTTCTCGCAGATCCTGGGCAAGCAGATCATCGTACCGCCGCACAACGGCGTGATGGGAGCCATCGGCGCGGCCCTGCTCGCCCGTGAACGCATGGCGGGGTCGCAAAGGCGCGGCAAATTTCGTGGCTACGATCTTGAACAGGTGGAGTGCACTTCGCGCGATTTCGTCTGCAACGCCTGTTCCAACCTCTGCGACATCAAGGAATTTACCATCGAAGGCGAGCGGACGTACTGGGGCGATCAGTGCTCGGACAAGTTCCGCAAGCCCGCGCACTCCGACCGCAAGCCTGTGATTGACGACCTGATCGAGTATCGCGAAAAGCTGCTGCTGTCCTGTCTTTTGCCGCCGGCAGAGGGACGCCCCAGCGTTGGGATTCCCCGCGCCATGTACTTCTATGACCGATTTCCCTTCTGGTGCGCATGGCTGCAGTCCCTGGGCTTCAACGTGGTTCTCTCCTCGCCGACGGACCGCAGAACGGCAATCACCGGGGCGGAAATGGCCATCGCACAGCCGTGCTTTCCGGTGCAGGTGGCCCACGGCCATGTGAACGAATTTCTGGAAGGCCGGAAGGTGGACTACATCCTGCTGCCGAACACCGTGGATGCGGAGTCCCCGCTGTCCTCAATCCCTTCGCATCTCTGCCCGTGGAACCAGACACTGCCGTTTGTGTTGCAGGCAGTACCCGAAATGGCCCAGGCTCAGGCAAAAATGCTGGCGCCCACCGTCCATTTCAGGAAAGGGCGGCACTTTGTGGCAAAGGAACTGGCGGGATTTGCCACCGG
>DASSJE010000449.1:0-5313 GCA_035691365.1 Terriglobia bacterium
GTGCGCCTGCCCAGGGCGCGCGCCCTGAGAAGGATTTCGCGAATGTCATCCTTCTGGACGCGCATTCCGCTGACCATGACGAGATCGGCCCAGAGAAGGTCCGCGTCGGACAATTCTTCAAAGCTGCGGTCGATGAGCCTCAGCGTCCAGTTCTTCGGGCAGAGCGCGGCGACGGTCAGCAGGCCGAGCGGGGGCTGGTCGGTCTCAACGGGAACAAGATCCAGGACTCCGTCGAGGGTCCAGAACGAGGATGGAAAACGCGGCCAAACCAGGAGAACCTTAAGGGCGGAGCCGAGGGGAGGAAAACCTGGCAGACAGCCGGAATCACCCTCACCCTCAGCCGCGCGCGGCGCGTGAAACTCGGTTGACTTCAGCATCTTAATTTCCTCCTGTCGATTCAAGCGGGCGACCACCCCAAAAGCCATTCTTCGCCGGGCCCTGCCAGGGGCAGAATCAGGATTTCGAGCGGTTTGCCGCCGGCAAATCAAACAGGCTTCAATGACTGCGGAATCCCCGTCCCGTTGGCAGACGCTGCCTTAGAGATCTATTCCTACGCTGCCACATCAGCAATAAGAAACTGTTCTGTGTGGAACAGTTGGGGAAAATAGAGCGATGGAGGGGGCGCGGTGAAACGGGCGCAATCAGTCGCGCAGGGCCATTCGGAGGAGGGAACTCTTGACCCGCAGGCCGCCGTTGTATTCAATGAATCCCAGCTTCCTGAACTTGTTGAGGAAGGAACTTACCCGCGGCCGGCTGGCGCCCACCATTTGCGCCAGAGTTTCCTGGCTGATCTTGGGAATGACCGTCTGGGGTTTGCCATCCTGGCCGAAGTTGGCGAGAAGCAGGAGAACCCGGGCGAGCCTCTTCTCCGTGGAATTGAAAAGCTGGTCCACCAGATCTTCTTCCACCCGTACGGTCCGGGCCAGCGTGTAGGCGACGAAGCAGTCCGCAAATTCAGAGTCCTCGTGAAGCAGCCGCACGACCGCCGACTTTTCAAAGCGGAGGATGGTTGAACGTCCTATAGAGGTGGCGCTCGCCATCCGCAGAGGATGCCCCGCCACCAGGCTGCTTTCGCCGAAGAACTGGCCGGGTTCAACCATGCCGATCACGGCTTCCTTGCCGCGCTTGGAGACAACCGTCAATTTGACTTTGCCTTTTTGCAGGTAAAAAACCGAGTCCGCCACTTCCCCTTGCGAAAAAATGCCTTGCCGGTTGCGGAATTCGTGAACGGATTTTCCCTTCTGGAGCCTTCCGAGAAAAGTTTCCGGGAGAACGGATGCAGTTGGTTTCTGTGCCATAAAGCGCTTCCCGATGAGATTGCCGCCGGCGTTTCCCACAAGGGCTTGATGCCCGCAATTTGGAACGAGCCCGGCCGAAGCAATCATATTGTGACGCTGTCCCGTCTGATTTTTCAACTGGAGGATGAAATATCCCTGATGAGTCCCCGTTAGTAACGGAACTTGAAAGTGGAACTGCAGAAAAATCACGCAGGACAGTAGGCCGCGCGCTCGGCCCGAGCAATGCAGGTCAATCGCTTCGCCACCGATAGACTAGGAGACAACAAGAATTGCGGGGCTCCCCTCAGGATTGCATATTTAACCCTTCGGCTAGAGTGTATTGACCGTCCGCGCGTCTCGTTCAGACCTTTTGTTAGGCTTCCCGCTGCCGTCCAACTCTCGTTGAATCTGCCCCTTCAATCCAGCCTTTTGCTCAACCCGCGTTTGCCATTCCATGGCGCTGGACGCCACGTCCTTCAAAAAGTTCGGCAACAGCAACCGACGCTGCACAGAATCTAAAAAAGTGCTCCACCACGCTGTTACATTGGTGCCCAGGGAAACAAGGTCCGGATTTTCCCGCACTGGCTGTCGGTCAGCAGTCGACCGTGTCGCACGATCAATCCTCCCTCTAGCCTTCTTCACTTTCCCAATCTCGCTCTCCATGGCCGACTGCTGAGTGATACGCTACCCAACACCCAGTTGTGCGCTGTCTGAAGACGAAAAGTCGGCTCATCAGGAAAAGGAAAGCCTGGGTAACAAGGCCCTCGCAGACTTGAACTTCATCCCCAAAATGGACATGTAGGAGTTGCTCGACGGCTATCGCCGCATCCTGGAAACTATCTACTGTCCGGACGAGTATTTTGAGCGTGCTTCCGCTTTCCTTTTACAACTTGGCGCTTCGGCTCCCAGTCCCATCGTCTTTTCCGATCTGATGGCGGTGACCCAACCCTATGGAAATAGGGGTTACACAGCAATTACCGCACAGAGTGCTGGAAATTCATGATCCAGGCTGCCTTTGTCAGCCTCCTAAGGAACACGTCCTGCGGGCATCAACTGGAATCCAGAGGCCGCAGCTTGCTTCTTCAATCGAACGAACTGCCGGTCGCGGGCCCGTGCTTCGAAGCCTGCGAAGATGCTTTCGTCGTATGGTTGGCGTGTCGTGGTGATGTGGTAGAGAACCCCGGCGAGCTTGTGGATCGTGGCTGTGATAGTTGCCGGAGCGCCGAGACGGGTTCGCAGGTAACGAAAATACTGCCCCGGACGGGACTGGCTAGGATGCAAAGACTGGGCGGCCTTGCGGAGAGCCACGGCGAGGCGATTAATGACCTTGCGGGTTTTCGCGGACAGGAGTCGCCCGCCATTAATCTGATTGTCTGGACAGAAGCCCAACCAGAAGGCAAGTGCCGGACCGTTCCGGAACTTGCAAAGATCCGGCCGACTTCGGTCAAGAAGACATGGGCGGTTAAGTTGCTCACGCCCGGCCCTTCAGTGAGGTCGATGCCGAAGACTCGATACAGGTGGGTCCGGAAACGAGGCTCATTGCGCCGGGGCTTGTGACTGTCCCTCGGTCGAAACAGAGCTTTCTGGCAAGGCTGCAAACGGCTCTCAAGCTTGCCTAACTGTCGCTCGATTTCTCGATCGTATTCGGCGATTCAGCCATGTTACAGACGGCAAGCCTGGAGAGGCTGCCGGCTGCGTGAGTATGTGCTCGGAGCGTTAGTCACCAACCAGGGGTTCGGCTACCGCGCCTTCACTGGACGAACGCAGGGATCTCGCAGGCGGCAGGGCGACCTTAAGGGGCGATTGCGGAACCATGGGGTAATCCTCCACGTAGTGCGAGTGTTTCGAGTCCACCTTCGGAGCGTTCGTCAGAAAAGAGGCCATGATTCAAACGTTATTTCGCCAGCCGCTTGCGGATCGATTTCAATTCCCGCCGGCGTTTTGCGGTGGTCTTGGGATATGCCATCTTAAAGTCATTGAGCGCATCCAGCACAATCTGTGAAACAATCAGCCGGGCATTCTCCTTATCATCGGCGGGAACAACATACCAGGGGGCGTGCTGGGTGCTCGTCGCGCCGAGGCAAGCCTCATAAGCTTTCACGTATTGCTTCCAGTGTTTCCTTTCGTGAATATCCGCGAGGCTGAATTTCCAGTTTTTATCCGGCTCATCAATTCGCTCGAGGAAGCGCTTCCGTTGCTCGGCCTTCGACAGGTGGAGGAATATTTTGACGGTCCGCGTTCCGTTACGATAAAGGTGGCTTTCCAGGTCCACGATGGAACGATACCGCTCCTTCCAAATGGTCTTCTCGTCGAGCAACTCCTTCGGAAGCCCCTGGCTGCGGAGAATCTCCGGGTGCACCCGAACGACCAGCACTTCCTCGTAATAGGAACGATTGAAGATGCCAATCCGCCCGCGTTCGGGAAGCCGGCACGTGGTGCGCCAGAGAAAATCATGCTCCAGTTCTTCCGCGCCTGGCTGTTTGAAACTGAATACCTCACAGCCTTGGGGATTAACCCCGGACATGACATGGCGAATGGCGCCGTCCTTACCGCCAGCGTCCATCCCCTGAAAAATCAGAAGCAGCGCGTAGCGGTTGGACGCGTAGTGAAGGTGTTGCAGCGAACTCAACTGCTCCACGTGTTCTCCCAGGAGCTTCTGATACCGCTTCTTCGACTTGCAAAAGGGCTTCACAATCGTCGGCCACTCGCTGAGTTTGACCTTCTCTCTGGGCCGCACACGGAAATCCTTGGAATCGATTTTCATTTACATCCCTCCGGCCATGTCAGCCGCATTATTCGCGTCTGTCTATTTATTGGGTTTATCTTTCCGAGTCTCCCGCTGCGCCTTTTCCCAGTCCTGAACTTCTCGAACGTCCTCGCGCCCTAGCTCCTCGTAGAGTTCATGGACTCGTTTGACGATCCCCGGCGTCAAATCGGACGGTGTCTCGGCTTCGGCATCAGGCTTCGGTTCGGCCTTGGCTTCAGGCTTCGGTTCGGATTTCGCTTCAGGCTTTGGGCTCGGCCTTGACTTCGCGTTCCGCCTTAAGCCAGTCTTGATCTGCTTGGCCATCGCTGCGGCCGTGCTGCTCGTAGAGTTCATAAGCCCGGGTAGCGATCTGTGGGGTAAGATCGAACGGCTTTTTGGCCAACAAGGGAGGCTTCGTCGGGTCAAAAATCCGATACCCGAGGAGTTTCACACGATCACTCACGAGGGCCCAAACCAGAGCGTAGCCCCAAACGAACGCTGCCCAGCCCCAGCCAAGGGGTGTCATAAACAGCCCATAAACCGCAATCAGTGTCGCCAGTGTTTGTGTGCCGAGCACAGCCACCCATAAAATCCGCGCGGGACGTATGGACCAGAACGGGCCGCGGGTGCGCGTCAGGAAAATCGTCATATGTCCCGCCACGGAAAGCATCAGATACATCAGCGTTTGGAGTTGCGGATGGCCCAGGTGAAAGACGCTGTCGCCAAGGTAAAACAGGCCAAACGCGGCGATGGGGCCGACGACGCCCAGCACCGTGGCGACTCCCAGCACCAGGTGCATATTCCAAGCCTCGGGCTTATCCTTGTAATGAACGTTGTCATAGGCGATGGACAGGATGGCGCCGTCGTTGAGTACCGCTAGCATCACGATCATCACGGCGGTCACCGGATAGAAGTTAAAAATCAGGATCGCCAGCACCATGAACAGCAGCACGCGCAGTGTTTCGGCGATGCGGTAGATCGCATAACTGTTCATTCGCTGGACAATTCTCCGGCTCTCCTTGATGGCGTCGATAATCACCGACAGGCCGGAGGCCAGCAGGACAATGGACGCCGCCGCGCGCGCCGCGTCCGTCGCGCCCGAAACGGCGATGCCGCAGTCGGCTTGCTTCAGCGCCGGGGCGTCGTTTACCCCGTCGCCCGTCATACCGACGAAGTGGCCGAGTTTTTGCAGAACCTTGACGATGTGGAATTTATGTTCGGGGAAGACCTGGGCAAAACCGTCGGCCTTTTCGATGGCCTTGGCCGACTGGTCTGTGTCCTGTTGCTTCT
>DASSJE010000450.1:0-23184 GCA_035691365.1 Terriglobia bacterium
CGGTGGGCGCGCTGTCGGACCGCCTGGGCCGCCGCGGCCTGCTGGCTATCGGATATCTGGCCGGCACGCTGACGGCTGTGGGCCTTGTGGCGGCGTTCGGCTGGCATCTGGCGACGGTCCCTTATCTCGCTGCTGTTTTCGCTGTCGGCGGATTTTATATGGCCTTCCAGGAAGCGCTGGAAGGCAGCATCACCGCCGACCTGGTCGTCTCCGAAGTGCGCGGCACGGCTTACGGAATGCTCGGCGCCGTCAACGGCGTGGGCGACGTTGCCGCCAGCATCGTGGTCGGCGGCCTGTGGACGCTCGTTTCCCCCGCCGCGGCGTTCGGCTACGCCGCCCTCGCCATGCTCGCCGGCGCGCTTTTGGTTTTCCGCCTGCGCTGAGCCCTGGTGGGTAGCGAGGACCTCCGGTTTTGAGGTCCGCGGGCGTTTCGTAGCGGCGGCTTTACGCCGCCATTGGCGATTGAAAAAACAATTATGAATTATGAATTATGAATAATGCTATTGAACGGTTATGTGATCGAAAGCAATTACGAATTACCGGGCCACTTTTGCGAGCGGCGCGAGTTTAATCGCGCCTGGCTGGCGCCCCCATTGCGCGGGGGTTTCGATGATTGCTGAAAAACTTCACACATGTCATTCTGAGGCCGGTTTTTGGCCGAAGAATCTGCTTCACTCTTCAGCACGGCAACTGCAGATTCCTCGCTCCGCCCCGTCCCATCCGGGACAGGGCTCCGCTCGGAATGACGTTTTGGGGAGGGCGCCGAACCCGTCATTCTGAGGCCGCCTTTTGGCCGAAGAATCTCTGCATTTGTTCTTTGTGTCCTTAGTCCGATCCTTAGCGGGAATTACCCGAGCAAACTACTGTGATCCTTCGCTCCGCCCCGTCCCATCCGGGGCTGGGATGGATTTGTTGCCTTCTTTTGTCCCATGGCTTGCGCCATGGGCTACTGTCTTCCGCCCCTCCGGGGCTCATTCGATCTGCCCCGCGGCATCGACGATTCGTCGCGATAATGCTCGCATTCCAGGCTTATTGCGGTTAACGTAAGGTTAACCTCAAAGGCATGGAGGAATATTCATGGGTCACTACAACCTGACCGTCAACGGCAAATCGTACGACGCCGATGTTGCGGTTGGAACGCCGCTGCTTTGGGTTTTGCGCGATGCCTTGAATCTTACTGGCACCAAGTTCGGCTGCGGGATGGGATTGTGTGGCGCCTGCACCGTGCATCTGGAGGGTGAGGCGGTGAGATCGTGCCAAACGCCTGTGGAGTCTGTGGGGACAAAAAAGATAACCACTATTGAGGGGCTCTCGCCTGACCGAAGCCACCCGGTCCAGCGGGCCTGGATCGCCGAACAGGTGCCACAGTGCGGGTACTGCCAGTCAGGGCAGATCATGCAGGCCGCTGCCTTCCTGGCGCAGAACCCGCACCCCAGCGTGGAAGAAATCAACCGGGCGATGGAGGGTAACATCTGCCGGTGCGCGACCTATCAGCGAATCCGGCGGGCAATTCAACGCGCAGCGGGGGAGGCAGCCTGATGGGGAAGCAAACCAGTATTGACAGGCGCAAATTTCTAAAGTCGGGCGTGACCGGAGGCGCAGCCCTTGTCCTGGGATTTTATCTGCCCGGGGCCCCGGCATCGTCTGCCACTGCAGATGAAGTCTTCAAGCCGAATGCCTGGATTCGTATCACGCCCGATAATCGGATCACAGTTCTCGTTGAAATTCCGGAGATGGGACAGGGGCCGCGAACGGCGGACACCATGATTCTGGCTGATGAACTTGATGCCGACTGGTCCATGATTCGGGTTGAACAGGCCCCCGTTATTCCCAAGGTTTACCAGCATTTGATTACGGGAGGGAGCGGAGGTGTCGAAACCGCCTGGAGCTATATGCGCCAGGCAGGCGCTCAAGCCAGGGAGTTGCTGCTGGATGCAGCAGCGCAGCGGTGGGGTGTGCAGAAATCGGAGTGCCGGGCTGAGAAAAGCACCGTGATCCACGCCTCCACCGGCCGCCGCTTTACTTATGGCCAGCTGGTTGAAACCGCCTCGAAGCTGCCGGCGCCCAAAGCGAACGCGATCGCGCTCAAACAGCCCAAAGACTTCAGCTTTATTGGCAAGCCGGTTCCCAGGGTGGATATACCCGGCAAAGTGGACGGCAGCGCAGGATTCGGCCTTGACGTGCGAGTTCCTGGAATGTTGTTTGCCGTTATCGCGCGTTGCCCTCACTTTGGTGGAAAGCTCATCAGTTTTGATGCGACGGCTGCCAAAGCCATTCCGGGAGTACAAGCCGTTTTCCCGGTGGCGCCGGTCGGACAAATTCCAGGGATCATTTACAATGCCAACTGTTCTGCTGGAATCGCCGTTGTTGGCGATTCCACATGGTCTGCGATCCAGGGCCGGAAAGCCCTGAAGATTTTCTGGGACAAGGGACCCGGCGGAAATGAAACGACGGAAACTTTGCGCAAGATGATGCAGCAGGAAGCCGCCGCCCCTCCGTCGTTTGTCGCCGTCAATCGTGGTGACGCGCTGAAGGCCCTGGCAGGGGCTTCCAGAACGGTCGAAGCAACCTACGAGCTGCCGTTCCAGGCGCACGCCACGATGGAACCCATGAACACAACGATTCATGTGCGCGATGGCGGCATTGAGGTCTGGTCGCCGACGCAGGGCGGCGGATTGGTGCAGGATGAAATCGCCCAGCTTTCAGGCCTTCCCAAAGACAAAGTCACCGTGCACATGACACTTTGCGGCGGCTCGTTTGGACGCCGCTACCAGTGGGACTACGCCGCCGAAGCCTGGCAGGTGGGGAAGCAATTGAAGAAACCCGTTCAACTGATGTGGACCCGCGAAGATGACATTCAGCACGACTTTTACAGGCAATATTCCTATCACCACATGCTGGGAGGTCTCGACGATAAGGGCAGCCCGGTTGCGTGGTCGCATCGGGTGGTATCCACGCCGATTCGGCCGGTGTTCGATCCGCCGGATCGGCTGAAAGATCCGAGGCACGTAGCATCACAGGAGTTGGGCGGCGCCGACGTCTTGCCCTACGCCATGCCGAATTTTCGGCTGGACTATTCTCCGGTGGAATCTGTAGTTCCGCGTGCCTGGTGGCGGTCAGTGGAGAGCTCGTTTACAGCCTTTGCCATGGAGTGTTTCATCGACGAGATGGCGCACGCCGCCGGGCGCGATCCCTATGAATTCAGAAAAGGGCTGTTGCAGGAAAGGCAGCTCATAGGCGCGGTGATGTGGCCCGATAATCCGCCGCTGGATACGGTGAAGTTTCGCGCTGTGCTGGAACTCGCGGCGGAAAAATCCGGCTGGGGCAAACCACTCCCCCCGCGCCATGGCCGAGGTATTGCCTGCCATTTCTCCTTTGGCAGTTACATCGCCCATGTCGCCGAAGTTTCGGTGGATAAGGATGGAACTGTACATGTGGACCGCATCGTAAGCGCGGTCAATTGCGGCACGGCCGTGAATCCCGACGGTGTGCGCGCCATGACGCAGGGAGCTATCAATTACGCTCTGACTCCGGTGCTGACGGGCGAGATCAGCATCAAGGATGGTGCGGTCGAGCAGAGCAATTTTCACGACTTCCAGGTGCTGCGAATCGGCAGCGCCCCGGAAGTTGAGGTGTACGTTGTGCCGAGCAACGAGGATCCCATGGGCATGGGCGAGCCTGGGGTCCCTCCTCTGGCCCCCGCCGTAGCCAATGCGATTTTTGCCGCAACCGGCGTGCGCCTTCGCCGCTTGCCCATCGATGCGCAAACTTTGAGAAACTCCGTGCCGGCCGGCCCGGTGGCGGGTGGCGCGGTCAAATCATCGCCGGCGGAGGTCCGCGCATAGGCCGCATAGTCTAGGCTAGACGATGACGTATCTAGCCCTGAAATGGGACGTATGGGATTTTGGCCCGAAAAATATTGAATTTTGTAAGTTACACATAATACATAACTTATATGGCAATTATTGTGCAAATGCCGAGCCTCGATTCAAAATGTGTTCAAATCTGGCACAGCGGGTAAAAGTTACAAAAGCGCGATGGGCTGAATTTGGGGCGCAAGCGGCCGGCGCCGGCTGCTGCCGATTCAGGGGAAGCCTGCGGGCGGATAATCATCCTCACCCTGGAAGATGTAGATGCCGCCCATGTGGACTTTGAGTTGGACGTCCTGGGTGCCGGAGGGGTTCCAGAAGAGGACCTTCTTGTCGAGCCCTGCGTCGTTCTCGCCGTGCAGATCGCTTTGAACGTTGCCAATCCAGGTCTTGGCGCGGACCGATCGAAGGCGGCTGAGCGAGGGAACATCAACCTCGACCTGGCCGTAGTTCACCATGATCTGTTCCCGCCCCGCCACTCCCTCGACCTTGACGTCTCCATCCACGACCTTCAGGTCGAGGTTGCAATCGTAAGGCATGTGGATGTGGAAGTCGACGGTGAGGCTGGACTCGCCACGAAAGGGCCGCCAGGGCCTGCGAGGCGGATAGAGCGTGCGCAGGCGGACCACCTCATCCTGCCCGTCAAGCAGAATCCTGACGCGCTTGTAGCGGCGCTCGGCGTCGTTCTTTGATTTGGCGTGGACAACTTTCTCCGCCTCAATCTCGACGTGCGGATCGTCCCAGGCGGTGATGTAGATGTCCCCGGTGCGCACTTCCATGCTGAACGTTCCGGCGGTGAACAGGCGGCGGTTGAAGTGTTGCGTCTGGTGGAACTCTTCGGCAGGAAGATTCGGCGCCAGCAGAACCAGGCCGCAAAAGGCCATCAGCAGCAATTCATGCACCGGTCTTCTGTGGGATTTCTGCATCGATTTCGCGCCGGCATGGCCTGCGTGTCCGGCCGGTTCAGTGTGATGGGGCAGGGGATTCCACCGGCTGGTTCGCCTGGCTCTTGAGAGTCTCCACCACCAGTTCCTCTCTTTTGGCTTCCAGCGTTTTCCCGAGTTGAGTGTAAATGCCGGCCAGCATCGAGTGAGCGTCAATATCATCGGGGGCGATGGCGATGACGGTGTTGAGCTCAGCCTCGGCCTTCTGCAATTGCTTGCGGGCCAGAAAGACCCGCGCCAGGCCGTAATAAGCCTGATACTCGAGCGGCTTGATCTCGGCCGCGCGATGGAACAGCGCTTCCGCCGCGTCCAGCTTTTTAATAGCAATTTCGGCGTCTCCGGCGCTGCAGTAGACGCCATAGAATTGCGGATTCACGCCCAGCTCGCTGCGGTACTCGTCGAGCGCAGCATCGTTGTTGCCCTGGCTGGCGTCGATCTTGCCCAGGTTGTAGTGCGCCAGCGGCAGGCCGGGCGTGATCGCAAGCGCCTGCTTCAGTTGCTGGATGGCGGGCGCGTCTTCACCCTGCTTGCGGTAAGCGATTCCCAGCATCAGGTGCGCCTTGGCATCGCGCGGAATGATCCCGATGAAGGTCTTCAACATGCTGGTTGCTTCGCCGTAGTCGCCGGCCTGCATGTCGAGCAGCGCGACGTCGTAGTAATTCTGGGGAATGGTGGGGTCCATGTTGATCGATTGATGGAAGGCCTTCCGGGCCTCATCCTCGAGCCCGCTTTTCGATTCCGCTACAGCCAGCAGATGCATCAGAACGGCCGATTGCGGAAACTGCAGGACTGCCTGGCGAGCGTCAGCCAGCGCGGACTGGTAATTTCGGGTTGAGATCTCCCAGCCGATCCGATGGATCGTATCTAACTTTGCATCCTGTGAGCGGAGCAGCGTCGCCGGACCGAGAACGCAAAAAGCAAGGATGACTACGCATGCCGCAACCACGCGCTCCCGCCGATAGACCATGTGACCCTCTCAGGGCATGTTAGGCAGGGTTCGGTGGCGAAGTCAACTGCGCAGGGCGGGAAGGGAAGGGCTTCTTTGCCCGTTTAAAACAGGCCCGCGCGGAAATCATCGCCAGTGTGGGGAAACCGCATGTGGAAAAGTCCAACCGATGATAGGATGGTCGTTTCGCGAAGGCAATGTATCGTGGGAACCTTTCACCAGCGGGCCGTTTTTGCGGCGGCGGAAAGAATTCACATGGAATGTTGCCTTTCGGTATAATCTATCGCTTTGGAATTCGTGACCGTTTCACCCTCGACAAATCCGCCAATCCAGCATTGTCACGCTGGCATGGCAAAACCAGAGCATTGAATGGAGAACAATCTGTCCGCGCGCCCGGTTTCGGCACCCTGACCCGAACCCTGAAGGCAGCTTGACATCATAGCGAAGAGGCTCACATGCAAACATCGTCGGTCCTCAAATTCAAACCGGCAACCTACAACCGCTTCCTGAAGTTCGTGGCGGGACTGGGCGGACTGCTCTATGGCATCGACGTGGGCATCATTGCCGCGGCCTTGCCTTACCTGGAAGCCACATCGGGATTGACGGCAGGCCAGATTTCATTTGTGGTGGCCGCGGTGCTGCTGGGGACGGTGATTTCCACCTTGTTCGCCGGCCTGCTGGCGGACGGCATAGGCCGGAAGTGGCTGATGATCCTGAGCGGGGCGCTGTTTGCCGCCAGCATCCCCGTCATTGCGCTCTCGCAAAGCTTCGAATTGCTGATCATTGGCCGGCTGTGCCAGGGCATCAGCGCCGGATTGATCGGTGTGGTGGTTCCGCTCTATCTGGCGGAGTGCCTGGCGCCTGAGGACCGAGGCCAGGGCACCGCTATGTTCCAGTGGCTGCTGACCCTGGGCATCGTGGCTGCGGCGGGCATCGGCATGTACTTCAGCTTCCGCGTGGAAGAGGTCGCCAGGCTGGGCAATCCGCAAATGCTTTTCGCCTACAAGGACTATGCCTGGCGCAGCATTTTCTGGGTCTCACTGCCGCCGGGGCTGGTCTTTGTGCTGGGCGGCTTCCTCGTGGCGGAGTCGCCGCGCTGGCTGTTCCGGCGCGGGCAAAAACAGCAGGCCCTGGAAGCGCTTCTGCGATCGCGCGCTCCTGAACAGGCCCGGCTTGAGCTGGAGGAGATGGAGAGCACGCAGGCCGCAGAACAGGCAAAAGCTGCGGGCAGGCGTGTCGGCGAGAGCCTGTTTCAGCGCAAGTACGTCATTCCTTTTATCCTGGCTTGCGTGATTCTGGCTCTGAACCAGGCAACCGGAATCAATTCGATTATCGGTTACAACACAGCCATCCTCATCCAAAGCGGCTTGACAGATGTGGCGGCGCACTGGGGTTATATCCTTTTCACAGTGGTCCAGGCGGGGGCCACGGTGATCGGCATGGTGCTGGTGGACCGCAAAGGGCGCACGTTTCTGCTCTCGCTGGGTACGGCGGGGGTTGTCGTGGCGTTATGCGCATCGGCTTTTCTGTTCCACCGCGGGGAAAGGGACCGCGTGGACGTGCAGCAGGTTGTTCAGTCAATGGCGAATGGCAAGAATAGTCTGAGCATCCATTACACGCCAGAGTTGCAGCAGAAGTGGCTGAGCGAAATCGGAAACACCAGCCTGACTGGGAAAGCGACCACTCTGACCGTCATATATTCTTATGGTGATTTCAGCGCCGTCACGCCGTCGATGGTTTCTAACCAGCCGCTTTCGACCCCGGTCACCCTCGATCGCGCAACCGCCATTCCGGGCAATAAAGTGGTGGCGTTTTTTTCCGACCCCTTTGGAAATCTTGACCAGGCCAAGACATCTCCTCTGCGCATAGAACATGCGCTGATTACGCCGTTGCCCAGTTCGGGAAACGGCTGGCTGGTTGCATTGACGCTGTTTGTTTTTGCCACGTTCTATGCTCTGGGGCCCGGCATCTGCGTTTGGCTGGCCTTGTCAGAACTGATGCCGACCCGCATTCGTTCGAACGGCATGAGCATCGCGCTGGTCCTTAATGAGGCTGTCGCCACGATTCTGGCAGCCATATTCCTGCCCACGGTGGGCCGCTATGGTTATACCACTATGTTCCTGATTTTCGCCGGCTTCACCGTGTTCTACTTCATCACGGTAACCTTCTTCCTTCCTGAGACCAAAGGCAAAACGCTGGAAGAGATCGAAACGTTCTTTACCGGGTCAGAAGCCAAAGCCTGAAGATGAGAACGGCCTGGGTTTTGCAGACCCAGGCCGTTAAACCGCCCTCATATTGGCCAGATATTTTGATTAGCGCCGATGGCCTCCGCCGCCTCCACCACTATGGCCACCGCCGCCACCGCCTCCGCCAACATGGTTGCCGCCACCGCCTCCGCCACTGTGGCCGCCTCCGCCGCCTCCACTACTATGGCCGCCGCCACCGCCGGAGCTGTGGGATGGGGCCGAGTATGACGGACGGGAACCTCCACCGGAGTTTCCACGATAGCTCGGGGCCGAGTGCTGTTGATAGCTTGGCCTTGAGCCGCCGTAGTATCCCGGACCACCGCCATAGTTCCGCGAGCGCGGTTCGCTGACAATCGGATTGTTAAACCGCAGCGGTGGACGGGAGTAGTTTCGAGGGGCATTGTAGCCGGAGTTCCCCTGGTTACGGGGCTGAGAGTATCCTTGCGAACCGCCGCCCCTGTTATAAAAGCCGCCGCCTCCACGCTGCTCGGGAGCCTGTGCTTGCGGATGGAATTGGTTCCACCCAGCCCGGTTTCCGCTCTCGTTCCGGGGTGCCGACCGGAAGTTGTTATTGAATTGACCTCCATTCTGTGGAACAGACCGCGGCGCAGGCTGTGGAGTGAATTGCCGGAACCCGCCGTTGTTCTGCTGGCCGCGCACGGACGGGTTACCTCCCTGATTGAACCTTTGGGAATTCTGATTTGGAGCTTCCCGCGTTCCTGCCGGCGGGTTGCCGGAGAAGCTCCTGAAGTTTGAGCGGCCTGGCTGAGACCCCACATTCTGCCGGGGCTGTGGGTTCTGCCGAACCACCGGTGCTGCGCCTTGCCGGCCCTGGCCGCCGCGCGATTGTGCTGCGGGCGAGCCGGTTCCGAAGTTGCGGAAACCGGGACGGTTGGCCTGCGTGGCGCGTGGGTCGTTGTTCCCACCCTGGCGCTGTTGCGGGCCCTGGCGAAACACCTGGGCAGAAGTCTCACTTCTCTGGTTGCCACGGGCCTGTGCGCCTGCCGGAGCTCCTGTTCCGAACCTCCGCATGTTCGATCCATTTGCCTGCACGCTCCGCCCGTTGGCAGACCCGAAATTCTGCCGCCCTTGCGGATTTTCCCGGACTACCGGAGCGGGGCTTCGCCGTCCCACGCCGGCCTGGTTTTGCGGCCCTGTCGGACGCGACATGTTGAACCCGCGGTTGGCTTGAGCGTTTGCTCCGGCCCTGTTCGCACCGGGTGCATTTACGTTGTGGGTTTCAACCATCCGGCGGATGGAAGCTGCCTGGTTACTGAACGAACGGTTGCCGTTCGGCGTGGCCACCGCCCTCCGTGTAAAGAAATGGGTGTTGTTGGCCCGGTTTCTTGCGGCAGCCGGAACAACCGCCGCACGATTGGTGGTGCGGAGGCTGGCCCGCGTTGGGACCACCGGCAGCGTGCCATGGACCACTTGTGCGTTCCGCAACATTCTCGAATCAACCAGCCGGCGATTGCGGGGTACAGCTTCCTTGCCAAACCGGTTCGCGTCCATGGTGACGATCGCCCGGCGAACGTGGAAGTTGCTTCCTAATTCGCCCAGGTTTGAGCCTCTGTACCCGCGACCTCCCCGGCCGCCGTTCCTCCCGTAGTAGTTGTTGATATTGACCACGTTGAAGGAGTGGTCACGGCCATGTCCCCACCAGCGATGGAACTCGTCCCGAGGTCCAAGCGGGCACCAGCCAATCGAGTTGAATCCATACCCAAAGCCGAAGGAGAAGTGATGGTATCCATACCCAAACCCGAAAAATGATACGTACGCCGGCGCCCACAGCGGACGGTAGAAGGGCGTGACGGCGCCGGGCCACCAGCACCAACTGCTGCCATAATAGAACCAGCGGCCATAGTGGTAAGGCGCCCAGCCCCACGGATCGTAGGAAACCCACGTCCACCCGTAGAACGGCTCCCAGACCCAGCGGCCATTGCTGTAGGGCACCCAGCCTGCGTCTACGTAAGGCGTCCAACACCAGTCGTAACCGGGAACATAGGTCCAGCGCCCGGAGGCATTGAGGTCCTGTGCGCCGGTGTAATAGCGGTTCACGTGGTCGTAACTCTGCGCGCTGTTAATGACGCCGTTGCGGTCGCGGTTCCAGTCATCCCAGTTGTCGAGCGGGCGGGCGTCCACGATCTGGTATTGAGGATTTTGAGCGCCCTCAACGGTGATCTGCTGGCCCGCGTTGACGTTTGTCGAGCCCTGCGGAGTGGAAATCTGCGCCTGGCCGTCGCGAACCGTCACCGTCGAGAGACTGTCGGAATTGACGTCAATGCGATAGGTGCCGGGCTGCAATGGGCTAACGGCCACGTTGGGCGTGTCCATTTCAGAATTTGCCTGATTGTTCTGGAACACTGCCAGGTCCACCGTGCCCCGGGCCACCTGTAGTTGAATGCGGGAATCGTTCAGGTCGGCGATTTTGACCTCAGAGTTGTCAGCCAGCCGGACCACATTCGAGTAATCCAACTGAACCTCGGCGCGTGAGCCGGCGCCCGTGGCGATGGTATCGCCGGGAACCAGCGGCGTGTTTACGGTCACGGCCACCCACTCGCCGGAGTCGCCGCGCTGCATTGAAACGTCGCCCCTGATCAGACTGACGCGCGCCACGCCGGTGGATGTTTCCGTGCCGCCCTGTCCAAACAAGGGAAGACCGGCAAGCGCCAGCGCCGCCATAATCATGACCGCCATCAATTTGAATTTCATCGCTCTCATCATCCACCTCCGGGCTCACTCGTCTTCATCGACGAACCTGACTCAGCTCCGATAAGGGCAAGATGATTGCCAAAGGCCGGAAAGTCATGCCCGCAAGTAGCAACAAATAAAGGAGATGGCAAGGATTTGATTTTGGGAATCCTGCAGCCCGGGAAATCCTGGGTGATATCGGCCAATTGTGGTGGATTTCAGCCACCAACCTCTGACAAAGCCCTCCTGCCGGGCGGTGCGCGCTAAAAGCTCCCTTACGCAGGCTTTAGGGGGAGGAGAGGCGAACCAGGCTGGCAATGGCGGCGCAATCCTTGCAACCGTCCGTCCCCGCCGGCGGTGAAGCCAAATGGAGAATCTCTGCGGCGGTTTTCAGCAGGCGAGTTACCAGATCCGGATTGATATCCACTTCAAGAATCCGCGCCCTGAAGTCCATCCGGAAGCCTTCCGGCGTCAGGTTGGCGTCATTGGAGATTGCAGAGCTGCCGGTGACGGGTTCGGTATAAACCAGTGCGAGCCTGGAGACGGGCTTCAAGGCCACGCGCCCACCGATATAGGCATAGGCGTTCAGCTGCGCCTCATACATGGGAAACAGAACATCCTGGTGGGCGGTGAACCTGCCGGTTTTGTAGTCAATGATGGCGTATGAATCGTCCTGCATGAGAAAAATGCCGTCTGGCGTGCCTCGCAGGACGATCTCATTCATTTCGTCGAGCACCGCAAATTTCGTGAAGTGAGGTGGAACCTTGTATGTTCGAATGGGGCCCAGCGGTTCCAGCCATGAGGGCGGTTTGCCGTGGCGGTCAAACCAGCCGTGGACGATATTTTTCGCGTAACTGTCGATGGCGCTGAAGATGCCGGGAAAGATCTGGAAGGGCAGTTTGTCGGCCTTCATTGCCAGCCAGAAACATCTCGGGCAATAACCCGGCAATGCAAGCTGGCCAAGGCCCTTGGCAGAAATGATAACGGGCTGGCCCAAATCATGGCTCCGGTTCGTCGGGAACACCGATCTTAGACAAGCGATAGCGCAACGCGTTGCGCGAAAGTCCGAGGAGCCGGGCAGCCTGGCTCTTGTTGCCGCCGGCCCGCTGCAGGGCATCGCGGATCAGCTTGTCCTCATATTGCTCGAGCGTCAGGCCGCCTGGCAGGAACATCGTGGCAGGGTCCTCGCCTGCAGCAGGTGCAGCGGCGCTGCTGCCCCGGACGGCGACGTCCAGACGGATGTCGCCGGTTTCGATTCTTGTTCCCGAAGCCATCACCACGGCGCGCTCGATGATGTTTTCGAGTTCGCGCACGTTCCCCGGCCAGTGGAAATCGACCAGGAGCTTCAGGGCCTCGGGTGAGATGCCCTCGATGGGTTTCCCGGAGCTTTCCGCGAAACGCGCAATAAAATGGTCCACCAGATAGGGAACGTCCTCTTTGTGCTCGCGCAGCGGCGGGATCGAGATGGGCACCACGTTCAACCTGTAATAAAGGTCTTCGCGAAACGTTCCCTGCTCAAGCGCGGCGCGGAGGTCCTGGTTGGTGGCGGCCACAACCCGGACGTCCACCTTGATTGTCCTGGTCCCGCCCAGCCGCTCAAACTCGCGTTCCTGCAACACGCGCAGCAGCTTCACCTGCAGGGTGCCGGGCATATCGCCGATTTCGTCCAGGAAGATGGTGCCTTTATCAGCCAGCTCGAACTTGCCGGGCTTTGCGGCCACGGCGCCGGTAAAGGCGCCCTTCTCATAGCCAAAAAGCTCGCTTTCCAGCAGGTTTTCCGGAATCGCCGTGCAGTTGATCTTGATGAACGGCCCGTTCACCCGGCGCGAGTGCTGGTGGATGGCGCGCGCAATCATATCTTTACCCGCGCCGCTTTCGCCCCCCAGAAGCACCGTGGCATTGGTGGGCGCCACCTGCTCGATGGTGGCCAGCACTTCCTGCATCCTATGGCTGTTGGCGACGATGTTGTTAAAGTGGTATCGCTGGCCGAGCGCTTCACGCAACTGGCGGTTTTCCTCATGCAGCCGCCGGACTTCAAGCTCCTTGCGGACAATCAACTTGATCTCTTCGATCGAGAACGGTTTCAGGACAAAGTCGCTGGCGCCCTCTTTCATTGCCTCGACGGCGGTTTCAACCGTGCCATAGGCGGTCATCATAACCACGGGAACGTTGGCGTTGGCGCGCTTCACCGCCTGCAGAAATTCCAGGCCGTTCATGCCCGGCAACTTCACGTCGCTCAGGACCAGGTCGATTTTGTCGCTGGCCAGGACCTTCAGCCCGTTCTCAGCGGTGCCGGCGGTGCGTGTTGTGTAGCCGTCGTCCGCCAGGTTCAGCTCCAGCAGCCGGAGCATTTTGGGTTCGTCTTCGACAATCAGAATGGTTGGCATTATCGGACCCGCTACCATGAGCAATTTAGAAGGCAGGACTTCTCAACACAAGCCCTCTGTTAATCCGCCGGCAGAAACACCCGGAAGCAGGAGCCTCTTTCAGCCTGTGGATCCAGGCGAATCCATCCGCCGTGGTCGTCCACAATTTTTGAAACGATGGAAAGTCCCAGCCCCACGCCGTAGCTCTTGGTGGTAAAAAAAGGATTGAAAATCTGCTCGCGCAATTCCGGCGCCACGCCGGGGCCGGTATCGGAAAACGCAATCTCCACGCCGCGCCGGCCGTCGCTGAATTCTTTTATAACTTCCACGCGCAGATTTCCGCTCTCCGCTTCCATGGCTTCGTAGGCGTTAAAGACCAGGTTTTTAAAAACCTGCTCGGCAAGTTCTGCGTCGACTGAAACCGGGGGAACATCGCCGTTGTAGGCACGTTCAACCTTGACGCTTGAGTCGGGCCAGCGTTCCTGGGCGGCCTTGATGGCGTGTTCCAGGATCGGCAGGATATTTTCCGGCTGCTTCTTCAACTCCAGCGGTTTGGCAAAGCTGAGAAAGCGGCTGACCAGCGAGTTCAGCCGGTTTACTTCGCCTGAAATGTAATCGGCCAGCTCCCGTGCCACCGGATCTTCCGACGGAAGTTTCCGCCCCAGAGTTTCCGCAGAGCCTTTGATGACGCCCAGCGGATTGCGAATTTCGTGCGCCAGACCGGCGCTCAATTGTCCCAGAGCCGCCAGCCGTTCAGAGCGCCGGGCATCCGCCTGAGCCTTTTCAAGCTGGCGATTACTTTCTGCCAGTTGCTCCGCCACACGCCGGTAACGCTCCGCCTGGGCGCGGCTCTCCATCACAAAGCGGTTCACCAGCATCGCGGCCAGAAAGAAAAAGAGGTTACGGATGGCCAGTTCCTTGGCTCCGTTCGCTGTCAGGCGATATTCCTGGAGGGCCGGGATGAGAAACGAACAATAAGCCGCAGAGGTCAGAGCCGTCCAGCCCAGCGTTCCCCAGGGGCCGGAATACATGGCGGCGGTAACCACAGGAATGTAATAAATGAGATAAAAAATCGAATTGATGCTGGGCTGCAACCCGCCCGTGTGGGAAATCAGCAACGACGCCAGCCCGATCTTCAGAAGTATGCTGTAAGCTCCTCCGCGCGGCCCCGCTAAGTTGATAAAGCTGCGCTCGAAGACCTGGAAAATTCCGATGGAGAGAAGAATAAGCTGCGCATGAATCTCGGACACCGGATTGAGTACCGCCAGGCTCGCCAGGAACACCAGCAGCAGCACATCCATCCACGCAAATTTCGTCCGGCGTTCTTCAGCCATGGTGTTACGCTCTGTCGGCTTCAATGTAGCACGGTTAAACCGGGAATGGGCAAGGACGTCGGGGTCCTTCAGGCTGGTAACGTCACAGCTTGCAGCAAGTTGTGCCCCACGCCCAAAGTAAGGGTGACGAAACACAAGGTCGGGTCTAACTCTGGCCTCTGCGCCGCCCGAGTTCATTGGTACGACGAGGGACTCGCTTCATCTCGACGCCACCTCTGGCCAAATGCAGTCTCTCACGGGCCGGGGGTTCGTAATAAGCTTTGATCATCTAACTACAAGAAACCGTTGACAGAAATGATTGTAGTGTGACATATTCCCCTGCAATGTGTAGGGAGGGGGCTCCGGGGACTTACCTTCCAATACCCCCGTGTGTTGTTAAACACGGTTCCCGGCCCCCCACAGTCATCTCAGGCGGCTTCGCTTTCCTCTAGTCGGCTTCCACTTCCGGGCGGCACATTAATTAGGAAATCGCTTCGAAAAGATCAGCCCAGCCCGCCAACGGATGTTATTTCAGAAGGCGTGTTGGTAGCCTGGTCAAGTCCCCCTGCAGAAGATTTTTTCCAAGGTTCCGGGCATGGTTGGCGCAGATGCTGTTAGCTAACACATGTGTTTTCAACAAATCATGCGAGGTATGGGGGAATAGTACCAGAGTACTAGTACCATCGTGCATTGACAGGCATTAACTAAATAGCTAAAAAGGAGTGGTCAGGATGCAAGAGGGGCAGGGAATCGATCCTCCAATATCCTCTGTTAGATTCCGCAGGATCTCCCGCCTATAACCCGCAGACTAAATTTCGTTTCCCTGCCCCTTGCAGTTTCTTCCTGACGAACCGGGTTAGCTTCCAACAAAAAATTGACCAACTTTGAACCGCTCTACTGGTGTGCGTCAAACACTATGTTATGGCGAAGCCCAAGGAGCGCGGCAGTTTGCCGCCGTCTTCTCCAATCCCCTAGCGGTAGCTCGTGCTATCTTTCCAAGACGGGAGCATCCTCCCGCGCTCCAGGAAGGGCAATCTGAAAGATGATGAGATTTGTGACGCATCGCACAAGGTCCGGAAGGGCCGCCCGCTTCCTGGCCCGTTACAGTTTCACCCAGGTCTCCTTTTCGGCGGCTCCGCCGGCTTTCGGGCAGACGGGCGCGATGGAAAGCGAATCCCTGGCCGAGACCGGCGGATCTCCATCGGCACGAACACGGCAATGAAAACCAGGATGAGTTTGGGCTTGTCCGGGCATCGGAGGCGCTGACTCTTTGGGAAAGCGCGCCTTGGGACGGATGGAAGCCATTTGCTGCATTTGCCCGATTTTGGCTCGCGCACACATGCCATGATGAAGTAAAATGTGGGGTTTGTAACCCCTGAGTGCATGACGCCATGGACTACGACCAGTTAGCGAGTTTTATCCAGGTCGCCAAATTGCAGAGTTTTTCCCGGGCGGCGGAAAAGATTTACCGCACGCAGCCCGCGATCAGCGCCCAGGTGCGCCTGCTGGAGCAGGAATGCGGAGAAAAGCTCTTTGACCGCAGCGGCAAGAAGGTCCAGTTGACCCCTGCGGGCGAGATTCTGCTGCGCTATGCCGAGCAGTTGCTGGCCCTGCAGAAGGAAGCCCTCCAGGCAATTGCGGAGCTGAACCAGACGCCGCGAGGCAAGCTTTACATCGGCGCCAATGAGGCCACCTGCCTTTACGTCCTGCCGCAGACTTTTGCGCATTTCCGTG
Source organism: Terriglobia bacterium (assembly GCA_035691365.1). Taxonomy (GTDB): domain Bacteria; phylum Acidobacteriota; class Terriglobia; order UBA7540; family UBA7540; genus SCRD01. Next base: position 16,110 of record DASSJE010000450.1, read on the forward strand.
AGCTTTATCCGCTGGTGCAGATCAGCATCTATCGCAACTTCAGCCACAAGATTTTGCAGAAAGTCCAGGAAGGCGCGGTCGACCTTGGGATCGTGACCCTGCCGCAGACAGCCAACAATATTGAAGTGATTCCCCTGTTTCGTGATGAAGTCCAGGTGGTGGTGCCGAAAACTCATCCGCTGGCCAGGAACAAGAGCGTGACCATTGAAGAAGTGGCCCAGCACCCGCTGATTCTTCCCAAAACCGGCCATACGCGCGTGGTGATTGACCGTCTACTGCGGGATTTTCGCGACCACCTTCAGATTTCGATGGAACTGGCGAGCGTGGAGACGCAGAAAAAGTTTGTCGGTGCGGGCCTGGGCATCTCGCTGATCAATAGGGCCTATGTGGAGCCGGAAGTCACTGCCGGCGTGCTGAAACTGATTCCTCTGGAAGGGGAGAAATTATACCGGGAACTTGGGTTGATTTATCGCCGCGACCGCTACCTGTCACTGCCAGCCAAGGTATTTTTGCAGGCCGTTCAGGACACCGCCAAAGCCTCGCAGTCCAAAGCTGTCAGCACCACGAAATCGAAGGCTCGGTAGGGGCGGCGGCTTGTGAGGCTCCGCCCGGATGGCTGAGCGGGTCTCTGTTTGTCCGCAGGTAGAAAGATGGTAAAGGTGAAAGAAAGTTCGGGCAAGAGCAAACGCCCGCTTATTGTGATGAAGTTCGGCGGCACTTCCGTCGGCAGCCCGGAGCGCATGCAGGGCGTGTCTGATATTCTGCGGGAACATACCAAACATGCCGACGTCGTAGCCGTGGTGTCGGCAATGGGCGGCGCCACGAACATGCTGATTCGCGCCGCCACCCAGGCCAGCGAAGGGATGGAGGAGCCGTGGAAAGGCTCCCGCCAGGAACTGGCGCGCCGTCATCGTGAGGTGGCGGACCAGTTGCTGACCGCGGCCGAGCAGGCGAGCGTGCTTCCCCGTCTGGCCGAGCAGGTGAAACACTTTGAAGACCTGTGTTCGGGCTTCACGCTGCTTCGCGAGATCACTCCGCGGGGCATGGATACGCTTTCAAGCCTGGGCGAAGTGATGTCCGCCACGCTGGTCGCGGCCATCCTGCGTTCGCAGGGCCTCAAATCCGAAGCTGTCGACGCCGTAGATTGCATTGTGACCGACGATAATTTCGGCAACGCCGGCCCGCTGTTTGAGGAGACTGCTGCCAAAACGCAGGAAAGGCTCTCGCCTTTGCTGAAGCGCGGGGTCATTCCCGTGGTGACCGGTTTCCGCGGGGCCACTCGTGAAGGCGTTTGCACCACGCTCGGGCGCGGCGGTTCCGACTTCAGCGCCACCATTCTGGGAGCGGCGCTCGACGCGGATGAGGTCTGGATCTGGACGGACGTGGACGGCGTGATGACGGCCGATCCCCGCCTGGTTCCCGAGGCGCGCATCCTTCCCGAAGTTTCCTACCGGGAGGCGATTGAGCTATCCTATTTCGGGGCCAAGGTACTCCATCCCAAAACGATCCAGCCGGTGATGCAGAAAAAGATCCCGGTGTGGATCAAGAACAGCTTTAATCCTTCCTGCCCGGGAACAAAGATTGTGCCTTCCGCGAAGAACGGGACGTCCGGCATCAAGGCGATCACGTCCGTCAAGGATGCCGTCCTGATCACCATGAGCGGTCGCAACGCGATCTCCTTCCCGCAGCTTGCAGCCCGCGTGTTCAATTGTCTCCACGTGGAGGAAGTTTCCACGCTGATGGTGACGCAATCGTCCGCCGACAACGTGCTCTGCTTTGCCATTCACCAGGCGGACCTTCCGCGTGTGAAAGCGGAGCTGGAAAAAGTGTTCGAGCTTGAAATGCTGCACGACTATGTGGGCGTGCTGGAAGTGATGCCCAAGGTGGCCATCGTGGTGACAGTGGGTGAAAATATGAAGGGGACCCCGGGTATCAGCGGGCGCGCCTTTGGAGCCCTCGGCCGCAAGGGGATCAACATTATCGCGATTGCCCAGGGTTCCTCGGAGCTGAGCATCTCCTTCGCGGTCAGGTCCGCGGACATGAAGGACGCAGTCAAATCCATCCACGAGGAATTTCAACTTTAGCGAACCGGATCGCCACGGACAACGCGCAGTTTTATGGACCCGCGGGTTCCATTTCCAAAAGACAGATGGCGCTGACTTACCTCCAATGTATTGAAGAAGGCTGTGGCCGCAGGCAGGACCCCAGAAAAGAAACGCATCAGTGTGCCTGGTGCGGCGGTCTGCTCGACGTGAAATATGAATTTGACATCACAGACCCCGAGGCCTTGCGGTCCACCTGGCACCAGAGGCGCCTGAGCGGCGAACCCATCGATCGCAGCGGGGTGTGGCGCTTTCGCGAATTGCTGCCTTTTATCGGTGCGCACGATAGGGTTATATCGCTCTCGGAGGGCTCCACGCCGCTGGTAGGCACGCGGCGCGCCGGCTGGTGGGCCGGGCCTGTGCACCTCACCATCAAGCATCAGGGCATCAATCCCACCGGATCGTTCAAAGACCTGGGCATGACCGCCTGCATGACTCGGGCCGCCGCGCTCGGCGTTCGCATGGTTGCCTGCGCTTCCACCGGGAACACTTCTTCGTCGATGGCAGCATACGCCGGCCGCGCGGGAATGAAGGCAATTCTTTTCGTCCCTTATCGCCAGATTTCCGCCGCCAAGCTGGCCCAGGCACTGGACTTTGGCGCGGCGGTCGTCGAAATCGGCGACACCTTTGACGAAGCGTTCGGGTTGCTGCGCCAGGTGGCTGAAGAAATGGGCTTTTATCTGGTCAATTCCGTTAACCCGTTCCGCATCGAGGGCCAGAAGACCATAGTGGCCGAGATGATGGAACAGCGGGCCTGGCGGCCGCCGGACTACATCGTAGTGCCGGGCGGAAACCTGGGGAACGCCTCGGCCATTGGCAAAGGCCTGCGGGAATTGAAAGAGATGGGATTTATCGAGAAGGTGCCGAAAGTGGTGGTGATCCAGGCCGCCGGGGCCAATCCGTTTTTCCGCACCCTTCAGGCAGGCTCCCCGGAGTTGATTCCCGTGGAGAGGCCGGATACAGAGGCCACGGCCATCCGCATCGGACGCCCTGCCAACTGGAAAAAGGCCCGCCGGGTGCTCGAATGGACCGGGGGCTTTTGCGAGAGTGTGACGGACGAAGAAATTTTCGAGGGCAAGGCGGCCCTGGCCGAAGACGGCGTGGGATGCGAGCCTGCTTCCGCCGCCACAGTTGCCGGCATCCGCAAGCTGGTGCGCGCAGGGAAAATCGAGCGGCACGCGGACATTATGGCCGTCCTCACCGGACACCAGTTAAAAGACACGGATTATGTGATCCGCCATCGTTCGCCGGCTGAAACGTCCCGCCAGCGATTGCGGGTGGACGCCAACCTGGGTGCATTGCGAAAGGCGCTGGAGTGCGTACTGGCCGTTTCTGCGTAAGTTCGCTTGACCGCCCGGAAATGTGACAAGACCTTATGGATGAAACCCTTCGCAAGGAAGTTCGATTATTAACCACGCGCCTCGGTGCGCTGATTCAGGAGCAGTGCGGGAACAAAACTTTTGAAGCCATTGAAAACCTGCGCCGGCTTTCCAAACAGCTTCGTCAGGCTTCCGACCCTGCATTGGAGGCCGCGGGTGACCGCGAAGTGCGCAGCCTTTCAGTGCAGCGCGCCGCGGATGTTGCCCATGCCTTCAGCCTTTTCTTCCACCTTGTGAACCTCTGCGAAGAGCGCCAACGCATCCGGCGCCTGCGGCACTACGAATCGGGAGAAATCGGCGCGCCCATGTCGCTGCGCCGCACCTTCAGCCGATTCGGCAAGCAGGACGTTCGCGTTGAGGAATTCGCCCACGTGCTGCGCTCCATGAGGATTGAACCGGTCCTCACCGCGCATCCTACTGAAGCCAAGCGCCGCAGCGTGTTTAACCACGTGCTGCGCATCGGGCGCGCGCTGGAAAGTCTGGGCGGCTCCCCGGAGCACTCGATTGAGAAGTCCGTGGATCCCTGGATTGAGGCCCTTTGGCTCACCGAAGAAACCCGCGAGCGTTCCATGACTCCGGACCTGGAAGTGGAGAACTCGCTGGTATTTCTGGAGCGCACAATCTATGATCTGGCCGGAATTTTCTGGGAGCAGTTTGTGCAGGAGATGGACCGGTTTGCGCCGGACCTGGCGCGCGAGCAATGCTGCATCCGGTTTGGCTCCTGGGTGGGAACGGACCGCGATGGCAATCCCAACGTCACGACGGAAACCAGCCTGAAGGCCGCAGAGCGGCTTCGCCGCAGCATCCTGGATTATTACATCCGGCGGCTGGATGAGTTCCTCAGCGTGATCTCGTTCCCGTGCTCGCGTCCCGCTCTCGAGAGCAAAATCAGCGAGGATATTGAGCGTGACATGCAAAAATTCCCCGCTACCCGCGCCTTTGAAAACGTTGACCAGCCTCATGAATTTTACAGGCGCAAAATCCGCATCATGCGCTGGCGGCTTGAACGGACGGTGGAAAGGGCGCGAGGCGCTTATGCCGATGAGGCGGAGTTCGACCGCGATGTGGAACTGATCGAGCGGCTGCTGATTGAACATCCCAGCCCGCGCGTCGCGCACCTCGAGCCGGGGCGTCTGCACACGGCCGTGCAGGTTTTCGGGTTCCACTCGGTCAGCCTCGACTTCCGGCAGCACTCCTCGCACCTTCGCAGGGCCGCTGATGAGATCCTGAATGCCGCGCGCCTGCCCGTCGAGCCGGAAGACGCGCGCATCGAATCCATTCACTCCTTGCTCGCGAAGACCCCGCGCCGGTTGAAACTTTCGCCAGGCGCCCGGCAAACGCTGGAAGAGTTTGAAACCATGGGGCAGATCCAGAAGCACAACGGTGAGCGTGCAACCCACCGCTACATCCTCAGCATGACGAACAGCGCCGCCAACATCTGGGATGTGGTGTTGCTGGGGTGGCAGGCCGGCCTGGTGAAGCCGCAGAGCGACGGCGGGCTTCAATCCAGCTTTGACGCCATCCCCCTTTTTGAAACGGTGGATGACCTTGAGGCGGGGCCGGGCATCCTGGACCAGCTCCTGAATGACCGCCACTACCGCCGTCTGCTGCGCTCGCGGGACAACTTCCAGGAAGTGATGCTGGGCTATTCCGACTCCGTCAAGGACGGTGGATACTTTGCCGCCAACTGGGCCCTGTTCCGCGCGCAGAAGCGCCTGTGGGATGTGGCTGAAAAGCACAAAATTCGCCTGGGATTTTTCCACGGCAAAGGAGGGACCATCGGCCGCGGCGGCGGACAGTCGCACCGCAGCGTGCAGGCGCAGCCTTACGCCTCGCCGGGCGGACGGATGCGCATCACCGAGCAGGGCGAAGTGATCTCCCTTAAGTACGCCAACCTGGAGATTGCCAAGCGCAACATGGAGCAACTGGTTACTTCTGTTCTGGATACCCTCCTGCCGGCGCCGAAACAGGCTCCACATCAGGCGCAGACCGAGGCCTGGGAAGAGCACGCGCAGGAAATCGCCCTGGCCAGCTGCGAATCCTACCGCAGTCTTGTTTATGAAACTCCCGGGTTTATTGATTTCTTCCGCCAGGCCACGCCCATTGACCTGATTGAAAGTCTTCGTCTGGGGTCCAGGCCCAGCCGGCGTTCCAATACGCGGGACGTCAGCGAGCTCCGCGCCATTCCCTGGGTGTTCGCCTGGACGCAGTCAAGGCATTTCATCCCGGCGTGGTACGGCCTTGGCCACGGGCTGGACAAGTTCCTGTGCACCCATGCGCCTGACGGCCTTGACGTGTTGCGTGAGATGTACCGCCACTGGCCCTTTTTCGGCGTGATCATTGACAATGCCGAGGCCTCGCTGGCCAAGACGGACCTTTACATCGCGCGCCGCTACGACGCGCTATGCCGCCCCGCAAGCCTGCGCAAGCAGATCTCAAGCCGCATCGAGGAGGAATACGAGCGCACGGTCCGGTGCGTGCTTGAAATCACCGAATCGAAGCAGTTGCTGGAGAGCCAGCCCGTGCTGCAGGAATCCATCCGTCTCCGCAATCCCTACGTGGATCCGCTCAATTTTCTGCAGATCCGCTTCCTTGAAAAATGGCGCCGCGAGCCGCAGCCTTCGCCCGAACTCCTGCGCCTGCTCCAGATCACCGTGGGCGGCGTCGCCTTCGGCATGAAGAGCACCGGCTAGCCGCGGAGCACGGTTCAGCATGGGAAAGAATAAACAATCACGAAAGCGGATTCGAGGCCAATTTCGCGTTGTGGAAGAACACCAGCAGAAGATCACACGAGAGCTTGAGAAGGAGTCGCCCGACATGAGGCTGATCCGAAAATGGAACAAGGACATTGACAGGGCTCAAAAGCTGATGAGAGAGTTAGAAGAGAAATTGGCGAGGTAGTTATGGCTAAAGTGAAATCGCCCACCGTCCCTGATACCCATGTCTTGAGAGTGCTCGCTGAGGAATACCTTGGGATGTTAGCTCAGGCCCGCCGGGACGTTAAGAAGCTCCTCACGATTGATCCGCAGAAAGAAGAATTTTGGGACCACCTCAGTGAAATTGAGGCAAATATCACCCTCATAGGCAGCCGGTCAGAAAGCATTCACGAAGAGATCGACGAACTCATCGACCAGCTACCAGACGATTAAGCCCCGCATCTCGCGCTCATCTAATTTACGAATTCGTGCTTTCCACAAGCTGGCGGGCGCGGGCAGCGGCGCGAACCACAGCCTTGATCAAAGTGACGCGCAGGCCTCCTTCTTCCAGCTCCATTAACCCGTCGATGGTGCAGCCGGCCGGAGTTGTGACCACGTCCTTCAGCTTGGCGGGATGCTCGCCGGTGTGGAGAACCATGGCGGAGGCTCCCAGCAGCGTTTGGGCGGCGAGCTCGGTGGACAGGTCGCGCGGCACGCCCAGCTTTACTCCGGCCTCGGCCAGCGATTCGATGATCATATAAACATAAGCCGGGCCTGAAGCCGAAAGTGCCGTGACGGCATCCATATGTTTTTCATCCGCAACTACCGTGCGGCCCATGGCGCCAAAAATGTTCTGGGCGATTTCCAGATCGTGCGCGGTGGCGTGCTTGCCGCCTGC
>DASSJE010000451.1:0-13733 GCA_035691365.1 Terriglobia bacterium
GCCTCCATATGTCTTGCAATCACATCATTGGCCAGGTCAACCAGCTTCCGGCCGCCGACAAGCGAGCGGGTATCCGGGAAAAACTCTTTTACCACGTCCGTATCCAGGCCAATGATCTCGAAGAATTTCCCGCCCTGATAACTGGCCAGCGTCGAGATGCCCATCTTGGACATGATCTTCTTGATGCCAGTTTCAATGCCAGCCCGGAAATTCTCGATCGCCCTGGGCACAGAAACATCACCCAGTTCGCGCCGGCTTGCAAGGTCTGCCACGACTTCCAGGGCCAGATAGGGATTGATGCCGGCGGCGCCGTAAGCCACCAGGCATGCGAACTGGTGCGACTCCCATGCTTCAGCCGTCTCGAGCACCAGGTCAGCCTTGTGGCCAACACCTTCGGCAATCAGGTGCTCGACTACCGCTCCTACCACCAGCAGCATGGGAACAGCCGCGTGATCGGCGTCCACGCCACGGTCACTCAGAATCAGGATGGAGCTGCCCTGCTTCACGGCCGCCACACATTCCTGCTTAATCCGATTGATGGCTGCCGTCATCCCTTCCGGTCCCTGGCTTGCGAGGAAAAGCGTTGAAACTGTCGCCGGCTTGAACTTCTCTTCTCCCATCCGCCTCAGTTCCCGGAGTTCAGCGTCAAACAGGAAGGGCGATTCCAGGCGGATCATGCGGGCGTGCTCGGGCGATTCCACCAGCACCGAGTGTCGGGCGCCCAGATAAAGGTTCAGGGCCATCACCAGCGACTCACGCAACGGATCGATGGGGGGATTTGTAACCTGTGCAAACATCTGCCGGAAATAGTGGTAGACAGGGCGCGGGCGGGTTGAAAGGGCCGCAAGCGGAGTGTCGTCACCCATGGACCCGACGGGCTCCTTCTTCATGCCTGCAAGCGGAGTGATCAGGAGGTCCAGATCTTCCTGCGTGTAGCCAGCGGCGCGCTGCAATGCCACAAAACCTGGCCGGTCGTTGTTGGCAAGCCGCTCCTCGCCAGGATCCAGCAACCCGCATTTCTCGGCCTTGAAGCGCGGCAGGAACATCATGTTGTTCCGAATCCACTTGCGGTATTTCCGGGCGTGGGAGACCTGCTTCTTCAATTGCTCGTTCTTGAAGATCTTCTTGTGCTCGAGGTCAACCAGCAGGATCTGGCCGGGCCCAAGCCTTCCCTTTTCCTGCACCCTTTCGGGTTCTATGGGCAGCAGGCCAACCTCGGAGCCCAGCACCACAAGGCCGTCGCGCGTAATGGTGTAGCGCGCCGGCCGCAGGCCATTGCGGTCGAGTGCCGCACCTACCAGTGGGCCATCCAGGAAGGCCATGGCCGCCGGGCCATCCCAAGGCTCCATCAGGCAGGAGTGGTAATGGTAAAAAGCCTGAACGTCCGCGGGGATTTCAACCGAGTCTTCCCAGGCTTCCGGGATCATCATCAGCAGAGCGTGATGCACCGTGCGGCCTGAACGGGTGAGCAGCTCAAGCACGTTATCAAAACTTGCCGAATCGCTACCCGAGGGCTGAATCACCGGCTTGAGCCATTCAGATTCGTTGCCCCAGATAGGATGGTCCAGCACGGCTTCCCGGGCCCGCATCCAGTTGCGGTTTCCGAGCAGCGTGTTGATTTCGCCGTTGTGCGCCACCAGGCGGAACGGCTGGGCCAAAAACCAGGTGGGCGAAGTATTAGTGCTGTAACGCTGATGATAAAGAGCGGCTGAGGTCTTGAATTCCGGGTCAACGAGGTCCTTGTAAAAAATTCCAAGTTGAGAGGGAGCCATCAGCCCTTTGTAGACAATATTGCGCGAGGAAAATGAAGGGATATAACAGTCGGTTATCCCAGCTTCGGCAATGCGCCGTTCGATTTCCTTGCGGGTGAGGTAAAGGATCTGTTCGAATTCACGTTCCTGGTCGGCTGGTTGTGCTACCAGCAGATGCCAGATGGCCGGCTGGCTTTCGCGGGCCTGAGGCCCGAGCGCGTCTGGATTGACGGGAACCTGCCGCCACCCCGCTACATAAAGTCCGCGGTTGCGGACCGCTTCTTCAGCCGCAAACATGGCCCGGGCGCGTGTGACGCCATCCGTGGGAAAGAAAAACACGCCCACGGCGGTGCGCCAATGCGGCTGAAAACCGGAATTCAGGCGGCGCGCTTCCCGCGCAAAGAACTCGGCCGGAAGCTGGACGGAAATTCCTGCACCATCTCCACTCGCCCCATCAGCGTCCACACCACCGCGATGTGTCAGGCAACTCAGACATTCCAGCGCCTGGGTTACTACGCGGTGCGATGCCGGAGCATTCAGATCAGCGACAAATCCCACACCGCAAGCGTCGTGCTCTTCGCACTGGGAAAGGCCGCGAACGCGTTCGCTCCCTGCTTTTTGATCTTTCGACCCGAGTTTAGACACTTCTCCTCCGACCAGTCAGACCATTTTGCCGTTTCCGGGCAGCCACTGTGAAATGAATTGTTTTTATAGTTAGCATAAATAACAGCATGGTGATCCTGAATGCTGGATAAACAGTTTGGATTGAATCTCATACGCTCCTGGGTGGAAGCGATGGCGCCTTTCTGTGCCGACCCGAAACAGGTGCGGGGCGCCGGGCAAGTTGCAACAGCGACCGCGAGAGCCGGGCGGCATCGTGGCGCGCAACTCCGTCATCAGCCTGAAGCAGGGGAATGCAAACTGGAGAAATCCCCAGGGCTCGAATCTTCGCCAGATCGTTGACAACAGGCGCAGCATGTTCAGCCGCGTATCGCCTGCGAATCGAGGGTGGAAATGCCCGGTTGTTCAGGACGGCAAAGTCAAAAATGTTGGCCCCAACGTGTTGAATGATCGCCTCCAGATGTTCAGCCGTGCTGTAATCCCGCGTTTCTCCCGGCTGCGTCATCAGGTTCCCGATGTAAACTCTCACGGCCCTGGAACGCGCAATCTGCTGAGCAACCCGGGAGACCAGCAGGTTCGGCAGAAGAGAGGTGTAAAGCGATCCCGGACCCAGCGTGATGAGATCTGCTTCTGCAAGAGCCTTGAGCGTTTCCGGCAATGGGCGGCAATGAGCTGGCACAATCGACAACTTGCGGATGGGAACCCGCGTCCGATGAATGCGCGACTCGCCCTCAACTCGCCTGCCGTCCGAAAGCTGGGCGCGGAGGCGGACATCTTCAAGCGTGGCGGGAAAAATTTCTCCTCGAACGGCCAGCACATCACTCGCCAGCCTTACGGCCATTGAAAAATCACCCGTCAGATTGGTGAGGGCGGTCAGGAACAGGTTCCCCAGGCTATGCCCGCGCAGCCCCTTGCCCGCTGCAAAACGATAATTGAACAACCGGGTGAGAATCTTTTCATCCTCGGCAAGCGCCACAAGACAGTTGCGGATGTCACCCGGCGGCAGCATACCAAAATCACGGCGCAGGCGGCCGGAACTCCCTCCCTCGTCAGTCACTGTAACAACGGCCGTCAACTTGGCAACGGCTTGCCGCGGCCGAGAGCCAGGACGGACACATCGCTTCAGCCCACGCAGCAGAACGGCCAGGCCGGTGCCGCCACCAATTGCGACCACCTTCATGCCATGTACCCACTTCTCTTCTTTGGAGAAAATAATGCGGGGGGAGTGACTTCAGCCACTCTAATTGAGCGGTTGCTGGTCATCAGCACCTAAAAGGCGAGTAAAGCGCGGATCATTTTCCAAAGACTGAAAGTCCTCGTCATGCCGCGCCTGAGCGCGGTTTTGCGGGCGGAGCCTGATGGCTGCCTCGAGGTGGCTGAATGCCCTGTCTGGATCGCCCCCAAGGCCGTAGGCGGCAGCCAGCGCATAATGAACGTATTCCTGGTTGGGAGTCATTTTGTTGGACCTATTGAGGTACTCGAGAGCATGGTCATAATCCCGGCCATTGAGTGCCGCAACTCCGCACGTGTAATAACCTTCCGCCGTTTTGGGAAGCTTTTCAAGATGCCGCTTGCGCTCGCAATATCTCAAATGAACTCTCGCCCGGTCAGCCACATCCCGGACAGTACCCGCGGCAACTTTCTCAAAAAGGGCGGCAGCTTTTTCGAAGTCCCTTCTTTGGAAATATTTGACTGCAGATCCGAAATCTTTCAGAGCGGTTGCGCGCTCTATGTCCATAGGCTTAGTGATTGGTTGTGGAGGGTTCTTTGCGTCGGCCCTCGCCCTCACTCCCGGCACAGCACGATGAGCCGATCCGCGGTGTAGAGAACTTTTGGTAATGCTGGTTCTCCGTGTAGGGGCTGCTCTCCTCTGCCGAGAGGCGTGTCTGGTCTGCTTTTGTCGGGTTCCTCTGATCATAACCCTCCTGCCCAGAAGCTATCACATTGATAATCAGCTATGGCGTCATATTAGCAGGTTTTGGGTTGGCAGTCAAACCATGCGTTTACTGTTACTTACAGACCTGGCATCGAGAGCATCCTTTTTATATCCATTAGCTTACAAGCGAATTGGCCGTTTGGGGCGACGACCGGTATGAAATCGAGGGCTGGATTGACATAAAGCGTCCAGTGTGACTAATAACGTTGTATTAGAATGATTTAAGTCAAATCGCCACAAAATGCTCGGGTATAAACCAGAAACCAGCGACGTAATGCTTGGAAAGTTTCAATGATCGGTAATCTCACGCTCCAAGAAGCCGCGACGGCCCCAAGTATCTCGTTATTGGCAATCCATACTGACGAATGACGCGGCGGGGAGCGTAGTATGGCTGGACTTCAGAACAACCTGCTTATAGGCGCCGGCGGAAACTCCGGGCAAAAAGAAGACCGCGGTCAGGTTGGGATGATGGGCCAGATAGTGACGCGAGGCGTCGGGCCCTTCAACATAAAACGAGGTGGACAGAGCATCGCTGTCCGTAGCTGAAGGGGAAACAACGACCGTTGAAAGCATGTTCTCAACCGGCATGCCGGTATGCGGATCCATGATGTGGGTATAGACTTTGCCGCCTATCTTGAAGAACTTCTCATAATCCCCGGAAACCGAGAGCGAAAGGTTCTGAAGCCTCAAAACACATGCGGCCTTGCTTGTATCCAAAGGATTGCGTAGCGAAATCTTCCACCCATTTTCGCCCGGCGGAGATCCCAAGGTGTAAATACTGCTGGTGCCGCTTGAAATCAACGCCAGGCTGATTCCATTATCACGCAGAATGTCGACGGCCCTATCAACAGCGTACCCCTTTGCGATGCCGCCCAGGTCAATTTCAATTCCAGGCGTGTCAAACTGGATGGTGCGAGCCGTGGTATCCAGCTTGACATGTTGGTAGCCAACTCTCTCCAGAATTCCCTCAAGCTCGGACTTTGAAGGCAAACGCCCCTGGCCCCGGAAAAACCCCCAGGCTTTCATCAAAGGCCCGACGGTAATGTCAAATGCGCCGTCGCTCTGCCGGCTGTATTCGAGTGAATCCTGAATCAAGCCGAACAGCCTCGGCTCAACCATCACAGCATGCCGGGCAGCTTCACGATTTATCGAAGAGAGTTCGCTCTCAGGTTTGTAATTGCTCATCTGGTCGTCCAGTTCGTCAATTTCCTGGAAGACCTGCGCCGCGACCTCCTCAAGATAGGAACTGCTTTGACCATAGGCAACCAATGTAAAAGAGGTGCCCATCGCGCGGTGGGTAGCTTCGTAGCGAATCAGCGGGTCCGCCGCTCTCAACAGCGGACTCGCCGCGGGCATCAACAGGAGAAGTAAAGAGAGCAGGATGAGCGTTCGCACGAGAAGGGAATAACGTAAGGGTCCGGCAGCCCCGTCATTTGAGGTAGAGCGTGGCGAAGCGCCGGCCCGGCCCGGAAATCTTATTAAATGACCGTGGTCCATAGAACGGGGATGATGATAAATTTACGCACCTTTCTTCGGCCAGTACACCGTGGCGCCGGTGTCAATGGCGCGGTTCCCGTAGATCACAGCACGGGCATCCGCCATACCGATTTCCAAGGGGCAGGTGATCGGCTTTCCGTCCCGGATGCTCGCCATAAAGTTTGAGAGCTCCATCCAATACGGATCGTGTGGCTCCTCGTACTCGTAAATGCCCATGGAAGCAAGCCAGCGCTTTGCATAAAGCATTTCACGGTCGAGGAAACCCGGCTGCCCGGACTGGGACTCCTCCGGAAACAAGGGGAATCCTTTCTGCTCAGCATGTTGCGTCACCGTTGCGCCTGCCCACCAGTTTTCCTTGGCTTTCCCATTCGTAGATTTGGCGACTGCTTCGCGGTAATACATTCCCTTGCCTATGGTTATGATCAATGTCCCGTGGTCACCCATGATCTGCTCATCGAATCCAAAGCGGGCGTTGTAAAGGATGGAACTGAATATCATTTTCCGCCCTTCCGGGTACCGGAAGATGACCTCGACGTTGTCACAAACTTCACGGCCGTCTTTCCAATAATCGATTCCACCCGCGCCCATTACTGAAAGGGGTTCTGCGCCGAAGGCCCAATTGGCGATATCCACCTGATGTGAAGCCAGTTCCGCCATCAGCCCGCCGGAGTATTCCCTATACATCCGCCAGTTGATCAGCCGCTCAAAATTTGGATCCCGGACCGGCCGCCTCCAGTTGTTATTACGGTGCCACTGCGCGCGAACAAACATCACCTTGCCCAGCGCGCCCTTGCGAATCATCTGTATGGCCACGTTGTAAAGCACGCTCGACCGGCGCTGTAAGCCGATCTGGATAACCTGTTTGGAGTTGGCTTCCGAGGCCTTCCTGATCGCGTCGCCCTCCTCCTCCTTGAAGTACATCGTCTTTTCAACAAAAACGTGCTTGCCCGCGTTGAGGGCGTCGATCACCATCTGAGCATGCATGCTGAGCGGCGTTGCAATCATCACAGCGTCCAGGTCTTTCCGCTCCAGCATACGGCGGTATTCGGTGGGACTGCCTGTATAGGTCTGAGGATTCGAACCAATGGTTTCAACGCCGCGCTTCAGGTTGGGCGCGTAGATATCACAGGTGGCGATGCAACGACCTTCCGGAATGGTCGCCAGACGCTTTAAGAGATCGCATCCTTCAGTGCCGGTTCCGATAAAGCCGTAATGAACCGTACTTCCCGGGTTCGAACTGCTTAAAAGTGCAGGAGCAGCCTTCGCCGGCCTCGCCCCGCCGGCTGCAACGGCTGCAAATGCCGCACCCTTCAGGAACTCCCTTCGAGTAACGTCCTTATTCTTCATTGAGTTTTCCTCCACCAGGACTGGAAGGCCTTCGGCCGGACCCTCCAATCCGCTCTTATGGCATCATTTCCGGGGGAAAACCGCAGTGATACACATCACAATGTAAGCAATTCGAAAAGGATCAGGCAGGAAAAGAAAGGCAGAGTTTCGGTGAGCGATAAAGAGATCTGGCATTCCTTCCAGTGTCCGGCTGGATACCGAGAAACTCCAGGGCATGGCAGCGACCGAACCCATGAAAATGACCGGCCCGGCTCGCCGCCCGATTGCCAACGAACAATAGGCGGGTTGACTTTCAAGCTGTTGGTTTTGTGCAACTTACTTTTGGAATGAGAACTTCAATTCGCGCCCCAATTCAAAGACAGGCTTCTTGCGTTTCCTGATCAGTTCCCGCTCCTCGGAAATAGCCGTCATCAGGATAGGCATGGCGATAGTCGAATCGCAGTTGCAGGTGACCATGCTGGCGTCGTGCGCAATCTTGCCCCAGCTTTGGGCTTCTTCGAATGTGCAGCCGGAAAGTCCGCCCCACTGGGGCATGTCAGTCACAACCTGGATTGCGTACTTGTGGCCGTTTGTAGCCTTGCGCATAAAAGTTGCGGTCACTTCGCTCTGCTGAACGAAATTCTTAGGTGTTCCGCCGCCGAAATAGATGACCCCGCTGGCGGGTGAATCAGCGGCCAGATGCGCTGTTTCAAGCACGTCGCCAATCACGTCAAAGGTGAACCGGTTCTTACCAAGGTGCCGGCTTTCTGCAATCCCGATGCCGATGGAGGAATCACCGATGGCAGGGCAATAGAGCGGAACTCGAGCTTTGTAAGCAGAAGTAACAATGCCGTCCTCCTTCGAGCGCTTTGAGATCTCTTTACCCAACAGATAGAGAAACTCGCGCGTGGTGTAGGGGCGGGACTGGTCGAGCGAGGCGGCAAATTGGCCGATGAAAGCATCTTCTTCCCGAAACTCCTCTTCGTCTACCAGAGTGTCATACATGCGGTCGATCAGGTTTTTCTGCAGGTGAACGTCGTCGATGGCAGGCGAGCACTGAAAATGCAAGCGCCCCAGGCTCTCATGAATGTCATGGAAAAAATTGGCCCCTGTTGAAACCACGCAGTCCACCAGGCGCTGCTTGATCATATAAGCTACGAGCCGCCGCATGCCGCCCGGAATCATCGCTCCTGAAAGGCCCATCATAATGGTGACGCGGTCACCCAGCATGCGTTTCCAGATGTGGAAGGCCGTGCCAAGGTTTCGCCCCTGGAAGGAGATGCCCTGCATCTTTTCCAGAATTGAAGCAGCGTTCTTCTTCCGGTCGATTTCAAAAGGGCGAGTTGGGACCGTCAATATCTCATGTTTACGCATGATATGGCTCCTGATAATTTTATAATGCGGGGCTCGGAGGGAAAACTGCGAGGACCGAAATTGAACCCCTGACCTGCCCTCTTAAACGCCGCCACAGGCGTCAATCTTCAACACCCAGCAAAACGGCAGCGGACAGGACAGTCGTCCAGAGGCCTCGCTTGTCGCCAATCGCCGATTGCGTGATCTCTAACGTTCGCACAATCTTGTTGGAGATCTGGTAGATTTCCTTCTTTTCGTCCCAGCTCTGGTCGGGATCAAACTCGACTCCCAAGGTGGTGGCCAGCATCTCCGCAGCCAGCTCCTCGGCGTACTCTCCTGCCACCTGTTCCGTTTGTCCGAAGGAATGATGTTCTGAAAGATAGCCGTAGGTGTTCCGGTCCGCGGGCATCGCCACACCGACCGAGGCGGCAATCAGCCGGTGGGGTTCGCGCGTGGAATTTTCGCTGATCACGACAAATGTCACCTGGCCGGGCTCCAATTCTTTAATGCCTTCAGAGCGCGGAATCATTTTGCAGCGAGGAGGGAAGATGCTGGAAACCCGGACCAGATTGCAGGCTGCAATCCCTGCATTCCGAAGCGCCAGTTCAAAGCTTGTCAGCTTTTCCCGGTGCTTGCCCACCCCCTTGGTCAGAAACATCCTCTTCGGTACAAACATCTAAGCGCCTCGCCAGCTCCCAGCCCGTTTCCCGCCCCACGATCCGACGTGTTCAGCCAGCAGGAAGCCTCTTCCTAACTCTTATTAGCCACGAGCTTTTGAACGTAACAAAAAGCGAAGAATAGTGTCAACGGATTTTTGGGCGCGGAGCGGAGGCTCCGGACATTGGGCCCTTTCTG
Organism: Terriglobia bacterium; assembly: GCA_035691365.1. Lineage (GTDB taxonomy): Bacteria > Acidobacteriota > Terriglobia > UBA7540 > UBA7540 > SCRD01. The sequence goes on from DASSJE010000451.1 coordinate 9,340, forward strand.
TATCGTGAGGATGCCCAAAGGATGACCCGCTTGCCGGGTCTCACTGGCCCTGTGGTGGAATAGGCTTAATGGTGGAATCGACCAGGCCGATTTCGACCCGGCGGTTAATGGCGCGGGCTTTGGAAGAGTTTCCGGGCACCAGTGGATCGGCATCTCCAAATCCTTTGGTGGTCATAATGCTGGGGTTCAAGCCGTTCTGCACCAGGTAGTCAAAGACTGATTTGGCACGCCGTTCCGAGAGTTTCTGGTTGTATTCGTTGGTTCCAACGTCGTCCGTGTAACCGTAAACGTAAATCTGATATCCCTTCAGAGTCGACAGGATGCCCGCAATGCGGCTCAGGACCTCCTTATCCTCTGGTCGAAGGGTCGACTTGTCAAAGTCAAAACGAACCGACTTGCTTCCCAGCGTCATCACAAGTCCCATAGCAGTCCGGCGCGTGGAAGCAATCTGGCCCAGGGCCTGTTGCAGGCTATTCAGCTCTTCCTCCCGCGCCTTGCGATATTCCTCAGCCTTCTGCTGGGCTTGTTCTGCCTTCTGCTGTGCGGCCTGGACCTGTTGCTTGGCTTGTTCCAGCTGCGACTGGGTTTGCTGGGTCTCTTGCTGGGCCTGAGCTTTCTGCTTTTCAGCCTGGTCCCGCTGGTTTGCAGCCTGCTGGGCGCTCTGTTCGGCAATAGAAGCCCGGTCAAGCGCGGCCGACGCATTGGCGGAGGCGACATCGGCCTTCAAAGTAGTTTGCTGCACCTGGGCATTAAGTTGACCGACTTCCTTGTCGATGCGGTCCAGCCGCACTACCAGAACATAAAAAAGGACCCCGAGCACCGCAAGCGCGATCCAAGCAAACCACATGAATCCCGATCTTGCGCTTCCTCGATGTTCCACTGAGCTGCCTTCCGGCGCAAGCCGGGCATCCTGATCAGGACCTTGATCCATTTTCCCTTCCTTCGCGCTATTTTATCGCAGCCTCACCTGCTCAATCTACACCCGCAAGGAATTGCCTCGCGGCGCGGAAGCAGCAGGCGTCATTCAGTGCGCGTGGCAAAGACGAGTTTTGTAAACGGGAGACGAATGAAAAGACAATTCGCGGAGCGGCTTGGGCGCTTCAGAGGGCCGGGAAATGCGCTCAGGCGGAAATACAGGGCATGGCAGCACCAGGCGCAGAATCTTCCGCCCACACCCGGTGCCTTGTTCGTCCTGCTTACTCACCGCCTCCTGACAGTTCTTTCACGATGCCGCTGACAAACGATTTCGCATCGCCAAAGAGCATCAGGTTGTTGTCCATGTAAAACAGAGGGTTGTCGATGCCCGCAAAACCGGGATTCAGGCTTCGCTTGATCACCATTACCGTCCGGGCATTACTGACCTCGATGATAGGCATGCCATAGATGGGGCTGCTCTGGTCGGTTTTTGCAGCCGGGTTGACCACGTCATTGGCGCCAATAATTAAAGCTACGTCGGTCTGTGCCATTTCACCATTGGCGTCATCCATCTCGATCAGTTTGTCATAAGGAACATCAGCTTCAGCGAGGAGGACGTTCATGTGGCCCGGCATGCGCCCGGCAACCGGATGAATGCCGAATTTTACATCGATTCCCTTCTTCGTCAGCACGTCGAACATCTCTCGGACCTTGTGCTGCGCCTGGGCAACGGCCATGCCATAGCCGGGAACAACCAGGACGGTGTTGGACGCGGCGAGAATGGCAGCAGCCTCCTCCGGGGTCGCGCTGTGGACGACCCTTTCTTCTTCCTCACCTTTGGCGGAGACCTGGATTTGGCCGAAGGCGCCGAACAACACGTTCGTGAACGAACGGTTCATGGCTTTGCACATGATCACGGCCAGGATGAAGCCGGAAGAACCGTCCAGCGCGCCGGCAACCACCAGCACCTTCGAGTTGAGAACAAAACCGAGCAAGGCTGCGGTGAGACCGACGTAGGAGTTCAACAGCGCGATGACCGTCGGCATGTCGGCCCCGCCGATGGGCGTGACCAGCATCACTCCGAAAAGCAGCGAGACAATCACCATGATCGCGAATAGGTAGGGAGCCACGGGGTTGAAAATCAGAATCAAAGCCGACAAGACCGCAGCGCCCAGCACCGAAAAGCTGACGATGTTCTGCCCCTTGTAAACTATGGGACGCTGGGGAAGCCATTCCTGCAGCTTACCGGCCGCTATCAGGCTTCCCGTAAAACTGAGCGAGCCGATGATCACTTCCATCGAAATTTCCGTCATTTCGAACTTGTTGATGTGCGGGATGCGCATGTAGTACTCGGCAATTCCGATCACCGCCGCGGCCAGAGCGCCGAAAGCGTGGCTCATGGCGGTCCGCTGGGGCACGGCCGTCATCTGGACCATGCCGAGCGGGATACCGATGATGAGACCAATCAGCAACGCGATCAGGATCCACTTGAACCGGACAAGATCGGGGTTGAAGAAGGTGGTCACCACGGCCATCGCCGCGCCAATCTCGCCGATCAGCACTCCACGGCGCGCAGTGGCGGGCGAACTCAGCCACTTCAGCGAAAGGATGAAAAAGGCGATGGCGATGATGTAGGAGAAGTCGGTCAAATACTGCATGGTCGAAAGATTCAATATGGATATATTCATTGTTTTTTACGCCCGCTCAGTTTGAACATCCGCAGCATGCGGTCCGTGATCAGAAAACCGCCGATCATGTTGCTGAATGCAGCGGCAACTGCGATCGCCCCAAGGATCAAAGAAAGGTCACTACCCGCGCGCCCGGCAATGATGATAGCGGCGACCACCACAATGGCATCCAGCGCGTTGGTCAAAGCCATCAGCGGCGTGTGCAGAAGCGGCGAGACCCGGCGAATGACTTCAAATCCAAGAAAAGCCGCCAGCACAAAAACGTACAAGTTTGAGATAAATCCTTCTGGCACCGTACCCTCCTTTTGCTAAATGTTTCGTGATGCATACTGCGGGAACTGCTCTGCGCAGCCGCCCCACAGTGTTCGACCTCTGCTAAGCATTCTTCCCCGCGCTCTTTGCGGGCAGAGAGTAAAACTCCCGCACCCGGCCATGGACAATTTCGCCGCCGTGCGTAATCAGCGTCTCGCGCGTGATCTCATCATCCAGTTTCAGTTCCGGCTTCCCTTCCTTGAACAGATGGGTCAGAAACGTGCAGATATTTCGCGCATACATCTGGCTGGCGTGGTAAGGGACGGTACTGGCCAGATTGATGGTGCCCACGATACTGACGTTGTGTTTCACCACAACCTTGCTGGCTTCCGTCAGCTCGCAGTTCCCGCCACGCTCCGCGGCCAGGTCAACAATCACCGACCCCGCCGCCATGCTTTTCACCATATCTTCCGTCACCAGCAGCGGCGGCTTCTTGCCGGGAATCACGGCCGTGGTGATCACAATGTCGCTTTCCGCCACCACGCGCCCCAGCAGTTCTCGCTGGCGCTGGTAGAAGGTTTCATCCTGCGCCGTGGCGTAGCCGCGCGCGTCCTGGGCATCCTTGGCTTCAATCGGCAACTCTACGAAACGGCCGCCCAGGCTATGCACCTGCTCCTTCACGGCTGGCCGAACATCGTAGGCAGAGGCAACCGCGCCCAGCCGGCGGGCCGATGCGATGGCCTGAAGTCCCGCCACCCCGGCTCCAATGATGAAGATGCGGGCAGGCGTGATGGTTCCCGCCGCCGTGGTCATCATGGGGCACAGCCGCGGCAATGTGTCAGCAGCAAGCAGCACCGCCTTGTAACCGCAGATGGTTGACATCGATGACAGGGCGTCCATGCTCTGTGCCCGGGTGATTCGCGGCATAAATTCCACGCTAAAGGCCGACACGCCTTTCGCGGCAATTTCCTCCAAGGTCTCCACTGCTCCCAGCGGGCGCAGAAAGCCCACCAGGAACTGGCGTTCGCGATAGAGCGCCACATCTTCTTTCCCGGTCTTGTCGTTGGAACCATAGCAGAGCACCTGCACAATGATGTCAGCAGTCTTGAAGATTTCCTCGCGGCTTCCAAGCACCTTGGCGCCCTTGTCCACATAATCCTTGTCCAGATATCCCGCGCTGATACCCGCTCCGGCTTCAATGACAATTTCGAACCCGGCTTTCTTCAATTGAGGAACAATGGCGGGTACCGTGCCCACTCGCCTCTCTCCGGGAAAGCTCTCCTTGGGTATACCTATGATCATGACAATTCCTCTCCTTTTCCCAGCTCCCGTCAGGATCAGATCCCGCTTGCTCTCAAGGAACAACTACTCACAAGGCAGGATTTCTACCATTGGCTCAGGGGACAGATTTTCTACTTTCTTCGCCTTCAATGGTGTGATGGGCGTCACGCTGATGCGTGATAATTCACACAATTGATTCTGAATGCTCTTTTTTACATCTTGCCCGGAACCTTGGGTAAGTCCCCTATTTCATCACAA
>DASSJE010000452.1:0-3408 GCA_035691365.1 Terriglobia bacterium
CGTCAAAAAAGGACAGCTTTTGGCCGTGCTGGAGAATAAAGATCTCGCAGGGCAGGCAGAAGCGAGCAGGGGAAATTTTGAGCAGGCCGACGCGGGCTACGTCACTTCGGTGGATGCCACGATTCCTCAGGAACTTCAAAAAGCGGAGCTCGATGCGGCAGCCGCACAGGCAGCGTTTGATGCGCAACAAAAGATTTACGATAGCCGGAAAGAGCTTTTTCAGCAGGGGGCGATTCCTCAACGGGAAGTGGAAGCAGCTGGAGTCGCCCTTGCTCAGGCAAGGAGTGTGAACGAGGTAGCGCAAAAGCAACTCGTCGACTTGCAACGGCTGGGTAAAACGCAGGCCCTGAAATCGGCCCACGGATCCAGGCTTTCTGCAGAAGGCCAGATGCGAAGTGCGGAAGCGATGCTGAGTTATTCCGAGATCCGAAGTCCCATCGATGGCGTCGTGACGGACAGGCCTCTCTACGCTGGCGATCTGGCGACGGCAAACCAACCAATCCTTACAGTCATGAATTTGAGCAGGCTGATTGCAAAGGCTCATATTCCGCAATCAGAGGCTTCCGTACTCAAGGTGGGAAACTCAGCAGAGCTAAAGGTGAGCGGATTGGACGAGCCCGTGAAGGGGCGCGTCACACTGGTGAGCCCGGCGCTCGATGCAGGCAGCACGACAATTGAAGTTTGGGTGGAAGCGTCCCAATTCAATGCCGCTTTGAAGCCGGGGATGACGGTGGAAGTCTCGATGACTGCCAAAACAGTGAAAGATGCCATCGTAGTGCCAAAGAGTGCTGTGTTCAGGAACGCGGAAAGCGCGACGGACTATGTGGTTCTGGCAGGGGCGGATCATAAGTCGCACTGGAAGACGGTGCAGACAGGAATCCGGAGTGAAAATCAGGTGCAAATCGTCGCCGGCATAAACGCGAACGATCCAGTCATCAGCTCTGGTGGATATGCGCTGCCGGATGAAACCAAGATAAAAATCGAAGCCGCGACTCCACCTGAAAAAGACGCGGATGATAAAGAGGGAAACGCGGAGAAAAAGAGCCCCGCGAGTTCCGCAAACCCAGACAGCAAGGACAAGGACTAGCCGCGCATGGAACCACGGTCCGAGTCGCAAGGAGCTGAGCAACTAGCCCAGGAAAAACCACCCTGGTTCCAGCGTCTCTCGAGTCCAATTCTTTTCCTCATCGTGAGCCTGACGCTGGTCGGCGGCTACCTGGCATTTTCGATCCCCGTTTCAGTTTTTCCGAACACGGATTTTCCACGCGTGGTCGTCGGCGTTGACAATGGCGTGATGCCCATAGATCAAATGCTCGTGACGATCACTCGCCCGATAGAAGAAGCGGTGAACAGCATTCCAGGTTTGCAGAAGGTCCAATCGATCACCAGCCGGGGCTCGGCTGAAGTGGATCTCTTCTTCAAGTGGAATAGCGACATGATTCTGACATTGCAACGCGTCGATGCCGTGGTGGCGCGGTTGCAGAGCGAACTTCCCCCAACCGCAAAGCTCGATACCCACCGGCTTACTTTTGCCGTTTTCCCTATTATTGGATACAGCCTTACTTCAGACTCGGTTCCCCAGAACAAACTCTGGGAGATCGCCACCTACGACCTGAAGCCTCGCATCAACCGCCTCGACGGAGTCGCTACTGTTATCGTTCAGGGCGGCCGTGTTCCTGAATTTCAAGTGACACCCGACCCTGTCCGTCTTCTTACTGCGGGAGTTACCGTCACGGACATTCTGGATTCCATTCGTCGAACAAACCTAATCGATTCTCCGGGTCTTATCGAGCACGAGCATCAGCTCACTCTCGGCCTTGTGAGCGGACGCGTAAACACTCCCGAACAACTTGGCCAGATCGTGGTCAAGAGTTCTCCCGCAGGAGTGCCGCTCCGGCTCGGTGACATTGCATCGGTCGGCCCGTCGGTTGCCCCGACCTACACCATTGTCACGGCGAACGGCAAGCCCGCCGTGCTGCTCAACGTAAATCGCCAGCCGGACAGCAACACGCTGGCGGTCGCCGACGAAGTGCACGCTCTAATTCAGGAGCTTGCCCCCACTCTGCCGCCGGGAGTGCATCTCGAGCCGTTCTACGACCAGTCCACTATCGTCCATGACTCGATCGCCAGCGTCCGGGATGCCGTGCTTCTGGGAATCATCCTTTCTTCGATCATTTTGGTGTTGTTCCTCCGCGATTGGGGAACTTCGCTGGTGGCTGGATTGGTAATTCCTGTCACCCTTCTGATCACATTCATCGTTCTTAAGGCGACAAACCAAAGCTTCAACCTGATGACTCTCGGGGGGCTCGCCGCCGCGGTTGGTCTGGTCATCGATGATGCCATCGTCGTTCTTGAGAATATTGTGTTGCACCGCGACGCTGGGCAGAGCCGCCAGGCGGCCATCCGCAGCGCCTTGAAGGAGCTGACTAAGCCTTTGATCGGCTCGACGATTACCCCCATCGTCGTTTTTCTCCCGTTGATCTCCACGACTGGCGTGACGGGAACCTTTTTCCGCGCGCTGGCAATCACGATGACTGTTTCGCTTCTAACATCGCTCGCGCTGGCCATGTCATGGACTCCTGCCCTCAGCCAATACCTCGTGCGGCGCAAGGAAACCACCAGTTCCACAATTCCTTCGCAAGGGCCGGACATGGCCGCACTACTGGCAGCGGAGGAGGCCCACATTTCCGGCTTTTTCGGCCGCGTCGTCAATTTCTATACGAAAGGCATGCAAGTCATTATCAAGCGGCCGTTGGCGCTGGCAGGCGGTTGCCTTGCCATCGTTTTTCTATCTTTCATGTGTTACAGCTTTTTGCAGACGGAATTCCTCCCCGAAATGGACGAGGGGGGCTTCATACTGGATTACTTCACTCCACCGGGAAGCTCGCTTGCCGAATCGAATCGTATCCTGCTGCACATCGAACAGATCCTTCGTTCCACTCCGGAAGTTGAAAATACCTCTCGCCGCACGGGCATGCAGCTGGGCCTTGCCGCCGTCACCGAAGCAAACAATGGCGATTTCACCGTCAAGCTCAAGCGAGATCGTGATCGGGACATAGACGAAGTCATCGCCGATGTTCGTGCAAAAATCAAACAGACAGAACCGGGTGCGGACGTGGAGTTCGTTCAACTGCTCCAGGATATGATCGGCGATTTGACAAGCCAGCCTGAGCCGATTGTCATCAAGCTTTTTTCGCAGGACGGCAAGCTGCTGAATGAAACGGCGCCGCGGGTCGCCGACGCCATATCGAAAGTTCACGGCGTGGTGGACGTCCTGAACGGCGTGGAGAACACCATAAGCGGCCCGGCCGTGACCTTTCAGGTGAATCCCACGGTGGCTGCGCGCGCCGGTTTCACACCGGAAGAGATCGCGCTCGACGCCTCGGCAGTATTGGAGGGCGAGCCGGC
>DASSJE010000453.1:0-6120 GCA_035691365.1 Terriglobia bacterium
ACCGCACGGTCGTATTCGCCGCGCCCGGCACCGCCGCGAACAATAGATGGTATTTCGATCAGTCTGGAAATCTTCTTGGGCTGCTTGTTCAATCGTACGTTTATCTGAATCGCAATACGAACAAAGTAAGCCACAACATGATTCCAGTAGAGGGCCTGCGTGAACACGTGCTCTGGCTGAATTCATTCCCGAATGGCCTGATTTACGGTGGCCCTGGGCTGGGGCAGACATTCTTCTCCTTTAATCCCAAGACGAATGTTCTCGCCTCCTACGATCAGGTCATTGACCGCACGGGCGAAATTTATTACGGCATTCCATTCAACGGCAAGCTTTACGTGATGTCATACGCTGAAGCTGGTCTGGCAGTTTTTGACCCTGAAAAACCGTGGGATTCAGGCGAGGCTCCGTCGTCCAATCCCCGGACCGTATTGTACATCCCTCACGATCAGTACCGGCCGGTAGGGGGAATCCATCTAGGTCCCGGCGGAAAAATGTACATCGGCACCCAGCCGGACTACGGGTTGCTGGGCGGCGCGCTGTCTGTTTTTGATCCAGCGACGGAAAAGCTGGAAGTTTTCCGCAACCTGATTCCCAACGAAGAAATCAGCGCCGTGGGAACAGACGATCGATACGTTTATTGCGGGGCAGACCCCGCCGGCGGTGGCGGAAGCAAAGCTGTAGAGAAGCGGTCGCACTTCTTTGTGTGGGACCCGCAAAAGAAGAAGATTATTTTTGATCACGCATTTCAGACTTCAGTTGGGTTCGGAGCGATTGCTGCTGCCCACAAACATGCGTACTTTATCACCGGCAATCAATTGATGGATTACGATTCTACGAAACAAACATTGGCGGCGATGTATCACTTCGACCAGCCTCGCCATGCCCCGCTGGAAAGCCTCAAGGCAGCGCAGGACGGCACGCTGTGGGGAATTTTAGGAGACGAACTGGCCCACATCGATCCTTCAGCTCGCAACGTAAAGTTCTTCCCGGAGACCGCCGGGAAGGCCACCAGCGGGCTGGCCATCGGAGCAGACGGAACAATCTATTTCGGCAGTGACACGGACGTCTGGAGCTATCACCCCAGGTCCCCAAGCCCGCCGGCCGCATTCGGCCAATAGACAGGCCGCTGCTTCAGACATTTTTAGCAGTTTGATGGTCTGCCTGATGCGGCTCCAAACGCATCGGCAGGAATGGCGAGGTGCACTTCATCACTCATCAGATTAAACGTTATTGCCTTTGGGAGGAACATCCATATGCGCCGGCATACACTCTTCTGTTTTATGATCACAACCTTGGCTACTGTTCTTTTGTCCATGCCCGCCACGGGGCGGACCCAGGAGAAGGATTTCGTCCGTAAGAGCACCATTGTGTTGCGTTCTGCAGCTCCTGGATTCAGCGAAATCGGGCCTGTGGCAACTAACCTCTGGACTTTCAATGCCTTGCATGTGTACGACCCGCACCTCAAGGGTGATGTGTTTTTCATCACCTCGTTCAATTCGGCTGGCCTCGGCCAGCTCATTCGCCTGGATTACCGGCACAATCGCGCAAAGTCGTGGACGATACCTGCGGGCATCGGCTCGTGGGGGATCATTCAAGGAAAAGATGGAAACCTTTATCTCGGCTCATATAACGAAGGTAGCCTACTTTGCTTTAATCCGCGCACGGAAAAATGGATTCCGCTGCCACAGGCTTCTGATGCTTTCCGGAAAAAGGAATTCATTATTTGCGATTTAGCCCAGGCGCCCGACGGGAAAATTTATTACGGAACTTATCCCGGCTGCCACCTGGTCTGCTACAACCCACACACGGGGAAGGTAACCGATCTCGGCAAGGTAGCCGACGAGAATTACCTGCGCAACGTCGCCGTCACGCCGGAAGGAATTGTTTTGTGTGGAGTTGGCACTCGTTTCGGGCGGATCATCGCCTACAACCCGTCCACGCGCCAGTTTCATACGTTGACGCCGAAGCAATATCAGCTTGCAGGCGTCACTCCCAGGCCGATGGTCAGTCCTCACTTCACGGTTGAACTGGCCGGAGACAATGTCCTCATTTTTCGGACCCTGACACTCAAATTACTTCGAACGGAAAAGTTGCACGGGGCATCGGGCATCACCCTGCTGGATGCCGACCACATCATTTACCAGGTGAATTACGGAAACATTGAAAAGCTCGATCTGCGCACCGGTGAAAAGTCCATTTACTACAAGTCGCCGGGCGTTATACCAAGCGGCCGCTGGTTTCTGGCGCGCAACGGAAACCTGATGGGCATGCGCGTCCAGTCCTACATTTTTGTAAACGTCAAAGACCAGACAACGGTCCGCCACCGTATCCCGGTTGACGGTCTGGGGCAGGAGGTCCTGTGGCTGCGTTCCTTTCCGAATGGGCTGATTTACGGAGGGCCCGGCCTGGGGCAAACGCTTTTCTCCTACAACCCGAAAAACCACCAGCTCATCTCTTATGACCAGGTAATGGATGAGGGCGGTGAAATTTATTACGGCATTCCTCACCACGGAAAGTTATACTCCGTTTCCTACATCGAGGCTACACTGGTGGTCTTCGACCCCTCCCGGCCCTGGGACCAGGGTGGCAGCGCAAATTCCAACCCGCGGACGATCCTGCACATTCCGGAGCAGCAGTATCGCCCCGTGGGAGGAATTCATTTCGGCCCCGGCGGCAAGATGTACATTGGCACGCAGCCGGATTACGGATTGATTGGCGGCGCGCTCTCCGTTTTTGATCCGGCCACAGAAAAGTTAGAGGTCCACCGGAACCTCATTCCCAACGAAGAGGTCAGCGCCGTAACTGCGGATGAGAAGTACGTCTATTGCGGGGCCGACCCAAGCGGCGGAGGCGGCAGCAAGGCCGTGGCCACCAACAGCCACTTTTTTGTCTGGGATCCCGGCGCCGGCAAAATCGTTTTCGACCAGGCGCTCAGCAACGCTCACGGCCTGGGGGCGATCGCGGCGGTCAACGGCCATGCGTACTTCGTGACCGGCGGCCAACTGATGGATTACGATTCGCACGCCCGCGCCCTGACGGCGATTTATCACTTTGACCATCCGCGTTCCGTTCCGCTGGAAAGCCTGCAGGCGGTGAAGGATGGAACGCTCTGGGGCATCCTGGGCGGCGAGCTTGCGCATATTTTCCCGGCGACCAGGGAAGTTCATTTCTTTCCGCAGACCGCCGGCAAAGCGACCAGTGGGCTGACGATCGGCGCCGATGGAGCAATCTATTTTGGCAGCCGCACCCAGGTGTGGATCCACCATCCCAAATCCCCCAGCCCGCCTGTCAGCTTTGGCCAGTGAGCATCACGGGCCGCTATGTGGGCGCCCGCCGTCAGGATGCGGCGTGCGCGTTACTATTGGGTCGTAATCGGGTGGCCAGGCGGAGTGATCTTTTCGAGATCCAGAAGTGTCTGATGGAGGTGCCCGGAGCCGTAGTCCTTCACAAAGGCTTCGATCTCGCCGGCCAGCTTCCAGTAATCGAGGGTGTCGCCCAGCGTATAGCGGCCGTCAATGGGGCCGGGCTTGAGCAGATTTCCCGGCGCCTCCTGCGCCAGGCCCGGATAATCCGCCGAAGCGTCACGCCGGTAGAGTTCATCCCGCACGCCGAGGAAGCAGAGCTCGCGAGCGACATCCAGGCAATATCGGCGGCGCTCTGCCATGGTTGATTTTGCCGCCGCGGATTCATATTCCGAAGCCAGTGAAGAGTTGACAAATTTTTTCATCTCGCCGATCAACTGCTCGTCCTGCTCGATGGCCTGCGGCAGGACCTGCCGGTTGTAATCCTTGATCAGAAATCCGCGCGTAAGCGGGACCAGCCGCGCGCGCGGATCCGATAAGCTCGTGACTCGCACGGGAGCAGGATTGCCGGCCAGAAACACTTCCCACTTGTCAAAGTATCCGTCGCCGTTGGTGTCAAAGTAACGGACCTCCATATCTCTGCTGTTGTCCACCAGGTGTCCCACTTCCATCCAGCCTTCGCTTGCGCCAAAGAGATGGTAACGCTTGTCCACCGCAGAATAATAAATCTGCCGGCGGTCCGTCTTCCTGGAAGAATATTCGCGCCGCATGTTCCAGCGGTAGGTGGGACCTCCGGTGTTGTAGAGCAGGCGCCGCTCGTAAATCCAGAACTGGCCTTCCCAGCGGTGCACGCTGCGCGCTTCGTCCCAGGTAAAACCGGTCTGGCTGGCGGGATATTCCAACGAGGCGGCGAGCGCCTCGTTCCACGGAATGCGGACCACCGTCTGGGGCGGGCGGCGGCGCGGGTTTGTATAAAACATGTGCGGATAGCGGTAATGGCTGCCGCCCACCATGGTGAACCCAAAATTGTAATGCGGGCGTTCAGGGTCAAGATGCCGGTGTTCAGGATCGATGTTGTAGCTCAGCCGCACGTTCATGGCGCCCATCCGGGCAAGCGGGACCGCTTCCGGCGCCCACATGTAATCGTAATTGTTGGCGTAATCGCGGTCCTTTCCGCTGTTGCTGCTGAGGGGCGCGACGCTGAAGCGCGTGACGATGTCTCCCGGGCCATCGTGATCCGGGTCCCAGAACGCAAACGGGCATTCGGAGAGCGGCCCCCACGCGCGGGTCGTGGGATTGTACTTGTTAAGATAAATCATGTCATTGCCGCGGAACTTGCTGGTAAAGCCGTTCGCGGCGTACTGCCAGTTCTTGAGTGAAAAGATCTGCGCACCGTCGTTATCAAAGTTTTCGCCAAACCATCCATAACGGAGATAACCGTCTTTGTAATACCGGATTTCCATTTCGTCGGCCTTGCCGTCGTGATTGTTATCGGTATAGACCACCATGCGGTCGACCAGGCCGGTCCCGTTGTAACTGACGACGTACGCGGTATCAGCCTTGTTGAGGATCTCTTTGGCTTTCCCGCTGTCATCAATGGCCTCGATAATGTTCCCGTCCTTACGCTCGATGAGCGTGTCCGGGCGGCCATCGTGATTCAAGTCGAGCGTAAAGCTCTGGCCTTCGGCAAGGGCTTTTGCCCGGGGCCACCACGGCTTGTTTAGAAACGTCAGACGGCCGTCGGGCGTCATGGCCGTTTCGCGCATGTACCAGGGCAGGGCGGCGCCGGGCGGAGCAGCCGCCACACTCGCCACAGCCAGCGCACACCAACCCATAAAAAAAATGCATCGCCTCATCAAGTTCTCCCGTGATTAGCTTGCCGACCCGCCTGCGCCCGCGGCGGCGTAATGGCGGGCCACTTTCATGATTGCCGCGCCGATCTGCCCGACATGAGTTTCGCTGTAGTTCTCATTCCAGTGGATCGCAATCACCTCGCCCAGCGCCTTCTCGGCCTGGGGGCACAAACCGGGCCTGTATTCCTGCCTGCCGTAGGAACTGAAAGGATAGTGCGAGCTGCCGAAAGTCCGCATCTCCGAAAACAGGCTGGAACGATACAGCGGCTTTACGATGTAACGCACCCAGGCCGGAACTCCTTCCGCAACCAGCGCCTCGCCAAACTGCTGCGTTGGAACGCCCGCGCTGCTTTCATCGATGCGCAGCATGTAGAGCCAGTAGGAAGGATCGGTATTGGAAGGCGCCTGCGGCGGGCGAACGCCCGGCAGACCCTCAATCATTTGTGACAGCCGCCGCGCGCTCCGGCGCCTGCGCTCCGCCACGCCGGCCACTTTGGGCAACTGACCCAGCGCCACCGCCCCCTGCAGCTCGCTCATCCGGTAATTCTGCGCCAGGAACAGAAACCGCGCGGCGCTCAGATTCTTTGTGTCGCGCGGCCAGGCTTTATCCGCAAACAGCGTCGCGCGGTCTGCGAACTCCGGCCGCGACGTCACCATGATCCCTCCTTCGCCGCAGGTGATGTGCTTGGTCTGCTGCAGGCTGAAGCAGGCAATGTCGCCGAGCGTGCCCACGAGTTTCCCATCGTACTTTGCCCAATAAGCCTGGGCGCAGTCTTCAATCAGCGCGATGTGATGCTGGTCCGCAATGGCGCGCAACCGCGCCAGCTCGCAGGGCTGCCCGGCCAGATGGACCGCAATGATCGCGCGCGTACGTTCGGTAATGTTCTGCTCGACCGAATCGGGATCGATGGTCATGGTGCCGGGATTCACATCGGCAAATACGGGAATACAATTTTGCAAGAGAG
>DASSJE010000454.1:0-3784 GCA_035691365.1 Terriglobia bacterium
AGGTAGCTGGCAAAGTCAGTCATTTCTTTCGCCAGGTACTCTCCACTGGCGAGCCTTTGGTGAACCTTGAAATCAGGATTCCGGCCCCGGCCCAGCCGGACCTGGTGCGCGATTGGCTGGTAAATCTGCATCCGCTAAAGAATGAGCGAGGACAAGTTACCGGTGTGAACGCAGTGGTCCAGGAGATTACGGACCGCAAACGGGCGGAAGAAGAAATCAAGAAGAGCCAGGAACTTTTCCAGGCTTTCATGGACAACCTGCCAGTCTTCGCGTACATGAAAGATGAGAATGGACGGTATGTCTTCCACAACCGAGCCGTCGGGCTCCGCTTCCCTCATCTGCAGGCCGCCTTCGGCAAGGACGACTCCGAGCTGTTTTCTCCGGAAGTGGCTGAGTCATTCCGTCGCAACGACCAGGTGGTACGTGAGACGGGCAAGCCAGCTGAGTTCACCGAGACTTCCGGGGACATAGAATGGCTCTCCATTAAATTTCCGTTTACCGACCGTCATGGGAAAGTACTCCTGGCCGGGGTATCCGTGGATGTCAGCGAGAGAAAGCAACTCGAGAAACTGACCATCATGCAGGAGACCCAGCGGCAGCTGCTCGAACACGAGATTCTTGCCCGCGAGAGCGAGCGCGAGCGCCTGGCGCGCGAACTGCACGATGAATCCGGCCAGATGCTCACCTCGTTGTTGGCCGGTCTCCGCCTGATCGAAGAGTCCAAAACGGTGAAGGGCGCCAAGAAGCAGGCACGCGCTCTTCGCGAACTCACCTCGCGGGCCATCGGCGACGTGGGGAGGCTCTCCCGCGACTTGCATCCCATCGTGCTCGATGATCTCGGTTTCGCGGTCGCGCTGCGAAATTATGTCAATCAATATTCCACGCTGCACGGCATGAACGCTCAATTGGAGATTGGGGGCTTAGATCGCGATCGCCTGCCTCGCTCGATGGAACGCGGCCTGTACCGCATCACGCAAGAAGCGCTGACGAACGTGGCCCGGCACGCTCAGGCCACCGCCGTTGCAGTAATCGTGCGCCTTGAAGATCAGCATTTCACGATGACCATCCGCGATAACGGCCGCGGATTTTCCACAGTGAACCAGGAAAATGGCGCGAGAAAACATCTCGGCCTGCAAAGCATGCGCGAGCGGGCTGCTATTATGGGCGCCCAGCTCAAAGTGGAATCTGCCCCGGGAGAAGGCACCTGCATCACGGTCAGTGTGACCATCCCTCCCAGCCTCGAAGGCGAGGGGCGCGATATCACTTCAGAAGATACCCGGAGGTCGGCCCGCTGATGGCCAATGGTTCCAAAATCCGCGTGCTGATCGCCGACGATCATGCCATCTTGCGTGCCGGTCTGCGCATGCTGATCGACTCGCAGCCTGACATGAAGGTGATTGCAGAAGCTCCCAACGGCGAGGATGCCGTCCGTCTGGCCAGGGCCGAGCGGCCTGACGTGGTCATTCTCGACATCACGATGCCGGGGGGTGGCGGGTTGCGTGCCGTTCCGGAAATTCTGAAAGTGTGCGCCTCCACCCGGGTCCTGCTGCTTACTATGCACGAAGAGCCGGCGTACCTGCGTACTGCCCTGGCCTCAGGAGCGGCCGGCTATGTCCTTAAGAAGAGCGTTGACGCCAATCTTCTCGCCGCTATTCGCTCCGTCCATAAAGGCCGTTCCTACATCGATTCCGAACTGGCGAGCGCTCTGATTCAGCACACTCTCCCGGATCTGGCTCAACCAGGACGTCCGGATGAAGTTTTAAGTGAACGTGAGTTGCAGGTGCTGAAACTGGTTGCGGAAGGTTTCAGCAGCCGTGAAATTGCAGAACAGATTTACATCGGAGTAAAGACAGTGGAGACCTACCGCGCCCGCTTTGCCGAAAAGCTGGGCCTGAAATCACGCGCGGATCTGGTGCGCTATGCTCTGGAAGTCGGTCTGCTCTCCCCCGAAAGATTCAGCGTCGCCGAAAAACGAGAAAAAAAAACGCCGGAACGTCCCACGAAATAGGAGCAGCGCCCATGATCATGCGTTTCATCATTCTGATTTGCGTTGTAGCCGCCGTCACGTTCTCCATTCCCTGCTATTCACAGAACCAGCAGCAGCCGCCGCCGGCAACCTTGCGGAGCATTCTGCTGCACGAACTCCGCACCACGCACAATCAGGCCGAATGGTTCGCTCCTATTTCCGCGGCTGTGGACGGACTCAGCGCGGAGCAAGCCCGCTGGCAACCGCCCGCCGGAGCGCATTCCGCCGGCCAACTCACGTATCATCTGCTGTTTTGGAATCGGCGCGCGCTGGAAAAATTCCAGGGTAAGCCGGAATCGAAGTTCAGCGGCAACAACGACGAGACCTTCAACAATTTTGACGACAAGCAATGGGCTGATGTCGTCAAGCAACTCGACCAGGTCATGACCGATCTGGAGAAGCTGGTGGAATCGGCCGACGAACAAAAGCTTGCCTCCATCGCGCCGACCATTGCCAATATTTCAACGCACAGCGCCTATCATGTCGGCCAAATCGTTTATGTGCGCAAACTGCAAGGCTCGTGGAATCCGGAAAAGGGTGTGAAGTAGCCGGATGCTACGCACTGAACTGTACGCGGATCCCAAGGGCCGTTTTCTGCACGGGGTCGTACTGGACTCCTGCCGGCGCAATAGCAACAAGACTGCACTGGTGGATACCTCGAACGGCCGACGCCTGAGTTATGCGGAGTATGGCGAGACAGTTGAAGCCGTGGCGCGAGGCCTGACGGCAGCGGGGGTCAAGCCTGGCGATGTGGTTGCCATTTTCCTGGCGAACTCCTGGGAGTTCTGCACGGCATTTCACGGCGTTCAACTGGCGGGAGCCATTCCTACCCTGCTGAATCCTACCTATCGCGAGCGCGAGGTCCGCTACCAGTTAGAAAATTCCGGCGCCACGGTTCTGATCACGGACGCCGGCAATATCGCGGGGATCAATCTTGCGGGATTGCCGAATCTCCGCCGCGTCTATACCACGCGCCAGCCCGCACCAGGAACAGAGTCTTTTCAGGAGTTGTTGCAAACCCGATCTGGCCTCTACTCCAAACCGGAGCAATCCTCCGATCAGTCTGTCGCGGCGCTGCCATATTCCAGCGGAACCACCGGGCTTCCCAAAGGCGTCATGCTCTCGCACTTGAATCTGGTGGCGAATATCTACCAGTTGCTGGGGCCGAATGGGGCTCAACTCAGCGCGACCGATAAAATTCTTTGCTGCTTGCCGCTGTATCACATCTACGGCCTCAACGTGATTCTGAGTCCCGCACTCATTCTGGGCGCCACGCTAATCGTGACGCCAAGATTCAATGTCGAGCAGATGGGCAGGATTCTTGTCGATGAAGGCGTCACGATGATGCCGCTGGTTCCACCGGCGATTCTGGCGATATGCCAGGCGGCCGAAGCCGGGCAGTTCCCTCGCGCTCACAGTGTGCGGTGGGTAAAATCCGGCGCGGCCCCGTTGGCTCCCGATCTTCCCCGGCGCCTCACCGAGCTCACCAATATTCTGGTGTGCCAAGGATATGGAATGACCGAGGCGTCTCCCGTGACGCACGTGGGCTTTCTCGATCCCGCTCTGTACCGTCCAGATTCGATCGGCCATCCCTTGGCGCAAACCGACTGCCGCGTGCTCGCGACTTCCAACCTCGACACATCGAGCAGCCCGGATGAACTCACCGAAGTAGCTAGCGGCCAGCCGGGAGAACTCGTCATGCGCGGCCCGCAGTTCATGCTGGGATACTGGAAAGAACCGCAGGCCACCGCTGCCGTC
>DASSJE010000455.1:0-10387 GCA_035691365.1 Terriglobia bacterium
GCACCGGCGTCGAGGGATTAGTGTGGCGGCGCTCGCATCCCCCCCACTTTTGGGTAAGGGGGGCTGCTCGCTCCGCCCCACAAAACAAAGCACCATCATTTTTCCCTTGACTCCGCCGCCCCCTTCATAGATGCGCCAGCCGCGGGCTGGCGGCAACACGGAACTTCTGTCTAGGGCCCTCCTGGAGCCGCGAGCGGCGGACAAGCCAAGGTAATGCTGCCGCTGAGCGTTATGGAGTAGGTATAGCCGCCGGCGGTCAGGGAGAAATAGCCGGATCCGTCCGAGGCGTTGCTCAGCGTGAGCTGGTAATTAGTGGAGGCTCCGCCCTTTGGCGTGACGGTTCCCGCCACCATCATCGACTGCGTATCCGTGCAGGCAAGCGTCGTCACCGTCAGCACGCAGGCCGCCGACTCCGTGGTACAGCCGCGGAGCGCGATGCCCTCCGGCCGGGGATCGCTGAAATTGAGGATGCCGTGGACCGTGCCGTTCGGGCGCTCCTGAAACTGGAATAGACCTTTGACCCCTTCCGTAAGGTCGGCCGGGTTGAAGCCGCCGCTGGCGGCGGGGCAAACGCCGTTCGAACAGGGCATGATCGCGCCCCCGCCAGGACCGGGCGCAGTCGTGATGGTTGGGACCGGTAAGACATACGTCTTAAACGCCAGGTCATCGTTCCAGGACCAATACCAGCCACTGCTGTAGGGCACATTCGAGTAGAACATGGCCCACTCATCGGGGTACGTTGCGCCGGCCTCCGCCGTGGCGTGATGCCAAAAAACCGTTCCACCGCCGGTTTCTTCGAGCACGATGGCGTACTGGGTGCCCGCGGTCACGGACGCGCCGGTGATGTTGACATCCACCCAGCCGGGACTTCCATCCGGGGGAATGGCGCTGAGGGGAATTGTCCCGCTGCCGATATTCGTTGCGGGCCGCGGCCAGGTCGGTTCTCGTACGGTCGTCGCGATGTTGACGCTGACGGGCGAGGTGGCAGGCACTGACCAGAAGTTCGAAAGAACCACACTGACCCGGGCGAGGGTTCCGGTGATGTGAGGGGTGAAGGTTTGCGCGCCTGGCCCATATTGGCCGAGGAACATGACGGAACTGTACTGGGGCTGCGCCTGGTCAAGAATGGGTTCCAGGACGTAGGTCTGGAAGGCAAAGTCGTCGGAAGTGGCCGCCCAACTGGTCCCGTTCCTGATCACCTGGGTCCCACGCGAATAAACATTGCTCACCAGAACCCATTGGACGCCGTCGCCGGCCGTCCAGAGCAGGATGGCGTATCTCTCGTCCGGTTTCACCAGAAAAGGCTTGAGGCCGGCGCTGGCCCACTTGCGAGCGTAAGGTTGCGGAAGGGCCTGGGCGGGGATCGTCCCGGTGGCAACCTGCGTCCCGCTGACAGGCAACCCGTTGCTCCCGACCTTCAGGATGGAGACCGTGATGGGGGCTGGGGTGGGGGAGGAATTTGTCAGATAAACGCTCACCCGGTCGAGGTACCCGTAGAGACCGGTCGTAAAGGTTTGACCCACCGGCGTGCTCCCGAGGGCGCGAGTGCCTCCGCCCGTGCCCGAGGTGAGGTCTTGGTTCTGGTCCCGGGTATCCGGGGCAACGTGCGTCTGGAACGTCCAGTCCTGGTTGACCTCCAACTTCTGCCAAGGCGCCGTCTCCATCGCTCGACTGACCCAGTATCCCGAGGGGTAGGGTTTGACATCCCCGCCGATTTCCATATACCAGGAGACGATGCCGTCGCTCGTGGAGAGCAGCAGGGCGTATTGGGCGCCCGCGGTCACGAACGCGCCGTCGAGATAGACATCCACCCAGCCTCCTGAGGGAGAGATATTTTCGGGGGAAATCGAACCGTAACCGATCCGGGTCTTGGAAGGCAAGCCGTCGCTGGTCACCAACTCGATCTGGACATTAACCTGGCCGGTGACAGCGCCGGAGGCGGGCAATCCCAGATAGAGGCTCACCCGGTCGAGATACCCGGATAATCCCGCGGTAAACACTTCTCCCTGCGCGATTCCGATATCTCCCAGCGAATTCTGAGCGGCCTGGGACTGGTCCAGGACACTTACAGTGGCTGCCGCCGGCGCGGGGTGCAGGACCACAAGCGCGACGGCCACCGCCAATAAGAGGTAACGTGTGATGCGCTTCATCGTTCGTCCTCCTTTGGGTCCTTTCCGTTCAGGGACGGCATCTTGAATACCGTCCCGAAGCAGCCCGCGACCCGGAGTTTGTGCCCTTGGCCATGGGAATGCCAATGCGCACTCCAGGCATGCCGTGGCTGCCCAACCTGGTTCGGAAAAACCGAAAAAGCCGCAGAGCTTTAAAAAGGTGAAACTCCCAACCCCGGGGGCTCGATCCGATCGCCCTCAAAAGGAACTGATGCGATGAGGATCCCGTCGTCGCCATTGGGATTTCCATCCAGCGGGAAGTCCGTCACGGTAATTGTGCCCGTCACGTGGCGGCGGTCGGGGGAAAGATTAATGACATAATCCCCCCGCACTACCCCCGCGCCATTGGGGCCCTGCCAGTACGCGAAGTTTATCGTCCGGACAACAATCTGGTGTTTCCCCGCGGGCTTCCAATCGCCCAGTTGGCTGCCGAAATAGTAGATTGGCCCATCCTGACCGGAATCGATGGCGGCCACGGTGTGGTCAGCGTGGAGGGTGATCACGAAACGAGAGACGATTTTTCCCTCCTGATCTTTAATAGCGGTCAGATAAGAGCCGCCGCTGAAAACCGGCTCGGCTGCCCCCTGCGATCGCGCCAAGGTCGACCATGTGAAAGCAACCACCAGGCTGCAGGCTGCGACAACACCCCAAACGCACATCCTCTTCATGGTTTCTCCTCCATTGGGGGCGAGCAGAAGGTTTCCCAACCTCCCTGCCGAGTAGCCAGATGCGAGCGCGCAACACGCCACACCATGGCGCTGGCTTTCGATTCGCGCGAACGATCCTTTGGCCATCAAGGCATGAAGACTCCGCGCGCAACCCGGCACTCTCATTGGCCGCTGCGTATCGTCCCCTCGGTAAAGGGGCCCTCGTTCTTCCTGCCTGCTGGGCTCTATCAACACCAGCCTCACTCCAACTGGGGCCGCGTGTCCGTGACAGGCCTCACCCTACCTCGTGATTCCAGCCGTGCATAGTGAAGCCGCCGGGGCGGTGCACAGAGATCGCGTCCTTGGTGGTGTGCGCGGATTTGACCGATCAGAACCGGCGGGAGCCCGGAGGGCTCCCCTACGAAACCTCGCACCCCTGTCATTCCGAGGAGCCCCCACCGCCCTCTCGTCATTTCCGAGGAGCTGAAAGGCGACGAGGAATCTGCTGTTCCCGCCAGGCGGAAAAAGCAGATTCTTCGGCCAAAAACCGGCCTCAGAATGACGCGGCAGGTGGCGGCGCGAAGAGTCCCCCCAAAACGGCGGCCGTGGACATTCCGGGGAATGAAACTACAAAGACGCTTGACGTAACGGTGAAGTGAGGCAGGCGAGGCGGCCGCAATTGGGACCACAAGCCGTTCAGGTAGGAAACTTGAAATCACAGATTGTGACCTCAAACTGCCTGGCCAGGGAAAACTGAGATTGCGGTTGGCAGCTTCAGGCCGGCCACAACGTTAATTTTTCCCGAGAGACCGATCGATGACGATGAAGAGCCGGAGCGGGTAGCGCGGACCTCCGGTGTTGAGGTCCGCGGGTTTTTGACGGGCGGGGATAAGAGCCGCAGACCGCAAACCCGGCGGTCTGCGCTACCACTCTTGTCAGAGCTCTATGGGGTTCAGCCGAAGGTATTGGTTCAAGCCATTAAACGCAATCGCGAGCGTTTTCCCGAGGACTTTATGTTTCAGCTCACGCGGGAGGAATACGCAAACTTGAAGTCACAGATTGTGACTTCAAGTTGGGGCGGGGCCCGTCGAGCTACGCCCTATGCCTTCACCGAGCAAGGCGTGGCGATGCTCTCGAGTATCCTCCGCAGCCAGCGCGCCGTTCAGGTGAACATTGCGATAATGCGGGCGTTCGTCAAGCTGCGGGGATTGCTGGCCACTCATAAGGAACTGGCAAAAAAACTGGCCGAATTGGAAGCTCGAACCGCAGCGCACGATGAGGACATCTCGACCATTTTTGAGGCCATCCGAAAACTCATGGAGCCGCCGGAAAAGCCTCAGCCCAAAATCGGATTCCGCGGGTGACGCATACGCCGCGCTGTTTGCGATGGATGCGATAAACCTGGCTATCAATCACAAATCGCAAAACAAAGGGAAATAGCGAATAGGAAGTAGGAAGTAGGGAAAAACGAAATACCCCTCACCCGGCCGCGATGCGCGGCCGCCCTCTCCCCGAGGGAGAGGGCTTTTTTTGGCGGCGGGTCGGCCGGGCCCGTCATTCCGAGCGCAGCGAGGAATCTGCTTTCCCGGGCAGGAAGGAGAAGCAGATTCTTCGGCCGGAAATCGGCCTCAGAATGGCGGCGGCGGGCGCGGGCATACATGCCAAAGTGCGGCAAGCATTCGCGACCCACCGTTCATTTATTGAGAGGGGGCGGGAGGGGGTGGGGCGGGGGTGACTTTGGTGAGGGGGAAGCCGTGGTTGCGCCAGGCGTCGAGCCCGCCGGCGAGCGGCCACACCTGCTGGAAGCCTCTGCGGCGAAGGGCCAGGGCAATGCGCGCGCTGGTGAACTCGCCGGGACAGGCGCAGTAGATGACGATGTGGCGATCGGGCCTCTCCACGGGGACCATGGCCGCGATGTCGCGCTCAATATAATGGGGATCGATTCGCAGGGCGCCGGGAATGCCGTGGAGCTCCTGGTGGGACCGCCGGGTGCGGCGCACATCGAGAATCAGGATGTCGTCGCCGGCGTTCAGTTTGCCTTGAAGCTGCGCAGGCGTGATTCGCGCCAATCTGAATTCATGCATGAAGCGCAGCCCGCGGACCACTTTGCGGATGATGTAGAAGCCGAGCGCCGCGGCCACCAGTATGACCACGAGCATGACCGCCAGCATCCCCATCCGCGAAGCGTAGGCCGCGACCAGGTCGAGCTGCTTGCGAAAGACAAAGCCCAGCGTGGCGTAGGTGCCCGCCCAGAAGAAGGCCCCAAGCGCGTCATAAAGGAGAAAATGGGCGCGGGCCGTGTTCGACGCTCCCGCCAGGGGAACGGCGACCGCATCGACTCCGATGACAAACTTTGAGCCCAGGAACAGCCGCACTCCGTGGCGGCCAAAGGACTCCTCCGCCCGGTGCACACAAGCCGAGGGATCTTTGGTGATCCCGCAGGCGAAGTGCAGTATTCGCTTGCCCCAGCGCCGCCCGGCCTGGAACCACGCCAGGTCCGCCAGGGCCAGGGCGAGGGCCGAAAGAAACACGATGAGTGCAAAGTTCAGATTGCCGGAGGCCGCCAGCGCGCCGGCCGCAAGAACAATCAGACTGCCCGGCACCGGCAGGCCGGCTTGGCCTCCCAGCAGGGAAACAAATACCAGCCAGTAACCGTGCCGCGCCAGGAAGTGGACCATTTCATTCATGCATGAACCTTCGCCCATAGACCTGCCCCCCGAATGGCAAGCTCGAACGCATCCGGGACAGATGCGTGAATTATACCGTCTGTGAACTCGCGGAGCGACTTCACCGCGCCGCCTTTGGACTCTTTGCATCACGCACCTGCTATCTTGATTTCCGGCCCCGCGCCCGCCAGCTACGCGCCGGCCGCGACGGGCTGCCGGCTCCCGCTTGCCACTTGTCAATGGGTAATCGGAACTCATAACCCGGAGCTCATGGATTTCGAAAACGCCATTCGGCGCTGATCGCCGGCCCGTGTCGCTGCTTGCCTCCTTTGCTAGGCTACATACCGCCCGGGATGGCCAAAATGGGACGCATGGGATTTTTCTTCTAAAATTTTGAAATCTGTAAATTATTGATAATAAGCAATATTTTAGCAATGCGTTCGATTAGATTCAAATTTGTGTCTGATTATGGCACACCGGGTAAAATTTGCACCGTCGCGCTAAACCCTTCCTTCGTTTGCATTCGGATGGCGGCTGGGTGTATGGTGTCCGTTTCACCGGACACAATCGTAGCCTTCCGGTTAGACTCCCTGGAGGAAATTGTCTTGATCACCCGCCGCTTCGCTTTTCTACTGCTCGTCTGCTTTGTTTGCTCGCCGCTCTTCGCGGCTGAATTGCCGCTATCACCTTACCCGCAGCAGGTCCGCGAGGGCACGGGAGAATTGGTCGCCACGAATCATGTGACTATCGACGTCAGCAGCAAGAACGTCGACGATCACTTTGCCGCCAGCTTGCTGGCACAGGACCTGAAGTCCATTGACGGCGTTGAGGCCACTATTAATGACCGGGCGTCTGGCTCTCCACGCGTTGTTCTGGCGCGAACAGATACAAGCGAAGGCAGCCGCATCCTTGACCGCGCGGGGATCAAGTTTCCCGCGAAGGCCGATGAAGAAGGTTACGTCCTGGTGGTGAGCAGCCGCGAGGCGGACGTGGTGGCCAAATCCGCGGCCGGCGTGTTATACGGTGTGCAGACCCTGCGGCAGTTGTTTCACCCCGGGCAGGCCAGCGGCTCCGCGCGTTGCCCGGCTGTCACGATTGTGGATTGGCCGGCGATGCGCTGGCGGGGAGTGAGCATTGACATCAGCCGAGGCCCGTTTCCAACGCTTGACTCCATCAAGCGTGAGATTGATCTGCTTGCGCAATACAAGATCAACCTCTATTCACCCTACATGGAGAACATGTTTGAATACCCCAGCATTCCACTGGCAGGAGAGCCGGGCGGAGCGCTGAGTCCACAGGAAGTGAACGAGATTGTCGCCTACGCAGAGAAGTACCACATGACCGTGACGCCGGAGCAGGAATCATTCGGGCACCTGCATCTTTTGCTGGAAAATGAACGATACCAGGACATGGCGGAGCGCCCTTATGGAACTGTGCTGTCACCGACCGTCCAGGAGTCGTACCAGTTCATTGGGAAGATGTTCGCCGACCTCAACAAGTATTTTCCGGGGCCGTTTTTCCATATCGGCGCCGATGAAACATTTGAACTCGGCCAGGGGCGAACCAAGGACCTCGTCGACAAGGAAGGCTACTCGAAAGTGTACGTCGATTACCTGCGTAAGATTGACGAAGTCCTCAAACCCTACCACCGCAAGATTCTTTTCTGGGGAGACATGGGCGTCCGCCATCCGGAAGATTTGAAGGACCTGCCTAAAGACATGATCGCCGTGCCGTGGGATTACGCACCGCGAAAGTCATTCGTAAATGAGATCAAGCCGTTCCGTGATGTAGGGCTTGAAACCTGGGTGGCGCCGGGCGTAAACAACTGGAGCCGCATCTTTCCGGACTATTCTGAAGCGATCCCCAACATCCGCCAATTCGTGACCGATGGCAAAAACCTGGGCGCAACCGGTGTTCTGAACACCACGTGGATGGACGATGGCGAGGGCATGGTTAACTTTACGTGGTACGGGCTTGCCTATGGCGCCGCCCAGAGCTGGCAGACCACGGTGGACGACCAGCAATTCTCAAACGCCTGGGACTGGACCTTCTACCGGGCGGACGGCCACGATTTCGCCAATGAAGTGAACACGCTCACGCAGATCCACGATGCGTTGCGAAGCACCATCCACCGGGACGGCAACGACAGCCTGACCTGGATGGACGCCTTGAACCCACAGGGTCAAAAGTTCTACGCCGGCTGGCAGCCAACGGCTCACCAGATCCGCCTGCTGGCGGAAAACGTGATTGCAAGCGTCCGCGAGCATCGCGTCGAGGCACGCCGCAACTCCGACATGTTGAATTACGTTGATTTCTCGGCGAGGAGATTCGATTTCCTCGGGCAGAAAGCCATTTACTCCAAGGAAATTGCGGACCGCTACGCCGAAGCTCAGGCGAACGCCGGGAGTCGCGATATGGGTTTCCGCAGTTTACGCCAAGTTAGTGGACCGATGACAGACATGATGCATAAGATCTTTCAGCTTCGGAGCGAATACAAAGATCTCTGGCAGGGAGAGAATCGGCCCTATTTCCTGGAAAATATCTTGAACCGCTACGACACGGAATATAACCGATGGCGGCAGGCGGAAGAGCGCATCCGAGAGATCGGGATGGAATATCGCACCACGCACAAGCTTCCGCCGCTATTCGAGGCCGGCGGTTCTGGCAATTAGGGAACGCCCCGGCACAGCCCAACTGCGTCGTGACCGAAGGCGCCCGTGAAGCATGTGACCGTGAACGATCAAGAAAGTGAGCAGCGCTGCACATCGAATGACGTTTTTCGTTGCACGCTCAGAACAGGGCTGAGGACCACCCACAAGACTCCGGACCGAGAGGCAGGTGATCCGTTGCAATTGAAAATCGTTCAGTGCAGCCCTGCTATTTCACCTAAACTCATTTTGATGGCCTAATTCTCGTAATCGCGGGACCCAAAGGGATACCATGATCGCACCGCCAGGATGTGTGCTCTGGTTTTTCCCCGGTTATAAAAACCAACAGTAGAGTTCAGCCGGAAGAACCAGGCGTCTCCGGGCCCGCTGGGATGCAATCCTTGAATCCCGTTTTCTCCTCCACCCGCAGCGATATCCCCGTGCCCATCCAGGACCAGATAGATCTCCTCGGCCATTTCGTGGTGATGAGGAAAGTTCGTCCCGCCCGGCGCAAATTCCATCAAAAAGAGGCTGGTCACAACAATGCCGCAATCCAGCCTGTCATTGGTGCCCTTGCTGTTTCCGAGCAGCAGCCGGTATTGAGTCGAGGCCGGGTGGCCTGCGTCAATTTGCAGCTTTACGTCGTTGGCATTTGCAATCTGGAGTTTGGGAGGCTCGGATATTGGCGTGCCGTGAGGAATTTTGAATCCCATGATGACAAAATGAAGCGGCGCGCTCGACGGGTTCGCCAAGCCGTGGCGGACCCGCGGCGGAAGGTACATGAAGTCATCTTTCTTTACCAAAGATTTTTCCTCGCCGTAACTGAGGGCGCCGCTGCCGGCCAGAACAAAATAGATCTGCTCCTCGGCAGGATAGGAAACCTCCTTGCAATGGCCGCCTGCATCAACAGTCACTTCGCCGAACCGGGCAATGCTGCGAACAGTTCTGGTCTCCGAACCGCCCGCGCCAAACAGAGGCTTGTAATGACAACTCGAGGTGGTGATATCCATCGCTTTTTCCGGGACGTCTGAAATGTTCCGGTGCAGCCAGGTAGGGTCGACCTTCCGTGGTGCGCCATAAGCAAGCGGAATACCCACCAGCAGGATGATGAACGTGCGGTATTTCATCTTATTCAGCCTCCAAAAAAAGCAACGCTTAAAGCGCCGGCGATGAAGTCAGGGGAAGAATGCAATGCCGCGCAAGGCCAGGACGATAGTTTTCCATTCCATCAGAACGGCGCCATCTTATCATGGATCATCGCTGCCAGGTTGCAGGGCTGGTAACAGCCCGCCGTTGCTGTTAACATGCGTGGCCCAGGAGGTGAGTGACGATGCTTACTCGACGCGAGTTCTTTCACGCACAACTGGCCGGAATGACCTTAATCCTGTGCGAGCCATGGAAATTGCACGCCAGCCAATCTTCTGCAACAACCACATTGCCGTGGACGCACTATGTCCGCATCTCTGGCCACCCGCTGAAGCTCGACAACATTGACCAGATTATTCAGGATGTCGAAGAGACGCACGTCTTCGGCATCGAGACTGACAATGACATCGAGGGCCGCTATGAGAGTTTTCTCGATCCCACCGAAAAGCTGAAAGCCATCAAGGCTGTGGCTGAGAGAGCGCACTCCATCGGGAATTATGCTTTTGTCTATATCGCCGGGCTCGAATGCATCACCGCGAACGCCGCCAACGTGAGGCACTCCCTCTACAAGGACCACCCCGACTGGGTTCAAAGGAAGATCACCGGCGAGCCGGCGATGTTTGGGGGTGGAAAAGCTTTCTGGATCCGAAAGGGCGACGAGGATGTCTGGGTCAGTCCCTACCTTCCCGAATGGCGCCGGACTTACATGAAACACGTGCGCCAGATTGCCGCCACCGGCATCGACGGCATCTACGTGGACATCCCTTACTGGATGACCCATTTCACCGGCTGGGAAAATACCTGGGCCAGCTTTGACAAGTACACCGTGGCGGAGTTCAGGAAACGCACCGGGCTGAATGCCATGAAGGACCTGAAACTCGGCGATTTCTCCGATCCCAATTTTCGCCGTTGGGTCGATTTCCGCATCACGACAATTACCGAATTCATGAAGGAAATTGGCGACAACGTCAAGTCTGTGAACCCCAAAGCCATGACCATAGCAGAGATCTACCCGGGCATTGAGTTCGCGGCCGTCCGGGTCGGCTCTGACGTTTACCAGCTCTACCACGTCATCGATGTGATCGCGCACGAGTATAGTTGGAATGGCTCCG
>DASSJE010000456.1:0-2953 GCA_035691365.1 Terriglobia bacterium
TTTCCAGGATCCCGCAACCGGCCAGCCGCTCTATAACGCATGGAAAGTATCCGCGCAGCGAACGCGGGAACAGCGGAAGGAGGCGGGGCCGGTCAGCGACGCTAACCTGGTGGACACGCGTATCGGCAGCGGCTCGGACCATACTGTTTTTCTCAACCACGTGGGCATGCCGGTGATCGGCCTGGATTTTGACGGACCCTACGGCGTTTACCACTCCATGTACGACGATTTTTACTGGATCAATCACTTTGGCGATCCGGGATACCGCTATCACACGCTGATGTCGCAGTTGTGGGGAGTGATCGCGTTGCGCCTGGCCAATGCCGACCTGCTGCCCTTTGATTTCGCCGAGTACGGCGAAAACATCGGGCAGTTCGTGGATGAGATGGCCAGGGGAAAAGACCTGAGCCGGTTGGACCTGCGGCCACTGCGATCCGCGATTGGGGATTTTGTTGCTGCTGGGCGCAAGCTTGATGCCGCGGAACAGGAGGCGCTCGCTTCCGGAAAACTCAACCCTGCGCTCGAGCAGCAGGTGAATCAGGGGGCAATGCAGGTAGAGCGAAATTGGCTGAATCCGCAGGGCATTCCCGGTCGTCCCTGGTTCGAGCACATGCTTTATGGCGCCCGCTACACTTACGCCCATCTGGAGATTCCGGCCATAACAGAAGCCGTAGAAAGGGCCGACTGGACCACGGCACAGCAGCAAACGGAGTTGCTCCGCCAGGCGGTTGAGAAAAACACTCGGCTGCTTCAGGACCTCACGAACCGCCTGCAAGCCTCTGCCCAATTAGGAGGACACACGCAGTGAAACGGAGAGGCGTTTTCCTGCTTGCGCTCCTGGGATTGGCTTTCGCCGCGATAGCAGCAGCACAAACTGCGGCACCGGCTGCTGGTAGAGAATCTCTCAGCCAATTGCGCGATGAACTGCAGGCGATCCGGCAGCGTTTCCCCGGCGACATGTCTATCTACATGAAGAACCTCTCCACCGGGGAGGAGATCGCGCTCGATGCAGGCACGGTTTACGAAACCTTCAGCATAATTAAGCTGGCTATTGCGGCTGAGGTGCTGCGCGAGGCGGAAGCGGGAAAGTTTTCTCTGGCCGATCGCATTGCCATTACACCCGCCGACCGGCGGTTGCCCTCGGGCGTGCTGTACTCGCTGGATCCGGGCCTGCAGCCTACCGTGCGTGACCTGCTTACGCTGATGATCATCATCAGCGACAATGAGGCCACCGACATTCTGGCCGGCAAGGTTGGCCGCCCGAACGTCACGGCCTACATGCATAGCCTGGGGCTGAAGAACACCAGCATAAGATTCTCCGATCTGGATTGGGACCGCACCTGGCTGGGCACACTCGACCCGAGCTACAAGAACGCCAGCGGCGACCAGACCATCAACTTTCCTTTCGGCAAATACAGCGAGTCGCAGGTGAACGCCGCCTTCGGACACACCATTTACGACGCCGGCATCTATTTCGGTCACAGCACCACGCGCGAAATCGGCCAACTGCTCGAGTGGGCAGCTCAGGGCAAGCTGGTTTCAAAGAGAGCAAGCACCTTGCTCCTGGACATCATGGAGAAACAGCAGGTCAATGACCGCTTTCCGCGCTACCTGGAAGATGTTCGCATCGCGCATAAAACCGGGGACGGTCAGCCGTTCATCGCCAACGACGCGGGCATTTTGTGGGTTCGCGATCAACCTATCGTGCTGGTGGTCTTCACTGGCCACCATCGCGGCCCGACCTCTTCTTTGCACGATTCCATCGCCCGAGTGGCCGCGCTGGTGGTGCGGCATTATGGCGGCAAAGTGACGCCCGACTTCAAGCCATGAGCATTACACGCTCCATTGCAGGGATCCGGCCCGCATACTCTGTTGAAATCAGCTTTAAAATGCACCCGCCCGGCACCCAGAGGCTTTCATGATCCGATCCTTCATTGCTTTTCTGTTGCTGCAAGTATTGACAGGAGCCGCGCTGGCGCAAACCGCCGCTGCTCCCGATGTGCCCGAACCCGGCTCTGTGGAGGCCATTGCGGCCGCGACCACGGAAAAGGAGTTCATTTCGCCCTGGGTCTCCTATCTGCCACAGTCTTCCACCGTGCCCTCGCCCATGGCATTTCTGGGACGAATTCCCGGCGCGCCGGGCGAACTGGTGGGTACGGTGAAAGCCTATGCTTACTGCCGCGCTTTGGCTGCTGCTTCGCCTCGAGTTCGTGTTTTCAATGTAGGACACAGCGAAGAAGGCCGCGACATCATACTGCTCGCCATAGCCGACGAAGCCGGCATTCGCGAATTGGATCAGCTGAAAGCGGCAACCGCCGCGCTCGCCGACCCGCGCCGCACCGATCCCGCCGCCGCCCAGCGCTTGATTGAGACCGCGCGGCCCATCTACTACTTCAATGCCGCGTTGCACTCGGACGAGACGGGCTCCACAGAAGCCGTGCTCGAACTGGCCTACCGGTTAGCAGTTTCAGAACAGCCGATGATCCGCCGCATCCGTGAGCGGCTGGTTGTGCTCATCAATCCCATTTCCAATCCCGACGGCCGCGACAAGGTGGTGGACTGGTTCTACGCCTACCTCAAGGGCAAAACCGACTACGCCAATCTGCCTCGCCAGTCGCCGCCCTACTGGTCGAAGTACACCTTTGTGGACATCAATCGCGATACGCACCAGCAGACCCACGAGACCGCTAAGGCGGTGCACCGCATGTTTCACGACTGGCACCCGACCGTAGTTCACGACCTCCATGAAGGCGTGCCCATGCTGATGACCTGGAACGGCACCGGCCCCTACAACCCGGATGTTGATCCCATAACCTATGCGGAGTTTCTGGAGCTCAGCTTCCACGAAGTGCAGGTCATGACGGCGATGGCCATGCCCGGCGTTTCCACCTGGAATTTTGGCGAGGCATTTGCCCACCTATATCTGGATTCCGTTGGAATGAACCACAACAGC
>DASSJE010000457.1:0-19886 GCA_035691365.1 Terriglobia bacterium
CCAGTGACGCGCATTCGTCCCTGCCAACTGAATGGCATGTCTTTATCGGTGGTGTAAGGCTCGTCGAGGTCATTGCAAAACCAGTCGTAGTTGTATTCCATGCAGGCGTAGCAGTCTTTTTGCCGCGGCCGCGTCCGGCGGATGACCTCCGGGGCCATGTCGCGGTACTTCAATTTGAATGCAGGTTCGTGCTCGGTAAAGTTCTTGTCCGACTGCTGCCGCCCGGCATCCACCAGAGCCACTTTCAGGCCGGCCTCTGCCAATCGCTTGCACGCCCATCCTCCGGACGCGCCGGAACCGACGACCAGCACGTCATAAATTTGGCTTCCATTCTGGTTCATCACACCTCTCCAAAACTCATTGTTGATTCAGAGCCCCAAAATGCCAGCTAGAGATTTCCGCGCTTCATCTCGGCCAACAGGTAGTCGCTGGAACGCGTGCAAAGCGCCATGATGGTCAAAGTTGAGTTCTGGCAGCCGCTGGATGTAAACGCCGAACCGTCCAGGACAAAGAGATTCTTGATATCGTGGCTTTGCTGGAACTGGTTGAGAACGGAGTCCTTCGGGCTCTTCCCCATGCGCGCAACGCCCACTTCATGAATGGACCAGCCGGGGATTGAAGGCCGGGCAAACGTGGTCACGTTCTTCGCGCCGGTGGCTTCGAGCATTTCGCCGGCCGATTCCGCCATGTCCTTCACCTGCGCCAACTCATTGCCGCCATACTTCATGTGGAAATTGAGGACGGGAATGCCGAAAACATCCACCACGTTCGGGTTGATCTCCACATAGTTTTCCCAGCGCGCCAGGCATTCGCCATATCCATGAAGCGAGAACGCCTGGACCGGTTCGAGCAGGGCTTTTTTAAAGGCGTCGCCAAACCCGGGGGCCTTCCAGTTGAAATCGACGCCCGCGCCCGTCTGGAAACCGTAACCCCGGATGAAATCTTTTGACGGTGGGCGGCCCGGAACATTGCGGAACCGGATGATATAGCTGCCTGCTGGATTAACGGGTCCGCCGAGGGTCGGGTTCCCGCCGAGTTCGGGGAAATAACCGACTGCTCCGCCGCCGTAAATGTGGTCCATCAGATAATGGCCCAGCGTGCCGCTCGAATTGCCCAGCCCATTCGGGTATTGGCGGTTGGCCGAGTTGAAGAGGACGCGCACCGACTCCAATGATTGCGCACAGAGTGCCACCACGCGACCGCAGACCTCCTTCGGCTGCCGCGTGATCCGGTCGATGTACAGCACTCCTTTGGCCTTGTTGCGGTCTGTGTCCATCAGCACCTTGTAGACCATGGCATTGGGAATCAGGGTGCAGTTTCCGGTATGGAGCGCATCGGCAACGGTGGTGAAATAAGAATTGAAATAGGAATGCGTAACACAGCCGCGCTCACATGGACCGCAGTAATGGCAGGCTGCCCGCCCGTTGAGCGGTTTGGTCAGGTTGGCGCAGCGGCAAGGCGTCAGAACATATCCGCCATGCTTCTTCAGCCGGTCACGAACCAGAACTTCCGAGCACACCAGCGGCATCGGCGGCTGAAATTTTCCATCCGGCAGTGCGGAAACACCTTCCGTTTGCCCGCAGACGCCTATGTACTGTTCAACCTCGTCGTAATAGGGCGCCAGGTCGTTGTAGCTGATCGGCCAATCCTGGCCGTAACCGTCCCTCGAAGCGGCTTTGAAATCCAGATCGCTCAGGCGCAGGCTGAGCCGGCCCCAGACATTGGTACGCCCGCCCGTCACCCGCATGCGTCCCTGCCAACTGAATGGCATTCCTTCGTCGGTTGTATACGGCTCATCGAGGTCGTTGCAGAACCAGTCGTAGTTGTACTCCGTACAGGCGTAGCAGTCCTTTTGTACGGGCCGCGTTTTACGAATCAGCTCCGGGGCCATGTTTCGAAATTTCAATTCGAAACCAGGCTTGTGCTCGCTGAAATTCTCGTCCGATTGCAGTCGGCCTGCATCCACAATCGCAACTTTCAAGCCGGCTTCAGAAAACTTTTTGGCTGCCCACCCCCCGGATGCACCGGATCCGACCACGAGCACATCGTAGGTATTTTGCGGACTCCTGCTCATCAGGCATCTCCCGACATTCTTGTGATTCCTGTTTTCACTACGCCCCGTTCACGCTCCTGAGAGAACCCTCACCGTCGAGGTCGCCGGGAGAGAGAAGAAACGCATCCGGACGAATGGGTCAATCCCCCGAACCATCAGCAAGAGCCCTACCGGGTTCGCAAGATGCACCTAACGCTCGAAGAGAAATGATCGTAACAAGCGAGAGAACAAACGTCAATCATAGGAAGGGCGCGAACCTGCATATGAAAAGTTGTCTTGAACGCTGTTTCGGTGATAGCATGAGCCCCGCATTGATTCAGGGTTTGAACCCCCTGATTTCAGGAGTAAGAATCACACTTAAGGCAGGCAAAGGATGAACAAGAAACTGGATCCGGCCGCCCCCGGCAACCACTCGAAATCAGAGACTGGAATCAATCGCCGTGAAATGGTCCGGCGGCTCATGATGGCGGGAGGCGCCGGATTTGCGCTGCCCGGCATCGCCGAGGGACATCCCATCGCCGGGCATCTTGCAAATCATGGGGCAGCCGAAAAAGTTGGCTCCGCAGCCGCAAAAACTGACTCGTCTCCCGCTTTCCTTGATCTGCATCAGAGCGAGACGCTGGATGTCCTGGGCGAACGCATTGTCCCCGGCTCGTCCAAAGCACAGGTCAACCGCTTCATTGACCTTCTGCTTTCTGTAGATACACAGGAGACGCAGAAGAAATTCATCGCATCGCTTTCAGCTTTTGAAGCGGAATCCCTCAAGCGCTTTTCCCATCCTTACAAAAGCCTCACCGTAAGCCAGCAAAACGAAATCCTCACTTTCGCTTCCACCGCGGTAGAGAGTGGGGCCACGGAGAGCGAACCGCACAGTGTCAGCCTTCGCGGCCACTTTGAGAACATCAAGAGCTGGGTTTCCGGCGCGTATTACTCGTCGGAAATCGGCATGAAAGAATTGGGATGGACTGACCAGGTCTTTTTCACGAGTTTCCCGGGATGCCCGGATTCTGAGAAACATCAGTAGTAACTCTTTTGCGACAACGCGTGCATTCATTTTATTTTGCCGTCACTTTAGAATTTGAACACACACAATGTCGCCGTGAACTATTAGGGTTTTATAATAGACGAAGGCCCATACACGTTGTTCCAACTGATCTGAAGTGCATCGGGTTCACTACCCCGCAGAGCGGCAAGTTGTGGCGGGAAGAATTGCAAAAACTTGCGCAGTTGGCTGTTAAAAAGGCACTTATAAGGCAAGGCAGGGAGAAGCCAGGGGGGGCTGCGAAGGAGCCGCAAAGAGCTATATCATTCTATAAATCAGCTATTTCCGGTATGTTACTTATTGCTTAATAACTTTCTTTCTTGAAAGTTAAGTGTATTTTAACTTGACTTGCCAGAAGTTTGTGGCACAATTGATAACGGTAGATTAGCAGTTACCTATTGACTTGGGAGGCATTGTTAGATAGGCTCTTCTCCATTGCGGGTATAGTCTGACCCGGAAACATCCACCTGGAGGAGAGTCTGATGAAGAATTACATTCTGACCTTAGTGTTGGCTGTGTTGGTAGTGCTGGCAAGCGTGTCTCTGCGCAAAGCGTTTGCAGCGAGCGTTGTTGTTGGAAGCAGTCCGGCTACGTTTTTCGCAATTGGCCCGTCCCCGGCACCGCTACCGCCGAAAGTTGCTGCGATTGGTCCTTCGCCCGCGCCGCTTCCGCCGAAAGTTGCTGCGATTGGCCCATCGCCCGCACCGCTTCCGCCGAAAGCTCAGTAAGATTTTCGAAGCGCCCTGAGCAGCCTGGCGAGGCCACTGAAGGTCGAGGTGATCTAACAGGCTGCTTATGAGCGGCATTACAGCAAGCAACCTTTTGAGCTACGCCGGGTATATCCTTGAGGCGGGCCTATTGGTGTATCTATTCGCCAATGGTTATGCCAGGCGTCTCTGGGAACTGGTTTTCTACCTTGTCATGTCGCTCAGCGTCATCGCCGCTCGCAGCTACACGCTGCATCATTATGGCCTGGGCTCATCGCAATATTGGAATTGTTACTGGACAACCGATCTGCTGCTCGTTCTGGCCGCGTTTGTCGTGGTCGCTTCGTTTTTCAGGCGAGCGTGCTCCGAAAACCAGGAGATGTGGCAATTTGTAAGGCTGTTGCTGGGAGCGGTCCTCGTCGCGATTACCATTATTTCCTTTTTCTCGCTTTCCACCCATAAAGACAGGGTTTTTTCCCTCTTTATTGTTGAGTTCTCCCAGAACCTCTATTTTGCCAGCCTGGTTCTGACCACTCTCTTGTACCTCATGACGCTTAAAATGGAGGTAGCTGACGAGAGGCTGGGCATGCTGGTGTGTGGGTTAGGCATCGAGTTTGCCGGCCCGGCAGCGGGGTTAGCTTTATTCTATTTGGCGCGAGGCGCCGAATTATCCCGCCTGGTCGGAGTCTATTTTTTTCCGCTTTGTGATGTCGGAATGATCTTGACCTGGTTCTATGCTGTTTCCAGGGTACCCGATCTGGCGAAAGCGCCTCGCCCCAGGGTGGATGCAACACCCGCTTATGCGCGAGGAGCAATTTCCCATTTTTAGCTGGGGTATCTTATGTTTCTTGCTGCTTTAATTTTGACATTGTCGATCGCGATGTTCTTCTTTTACATTCAGACGATTTGTCTGAAGATTCTTCGGCAGGAGTTTGACCGCGATTACTTCCTCCCCATCGTCAATGCAAATCGCCTGGAATTCCCTTCTGTCCGCAAAGCGGTGGAAGAATTTGACGCGCCCATCGACTATGCCCGATTCTGCATGATGTTGAAATGCGACTTTCTGGCCCTGAGCTACTTGTTAAAGAACGCAGCCAATGAAAGCCATCGTTACACGCCACAGGACCGGCTTTTGATTCTTTACTTTCACCTGACCTATTTCGTGCTTCGCCTCCGTCATTTCCTGCGATTCGACGAGAAGACGCCGTTCCTCCGCCTGACCTCAATCCTTCAATTTTTCGGCAACGTTGTCGGCCTTCGCGTCAGTTCAACGCACTTCAAGGAAGTCAGCGCCTCAGATTATCTTCTCACTCTCTAATCTATTGGGGCCGCACATTGTGGCATCCTGCCCTCTTGACTGACCCTTTAAATCTCTTTGCTTGTCTCCCCGTTACTTTTCCTGCCGTGTCAGCAGCTTATATACTGAAACGATGAGCATTCTTTCAAAATCTTCTACCGTAAATGCTGATTCCCGCAGGGCCAGGATCGTCTGCACGCTCGGTCCTGCCACTGACCCCCCTGAAGTTCTGAACTCGCTCCTCAACGCCGGGATGGACGTTGCGCGCTTCAATTTCTCCCATGGATCACACTCGGAGCATGGCCGGCGACTGAAAAGACTTCGGGAGGCGGCTGCGCACTGCGGCAAGGCCGTAGCCATCATGCAGGACCTGCAAGGGCCCAAGATCCGCACCGGCCAGCTCGAAGGCGGCCGGCGCGTCGAACTGCGGGAAGGAGCTGCCGTCACCATCACCACCAGGCCCGTCCCAAGCAATAGCCGCTTTATCTCAACCACGTTCCTGCGCCTCCCCCAGGAAGTGCATGCAGGCAACAGCATCCTGCTCTCGGATGGCCTCATCGAACTGGTCGTGGAAAGCGTGAGAGGAACAGAGATCCAGTGCCGCGTGGTCAATGGCGGCGAGCTGGGCGAGCATCAGGGCATCAACCTCCCCGGTGTCGCATTGGGAATTTCTGCTCTCACCAGGAAAGACCGCGAGGACCTCAAGTTCGGGATTCAAAATCGCGTCGACTACATTGCTCTTTCCTTTGTGCGCCGGGCTGAAGACGTGCTGGCGTTGAAACGCATTCTTGCCCGGGCGGAGCGGTCGATTCCTGTAGTCGCCAAACTTGAAAAACCGGAGGCCATTGATCACCTGGATGAAATTCTCCAGGCCACGGACGCAGTCATGGTAGCTCGCGGCGACCTCGGAGTCGAATTGCCACCGGAAATGGTGCCGGCTATCCAGAAGCGGATCATCAACAGCGCTTTCGCCATGCGGATTCCCGTGATTACCGCAACCCAGATGCTCGAATCCATGACCGTTCACCCGCGGCCGACCCGCGCGGAGGCTTCCGACGTTGCCAATGCCGTCATTGACGGAACAGATGCCCTGATGCTTTCTGGAGAAACCGCAACGGGCCATTACCCCACGAAGGCCGTCGAGATGATGGCGAGAATTATTTCCGTCACGGAAAGCACGCAACGGTCGGTGGAGTTCCTCAACAGGAGGGACCGAAGCGAGGCGATCGATGTTCCTGAAGCCATTTGTGAATCCGCGGCGCACATGACGGCCGAACTGGACCTGAAGGCGGTGGCGGTCTTTACCCAATCGGGATCGAGCGCCCGGGTTATTTCAAAGTATCGCCCGAGGGTCCCGGTCTTCGCCTTCTCGCCTTTTGATTATGTACTGCGCAGAACTGCGCTCTATTGGGGCGTAAGGCCCGTTCAGATGCGCCGGCTTCAATCCACCGACAAAATGGTAGAAGCCGCCGCCCAGCGGCTAAGGGAGATGGGCGTCGTCAACCGGGGCGATTTCATTGCAGTCATTGCCGGAAACCCGATCGCCAAACGCGGAAGCACCAACATCCTCAAAGTGCATCGGGTTGAGTAGCCCACGCGCGCCTCTCTGTTTCCGGCAACGCGCTGAGGAGAAATCCAAAGCGAGTGAAGGAGACCGCTTACCGGGAGGCAAGAGCGTTTCGCCCTCCGGCCAAGTCTCGCATCACCCGCCGAATGCAGCTAGCGCGCAGCCATTTCGTGGCTATGAGCCCGGCGGAGATAATACTCGTAGGCGCCAAACAGAATTCCACTGAAAAGCACGCCACTGATCAGCGAATTTCCGTAGAAAGGAATTCCCGCCGCGTAGCATGCCCCAAGGCCACCGACGGTTGGCGGGTACAATCCTCCGCCAATCCAGACCGCAAAATTGCTGATCAGGAAAAAGACGCTCGGCCCGGCAATCGAGGCCACCAGAACGTTTCGCACCGAGACGCGGTTTTGCAGCCACCAACCAACCATCACGATAGCGGCAAAGGCAACCCAGTTGAGAATTTGCGTCGACTCGAACGGCGTCTGGTATAGGAGCGAATTCACCAGAAAATCGCTGCCGGCGAGCAGCAAAATCGGGAACCAGATCGAATCGCGTCTCTTGAGATAGACTCCGCCAAACAGGAGCCCGGCGTACACGGGACTAAAGTTCGCCGCGCCGGGGATGAACCTTGCTGCAATCGCCAAAGCAATGATGAGGTAAATCATCTTTGTCTCCTTCGCTCAAAATTCCAGGCGGATGCCGGCGCGGTAGGTCCGCTTCAGCGCCGGATAGCCCAGGACTTGCATATACTTCTGATTGAAAAGATTTCCCACCAGTCCATAGTAAGTCATGTGCCCGAGAGCCCGGTAGCTCCAGGAAAGAGCGGAATCCGTGTAGCCATTGTTCCAGATCAGCGGCGGTTCCAGGCCCACAAAGTCGCTGTCCTGCCGCCGCCCGACAAACGTCGTGGTTGAAGTCACGTTCATCCTTCGCCAGTCCCACAACACCTGCACGGAACCGGAATGCCGGGGGCGCCTCAGAAGCCATCGTCCTGCCTGCAACGCCTGGGAAAAAGGGCTGCCGCTCTCGATAATTTCCGAATCAAGATAAGTGTAACTTCCAATCGTGCGCAAACCTTTCAAAGGTGCTATTTCCAGGCTAACCTCTGCGCCTTTGGCAACGGCACGCCCAAGGTTGAAATACGTACCGCTGAAGGTCTGGAAATTCGTTGTCTCAAATGCGATCTGGTCCCGGAAAAGGTTGTCGAAACCATCCAGTTCCAGCCGGCCCCGGCCTTTCCAGAACCGCTGCTCCACTCCATAGTCCAGCGTCCGGGCACGCTCGGGAGCAAGGTTCGGGTTCCCTACAACGTAGGGTGTGTTGGAGTAAGATTCCAGAAAGCTGGGTTCCTTGACGCCCAGGCCAAAGTTAAACTTCAGCATAGTAGTCCCGAAAAACCCCCGGCCGTTTCGCAACCGATACGCAATCGAGGTGCGCGGAACCACCACCGTCCCAAAACTGCCGTTATCATCGATGCGGACCCCGTCGCCCAGCGACAGCCGGCCCCATAACATCCGATCCTGAAAAGTATATCCGAAGTTATTTCGTTGCGCACTCGTTGCAGGATTCTGCGCGAACCGGTCAACCAGGAAGCCGTGTTCTCCGTCCCAGTCAAAGGCAAAAGTATCCTCGTGCCACCCGAAACTGCCGCCGAACGGCGAGCCTTCCCAGTTGGACTGGTAGCTCACGTGGTCGCGCCACTCGTCATCGAGATAATTCGTCGGGAAGTCAAAGTACTGAAACGCAGCTGTGCGGCCCTCGAACGTGGGCGTGAAGGGAGAATTCTGGCCGAGGTCAATGGAAACCTGGCGGCTCTTTGAAAACGTGTAGGTTAACTCCTGCTCCCAGGATGAAGTCACCCGGTTGTGGAGTGAAAAAGCGCCATAGCCTGTCCGCTGCCGGAATGAAGCGTCAGTGATGGGCGGCCCAAACGCCGTCTGCCCGGGAGTTCCTGCCAAGCCGAAATTCCCCATCATGATGGCCCGCAGGGTGGTTGCCTTTCCCACCTTCAGGCCCAGGTTCGCTGAAAGCGTGGCGACGTGGAAAAAGTCATTAGGCACCTGGTTGGCCGTGCTGAACTTTCTGCCCTCCAGGCTGTAATCAAGAGGCCCGTAGCCACCCGTCACGGATCCCCGTCCCTGCCAGGTGGAATTCCCTCCGCCTTCCCCGCTGAAAGAGAAGTGGGGAAATTTGGTTTCCCTGCTGCCGCGCCGGGTAAACAACTGGATCACGCTGGTCATGGCATCGGACCCGAACAGGGCGGACTCCGCGCTACGAACCACTTCAACCCGTTCCAGATTGTTGGTGGTGAGCGTGCTAAAGTCAAAAGAGCCGCCCGCCACGTTCAACGGAACGCCGTCCAGCAGCACCTTGTTGTAATCGCTGTCACCCCCGCGGACAAATACGCTGGTCACGCCGCCTAGCGCGCCGTTGCGAACTACCATAACGCCCGGCAGAGACTGCAGCAGGTCACTGACCACAGGCGCATTCTGGTCCACGATCTGCTTGCGGGTGATCACGCTGGTGCTCGCTCCCAACTGGCTCGATGCCGCTGCCGTTCGCGTGGCCGTCACAACCACGCTTTCGTGAACGGGCGCCAACGGCAAGACGAGATGAAGAGTTTCGCCGGCCCCGGCGATTGCCGTGGCCGCACCAAACCCAGCCAGAGAAACTTTGATGGTGTAGACGCCCGGGGCCAGGCCCACGAAACGGAATTGCCCCCGTTCGCCGGTCACCGTATGTTTGATTTCCGCTCCATGCCTGTCAAGCAGGCGCACGGCTGCGCCGGGAACTTCAGCGCCTTCGGGATCCCGAACGTTTCCCCGAAGCGTTGCAGCGCTCGCGGCAGTTGTATTTGCCAGAAGCATTAACAGGAGAAGGAACAAAGGCCACACGTAACGGCCTGCTTTCATAATTCCATCCTTTCTGCCCGCACCCATGCGGGCTTCCCGGACGGAAGGACACACGAAGAAACAGCCGGAAAAACAAAAAGCCTTCCAATTCCTCATACGGAACCGGAAGGCTTCAGCAGCTCTCCCTCAGTCCTCTTTCCGTCGAAGAGTCAGTCTGAGTTTCACTTCCTGGGTAGGCTTCCTGGCTTTCGGGTCATCGCGGGACCTTCTGCCTTCCCATCCCGGACTTCGGGACAGTGGCTGATAGAGTCAAAGATCCAGCTCGCCGATTACAGTGGCGGGACCGCGGCCGATTTGCACGGCCTTTCCTTTTATCCCCGCACCCGCGGGGCACCACAGGAACACAAATTTTCAAAGAACAACCAACGGACTTGAATCTAGCACCAAGCAGGACCACCCGTCAAACAAATTTGCTGACAGAGTGAACACCAGGATTGAGACGTCCCTAACTTTCAATGCGCGCGAGAGAAGTGCTCATGCACAATCTGCCACTTGTCGTCGCTGCGGACAAACACGTGGCTGCCGCGGCCGCGGATGGCATGCCGTGGGCGGCCCGCGCCAAGTTCTACTGTCCACGTAAACGTGGCCACCGCGGCATCTCCAAACACCTGGACCTGCGGTTTGACGATGGCGTACTTCATCCTGCTGCTGGCGTGACGGTAGTAGTCGAACGTCTTTCGCATGGCGGCACGGCCGCTGATACGCTGCTGTTGAGTGGAAGAGAATCCGACGACTTTCGGATGGAAGTGCTCTAGGAGATCGCTGGTTTTGCCCGCGTTGAAGTCCCGAACCAGTTCTTTCTCGATTGCCAGAATACTTTGCTGTGCAGATGCCATGGGCTCCTCCTTCGTCAGAGTGTCACGCGCCGCATCGCCAGCCTGCCCTCAACACGCTCTACAGCCCCATCTTAATTGATCCAGCGGTCAGGATCATCCTTTCTTTCATTGTCGCGCATGTAAACTTCAAACTTGCGCCGCAATCGCGCCCTGCGCCAGTCTTCGTACCGCAATTGCATGCGGCCCGAAAGCCCGCCGCCCCGCAGGTAAAGATAGGCTACCAGCATCCCACCCAGATGTGCCAGGTGCGCAATGCCGGAACCCGGCCCGCTGATCTCGCTGAAGAATTCGATGGCTCCGATGATCACAACGAACCATTTGGCGGGGATGGGGATGACGAACCAGATGAAAATCGGCCGGTTGGGAAAAATCAATCCGAATGCCAGCAACAGACCGTAGATGGCGCCCGAGGCTCCAATGGTCAGTGAGTTGGGCGACCCGAAGAGCGAGTTCAGCACCACGTCAAAGACGCCGGCGCCGATTCCACAGATGAGATAGAACTTCAGGAATTCGGATTCGCCCCACATCTGCTCTAGGTCCGGCCCGAACATCCACAGCGCAAACATATTAAATAAGATGTGGAAAAATCCGCCGTGCAGGAACAGATACGTGACAAGCTGCCAGAGATAAAGCCGATGCGCTACCGCAAAAGGCTGCAAACCCAGGTAGATAAACGGCGTCTGCCAGCCAAACAGCCTGAGCGGCAGGTAGGTCACCACAAATACTGCCGCCGTAACAATAATCAGGCCCTTCACCATCCGCGTGAAGGGCGGGAAAAACGACATGTAGGATTGAGTATAGCGAGGCATTAATTGAAGCCTACCATAAGAACGAGGCTAGAGGGAGGGACTGTGGACAATCGGGCGACGGGCACGCCGCAAACTCATGTTTCAGAACTCCTGGCCGAGCCCTTGGATTTCGCCACAAGGTAGAGCAGTGCGGCAAGGCCGGTAAAGATCACCAGGGCCACAAGATCACTCTGCGCGAAGCTTGGAAACCAGCGCAAACCCAGCGCAAACGCCTGTTCTTTCTTGAAACCGACGACGGTGGCCAGCGCCAGGCCTCCCAGCGATCCGCCTGCAATCAGTCCCGAACTGAACAGGGCTCCGCTGCCGGTTTCGGATTCCGCCTCCTCTTCTACCTTGCGCTTGCCGCGATCCACCAGCCACTTGATCACGCCGCCCGCAAAAATGGGCGCGGTGGTTGAAATCGGCAGGTAAAGTCCCACGGCAAAGGCCAGCGAA
Organism: Terriglobia bacterium; assembly: GCA_035691365.1. GTDB lineage: Bacteria > Acidobacteriota > Terriglobia > UBA7540 > UBA7540 > SCRD01. The sequence goes on from DASSJE010000457.1 coordinate 11,662, forward strand.
TGGATGCCGCACAACTCCAGAACAATCACCGTGAAGGCCCCGAACAGCACCAGCGTCCAGGGCAGCTTGCGGGTGAGAATGCCGTTGATCACCACGCTCATCAGGGTTGCCTGCGGGGCAGGATAGTCTGTCGAACCAATGCCCTCCACCTTCTCAAAGTCAATTTCTTTTGTGGTGGGATTGTAAAAGTAACGGCCGTCCGGGATTTTGGAAGATCCGATCACGCTGATGACTTCATACTTGTGCCCATTGTAGGTTGTGGACCCCTGCGGCTTCATTGCGGAAGTGATGGTTACGTCGGAAATATGCGTGGGCTTCACTTTGGTTGCGCTGCTGTTGAGCAGTTGCATCGTGAGCCCCACCACAAAAACCGATGTCATCACGCCGATTGCATAACCGAGTTCCTGCTTGCTGGGCGTTCCCCCCACGAGAAAACCGGTCTTCAGGTCCTGCGTTGTGGCACCGGCGCTGGCGCCGCCAATAGCAACTACGGCGCCGATACTCAGAGCGATGGCGGAATACATTCCGCCCGTCCAGCCGACCAGCAGGAAAATCAGGCAGGTTCCCATCAGCGTGGCGATGGTCATGCCTGAAACCGGATTCGAGGAGCTTCCGATCAGGCCAACAATCCGCGCCGAAACAGTCGCAAAGAAAAAACCAAACAAGACCATCAGCAAAGCGGAGACCAGATTGCCGCCCGCTTTGGGGTTGATGTGGAACGCCAGCAGCGCCCACAGAAAACCCACCACCAGGACCGACCCGCCCGCGATCACCGTCAGCGGGAGGTCGCGCGCTGTGCGTTCCACCTTCAGGCTGGCAACCAGTTTGCTGTTTTTGAGCTGGTTGAAGGTGGATTTAAAGGAGCCGATAATCGTGGGAAGCGTCCTGGCCAGCGTGATGATGCCCGCCGCCGTCACCGCTCCTGCGCCGACATAGCGGATGTAACTGCTCCAGATCTGCGTCTCGGTCATCTGCCCGATGGGGATTGTTCCGGGGTACATCGCCACCGGTATGTGTGAGCCGAAAAATCGGATGATGGGAATCAGCACCAGCCAGGAGAGTACGCCGCCGGCGACCATCGTTCCAGCGACTTTCGTTCCGATGATGTACCCCACGCCCAGATATTCCGGCGTGATTTCGCCCGCAAACGTCGACCCCGGATACCAGGCAGGGTGCCATTCCGGCGTGGCCTTCCAGAAAAACAGCCCGCCCTGCTCACCCATCAGGAATTTGTATATGATTCCGATTGCCGCGCCGCCGAAAACTTTCCCGGCCTGGATACCCCCCTTTTCCCCCGTAATCAGAACGTCTGCGCAGGCTTTACCTTCCGGGAAAGTAAGGTTCCCGTGTTCCTTCACCACCAGCGCGTTTCGAAGCGGAACCACAAACAAAACGCCCAGCAGGCCCCCGGCCAGTGCCAGCGGGAATATCCGCCAGTAATCGAGCGTGTAGCCAAGGAAAATCAACGCCGGGAGCGTAAAGACTGTCCCGGCCGCGATGGATTCTCCCGCTGAGCCCACCGTCTGGACAATGTTGTTCTCAAGGATGGTCGATTTCCCCAGCCACTTGAAGACCGTAATGGAGATGACCGCAACGGGGATGGAGGCGCTCACCGTCAGACCGGCGCGCAGAGCGAGGTAAACAGAAACCGCGCCAAAAATGATGCCCAGAAACGCGCCTAGAAGGATCGCGCGCGGAGTGAATTCCGGCAGGACAACATCCGCCGGCACGTAAGGTTTGTAGGAGGCTGCAGCATTTGCCTGGTTCTGAAGTGTCGGTCCAGATGCCATGCTTTCGGTCCACAAAAGATCGGAAAATGTTCGCCTGAGGCTGAACCCGGTGGCGCCTTGCGCTATCCACCCAGTTTGGCGCGAACAATCTGGTTCACCCGCTTGCCGTCAGCGTTTTTGCCAGCCAGTTTCTGCATGGCGGCCTTCATTACTTTGCCCAGATCCTGCGGTCCCGCCGCTCCGGTTTCCTGGATGGCCGCGGCCACGGCGGCGCTGATTTCGTCCTCTCCTGCCTCCGCCGGCAGGTAAGCCTGCAGGATTTCCGTTTCCGCTTCCTCTTTGGTGGCAAGATCCTCGCGGCCACCCTTGCGGAACTGCTCCACCGAGTCGCGTCGCTGCTTCAATAGTGTCCGCAGCACGGCAATGGCCTGATCATCGTTGAGCGGAGCGCCGACTTCGATCTGCTTATGCTTAAGTGAAGTCTTGGCCATCCGCAAGACGGAGAGCTTGAGTTGTTCCCGCGCCTTCATGGCCGCCACCAGATCTTTTTCCACCTTTTCCGCAATTGTCATCTACAAATCCCTTTTCTAAGAACTCCCGGCGAATATACCACATTCCCGCGCGCTTTCGTGCCAGTTCAGCCGTCCCTTGAGATGAACTTCCTTTAACCTGCACTATTCATCAACACTATCATTTGTAAGCTTGAGACGCCCCTTTAAAGGCTGGCGCGCAAACATCATATAACGGCAGCTCAAAAACGCACAAATATGCCGCCCGGAGTGCGGCGCTCTCCTGTTTGCAATCGCTGTTCCGGCCCGATATCCTGCTATTAGGCCAACAATTTCTATTTGAGGTGCTATGAACAGCGCGCATCTGCCAGTGGGAATGGTCCTGATTGGCATCACGGTCGGGTTCCTGTTTTTAAGGTATTTCAGCCGATTCAAGACGGGCAAGTTCCGCTCCTGGGGCTGGGCCGGCCTCGGCATGCTCGTTCTTTTTGAAATTTTGCTTGTTTTTCGCGTGGACTGGGTTGCCATCTACTTCACACCTCTGTGCTGGACGTCGTACCTGCTGCTGGCCGATGCCGCCGTCTGCAGTCTGAAGGGCTCGTCCCGGCTTTCCGATTCGCCGCGCGAGTTCTTTCTTCTGGCGGTGTTGTCGATTCCCCTGTGGCTGATCTTTGAGGCCTACAACCTGTGGATGCAGAACTGGACATACGTAGGTCTTCCGGCCAACCCGGTCCTGCGCTATTTCGGGTATGCATGGTCATTCGCCACTATCTGGCCTGCCATTTTTGAAACCGCGGATCTGCTTCAGGCGATGGGCCTCTTCAGCCGGCCCGTCCGCCCGCGCGCGCCCTTCAGCCGCACTTATCGAACCACTCTGATCATGTTGGGCATCCTGTTCCTCGCCCTGCCCGTGCTGGTACCGGCGGAGATCGGGCAATTTCTGTTTGCGTTCGTCTGGGTGGGGTTCGTGTTGCTGCTGGATCCCGTCAACTATGCCTGCGGAGGCCACTCACTCCTGCGCGACTGGGAAAGCGGTAACTCGTCGCTTTTCTGGAATCTTATGGCTGGAGGGCTGGTTTGTGGCGTCTTCTGGGAATTCTGGAATTACTGGGCCGCGGCACGGTGGCTTTACATCTTTCCCATCCTGCAGGGATGGAAGGTTTTTGAAATGCCGCTGCCAGGCTTCCTGGGGTTTCCGGCATTTGCGGTGGAATGCTTCGTCATGTTTGAATCAGTCAAGCTGCTTGCCAGATGGCTTTTCCTAACTCGCCAGGAAGGGCCCATTTCCCGGTCCTATTCCTCCGCAACGGAGTCAGAACAATGAGCAAACGACCGCCTTTCGTTAAAATCGCAACCGTTGCCGATATCCCCCGGGGATCCGTCCGGCACATTGTTGTTCATGACAAACCCATGGCGCTTTGCAACGTGGAAGGACAATTCTACGCGGTGAATGCCGTGTGCCCCCACATGGGAGGGCCATTGGCCAGCGGCCGCACCGAGGGTTGCATGATCACCTGCCCGTGGCATGGCTGGACCTACGACGTGCGGACAGGCCTGTCCGATCATCCCGGCGGGCATTCCATTTCCGCCTACGAGGTCCGGGTGGAGGGCCAGGACATTCTGGTCGGCTGGCTCAAACGGCCCGAACAATAAATTTTCCAGTCAGAGGGAAAGGTCTTCTCATGCCATTCCGAGCGGAGCGAGGAAACCGCTTTTCGCTCAAGCACACCAGACCAACGGCGCCTCTACTGGCTTTGATGGTGTCAATGGCGCTGAGTAGCGCAGTATCATCCGCATCAGTGCTTCCGCAGAATTCCGAGCCGGAACAGGTCAAGGTGGCGCAGCAGGGGCTCGACCTGTTGATGAACGGTGATCCCGGCGCCGCCATCAAGGTATTCCGGAAAATCCAGACGGAAGATCCGGATTCGGCGCTGGGCTATCTGATGGAAGCCGACGCCCTCTGGTGGAAAATTTATTTCGCCACCGGCGACCTCATCGACCCCGATGTGTTCGTTGTGTCTTCAGGTTCCAGCACGCCTTACGATTCGCAATTCAACAAGCTGATTAACGAGGCCATTGCCAAGGCGCGCGCAAACCGGAAAGCCAACCGCAACATAGCTGGAAACTATCTCTACGAAGGAATGGCCTACGGGTTGCGCGGGAGGCTGGCCTCGATGCGTGAGAGCAACCTTGCAGCCGCCCGCGCCGCTAAACAGATGCGGTCGCTCCTGATGCATGCGGTGCAAAAGGACCGCCACCTGGCAGATGCTTACGCGGGGCTGGGACTTTACGACTACTTTGTGGATACCCTGCCCACCATCGTCAAGCTGCTGCGGTGGGTGATTGGCCTGCCAGGCGGAAGCCGCGAACGGGGGCTTCAGGAGATCGATTACGCGGCGAAGCACGGCAGATTGACCCGCGGCGAAGCTCTCTTTTACCTGGCAAAGGATTATTCCCGCACCAACGAAAAACAGTATGGCAAATCGCTCGAGCTCTTCCAGCAGTTGCGAAGCAGGTATCCCGGCAACGGCCTTTGGACATTGATGGTGGGAAGTCTGGAAATTCGCACCGGCCATGCCGACGAAGGCGAAACCCTGTATCGCGAGGTCCTTAGCCGGGAGCGCGGCAAGCAAAATTTCGCCGGGAAAACCCTCTACCAAACCGCCCAAAAAGCCCTGAAACTTCGACACCCGAGCGAGCATATCCAATGATGGTTTCTCTCTGAGTCCTCTGCGCCCGGAAAAGGTTAAGGCTGATAGTGCGGAGATGTTCTGTGATCTCTGTGTTAAGGCCTTGAATGCAGAAAATTCGTCCGCTTATTGCTTCAACTGAGAATCGAGGGAAGAAGATTGTTCATGGGCGTGGTAGGAGCTGCGAACCAGCGGCCCGGATTCCACGTGCCGGATGCCGCGGCGCAGGCCTTCCTGCTTGAGGGTTGCAAACTCTTCGGGGGTATAAAAGCGCGCCACCGGCAACTGCTCGCCGGAAGGGCGCAAGTATTGCCCGATGGTGACAATATCAACTCCGGCCCCGGCCAGGTCGCCGAGCACGCCAAAAAGCTCTTCCATGGTCTCGCCCAGGCCAACCATCAGCCCGGACTTGGTGGGTATTGCAGGATTGATTTCGCGCGACTGCTCCAGCAACCGCAGTGACCGCTCGTACCGCGAACCGCGCCGCGCCACAGGATACATCCGCGGAACGGTTTCAATGTTGTGGTTCAGAACGTCGGGCCGGGCTTTCAGCACGGTTTCAAGCGCCTCGTCCGCGCCGCGAAAGTCAGGGATCAGCACCTCCACCTTGCAGCCTTCAACCCGCCGGCGCAGGGCCTCAATCGTTCGGGCAAAAATCGTTGAGCCGCCGTCCTTCAGGTCGTCGCGGTCCACCGATGTGACCACAATGTACTTCAGTCCCATGCTTTCGGCGGCCTCGGCCACTCGCTCCGGCTCCGCCCAATCCACCTGGCCGGCCGGGCGGCCCTTCGGCACCGCGCAAAAGCCGCAGCGGCGCGTGCAAAGCTCTCCCAGAATCATAAAAGTGGCCGTGCGGTGCTCCCAGCACTCGGCGATGTTGGGGCAGCGGGCGCTCTCGCAAACCGTGTGCAGCCCAAGCCCGCGCATCAGCCCTTTTAGCTCAAAATAATTTTCGCCGGAAGGAATGCGCACCTTAAGCCATTCCGGCCGCCGCGCCGGACGCGAATTCGCACCGATCTGGACCAGTTCCACCATATTCAAACTTTCATTCTAACTTGAACGCACGGTGCGGACAACCGCCCTGTATCCCGCCTCCCGCAGAGGTGGCTTCGCGCTGCCGTGCGAGCTAAATTCGCCGCCACTGGCAGGTGCGCCGCCCGCTACTTAACCTCCAGCAGCGCGCCGGCGCCCGGCGCCAGCCAGTTCATTTCTCCCGTGAAGGCGATAGGCTGGCCGGTGTACGGAGAGATAAAGACCAGATGCTGGTTCTCGTCTCTCAGATCAATCGCGTAGCGGATGGAATATTCGAGCGACTTGTTTACAATCATCAGGAACGGATGGCCCTCGCTATCCCGGAACTCGCCGATCAGATATTCGGGGGCAACAGGAGGGCTTTGAAAGGTGGTCGCCCGCACCTGCTTCACCAGCCCGCTTTTCGCGATGGGATCAGCGCCTTCAGGCAGCGGCGCGGAATGATAAACGCCCGTGCTGTGCAGCTTGATCATCCAGGGAGCCAATTCGCGAATCTGATCGTTCAGCCGCCGCAGCTTGTACCACGTGGCTGTGCGATGCCCGAACTGGTCCACCGGCGCCAGCCGGAAGTTGCCCACTTTCGGGGAAAAATAGGTGAAGTACTCGATGCCGCGCCCGCCATAGGCGATGGTGCTGTAGGCCTGCAGCCGCAGGGTGGCGTCACTCGGCTCCATGTAACTGAAATGGCTGTTGGAAAGAATCACGTTCCAGAACGGGATGCCGGCTTGCTGTGCTGCGTGCCGGACGGTCACCAGGTTGGTAAAAAATCGGCCCATCATCCTGCCGTTGAACAGCGAGTAATTGTCATAACTCAGCAGCGGTGGGTGGGCGTCATGCACGAACTTTTGCACATATGCTTCATAAGTTGGAGCGCCCAGTTGCGCGGGGGTTGCATAATTGGGCAGCAGGTTCACGTAAGGCCACGTTCCGGGCATTGCGCGCCGCAGTATGGCTGCCACTTCTCTCAGGCCCGGCATCATCCCCGCGGGCGGCTCGTCTCGAAGCAGAAAGCCCAGTGCCGCTGGATGATTGCGGACTTCTGCGATCACGGCGTCAATCTTTGCCAGCAATTCCTTTTTGTCCGGCATCTGGGTCCAGTCAAAGCCGCTCGCGCGGTCATCGGCAACGAAACAGGCCATCTTTGCAGCCTGCACCTTGTCGAGATCGCCCGGGGAGCAGAACCCCGAGATGTTTAGTCCCGCCTGGCGCATCAAATCAAGCTGATGTGGATCGGACGGCGACTGGTCCCAGGCCATCAGGGCAAAATCCCGCGGCGAGATCTGAGGCGGCTCGACATAGCTTTGGGCCCTCACAGGGAAGGCAGGCCCAGCCAGCAGCAACACGCTCAATGCAATATCAAGCCGCAACTTCATCATCACCTCCAGCCATGCAAGACACGGGAAATCGAACCCTGTATTATACCTGTTCAAGGGGCTTGAGCCTGTGTAGCGACGGATCGGAGGCCATCAATGGCATGGATCAAGACGGTTGAGCCCAATGACGCAACCGGCGGGCTAAAGAATGAATACATGAGGGCTGTCGCTCGTGCCGGAAAAGTTTTCAACATCCTCAAAATCCAGAGCCTGAATCCCGATACACTTTACGCTTCGATGAATCTCTATCTGGCCACCATGCACGGGCCTTCCGGCCTGTCCCGCACCGAGCGCGAACTGCTGGCTGTGGTGGTCTCGCGGGCCAACAACTGCTTCTATTGAACGGAAGCTCACGGGGAGGATCTCCGTGTGGAAAGCGGCGAGGCAAAGCTGGCTGAGCAGGTGAAACGCAACTATCTGGACGCGAAGCTGCCACCGCGCAGCAGGGCCCTGGCAAAATTTGCCGACCTGATCACGCGCAGTCCATCCGCCGGGCGCAAAAAAGACATCGACGCCCTTCGCAAGGTCGGCCTCAGTGACCGCGACATCCTTGACGCCGTCGAGGTCATCGCCTATTTCAATTACATCACCCGCGTGGCCGATGCTCTGGGCATCGATCCCGAGCCTGAAATGCAGCTGGCGCTCGAACGGAGGAAAAAATAGACCAGAGCCTTCATCGTTGACGAGTGCGGGCGACGCCTCAAGGTGCTCCTGCAGCGGCGGTGCTCAGCGTCACGCTTTGTCCGGGCTCCAGCAACCGCAGGCGGTCTTCCAGGCCAACCCCGGCGAAACCCCTCAAAATATCTTCCCGCCCCTCAGAGAAGTGCGCCCAGCCTTCAAAATGGATCGGCACAATCGTCGCTTGCGGGAAAGCACGTGCGGTCTCAATAG
>DASSJE010000458.1:0-4937 GCA_035691365.1 Terriglobia bacterium
CAAAGTCTCGTTCGCAGACATGTGAAGCCCGGTACATCGCTCGTAGATGAATTAATCGCCGAGCGGCGAGAGGCCTCCCGACATGAATAGCGTTGTGCTGGACGCTTCTGCGCTGCTTGCGGTGCTCAATTCCGAACCCGGTGCGGCCAAGCTTACTCCGGAACTGCTGAGCACCGCTACGAGCAGCACTGTCAATCTCGCCGAAGTGCAAAGCAAGCTAGTTGAGCGCGGCCTTAGCCCCTCCGATGCCTGGGAAGCAACCCTCAGCCCCATTCGGGAGGCGACTGCTTTCACTGCAGAACATGCCAGGACAGCAGGAAGTCTTATTGGGCAGACCCGCCCCCTCGGTCTGTCATTGGGCGACCGCGCTTGTTTAGCTCTTGGGCTCGCCCTTAAAGCGCCCGTGTACACCGCCGATAAGTCCTGGAGAAATTTGAAACTGGGTATTCGGATCCATGTGATACGGTAGCCCTTTCTTTGCAATTGGCGTTGCAGCGGGCGATTTCAGTCGGAACTGTAAACTGAAGCTGTGTTGGTTAATCAGCGATTGCTCTCAGGTAGGAGATCTGGAGATCTGAAAACGTCCAGAATAGCTGCTGGAATGCATTTAAACGCTCTCACGGCACCGCTGGCGCGGGTGGCACTGACTACGGTCGGGCATAAACGCTTGCGACTCGCTCCAGCGTCGCGCACGAAACTTGGAATTTATTCAAGCAGCCTCTTGTGAGCCCAGTTCACCGCCCGGTTTTTTGGCGGAATCGGTCCCGTCAACAGCAGAGGGACTGTGCCCAATTTTGTGCCTACGGATTAGCTTTGTATATGAGGAGACCGAACTGTTTGCCTCTCCCCTTGCAGGACGACAGGCGTCCTCCAGTAACGTGGTCAGTTGGTCCTCAGCCGTAGAGCACCGCTCCCGCTTCGGCGCTCAGCTAGACGGCTGCGATGCGAACTTTACCTGGGACGCTAACGTACACACCTGGCAAGTGGTGTGGACCGCTACCAACATCAAACTGTACAAGGATGGCAATCTGGAAACGACGACCTGCCTAACCGTTACCACCTCCTGTCATCTCTCGCTCCCCGAGCATAAGCCCTCCTCCTGGGCGCAACATGGCCCGGTTGATTCAGAAATGTCACTTCAATTCACTCCAGAAGGGGCGCTTGGGAGGGGCTGCAGCTCTGTTTCCTGGGTTGCCCCTTGGCCGCAGCCAGATGAGGAATAGGTCGGGACAGGTTTACATGTGCGGCATTTTTTTTTGTTGTTTGGCCGTACGTATGTATGCCTGCGTCACCATCCCGAGCCGTATGGGCAATGTGGAGAGGAACGGCTGCCCCATCCGTGCCGGCTGTCGCTGCTCTTGGCCCACGACTCATCGCAACCTGCACGACAGGCCGGTCAATGAGTTGAACCCGCTTGGTGCGCTCTTTGTGCCATGGCTGGGGTGGCCAGGTGACCTTCAGCTACGTTTTGGGTTGCGGTTTGGGTTGGGGTTGAGCTTGCGTCCTGGATAGCGACGATTAATTGCCTGCATCATTTCTTGGGTATTGGAATTGGGCAAGACAATCTCATCAATCACCTGGCACTGGTCTCCCGCCCGCTGCGCAACCACCGCGGTCATGGGATTGATGTTGAAGTCCATGCCGATCAGGAGGGGAGCATCCGGCAGGAGAACCAGATTAGTGACATTCGCTTCCCGTGAAAATGCGTAATAGACACGGCCCTGCAGCGTTTCGAAGGAGGCCTCGTACTCCTGGCGATAAAGTCTCGCGTCCATCTCACAACGCAGCGCTTCCAGTTCCTGTAACGAAACATAGCCACCTTCTCGGGTAGGAAAATGAAAAGCGGCCCAGTCTCGCCTTGACTGAGCGGCCACGTAGAGATCATAAAATTGATTATGCACTTGCGGCGTGCCGATGAAGAGGGCCTGTCCCAGGCGATCTGAGAGCATGGGGCGAATCACTGCATCCCAGACCTGCGATTTCATCGTTGCGTATTCGTCGAGGACAATTGCATCCACTCCAAGTCCGCGCAAGGCATCGGCGTGCGAGGCACCGTGCAGCTGGATGATGGAGCTGTTGCAGAGTCCAAGCTCGAGCTCTCCCTTCCGAACGGCCCGCCGCAGATGAGGCGGAACAAGACTTAGCAGCTTCTTCCAGGCAATTCTTTTTGCTTGCCGATACGTAGGTGCAAGGTAATAGCAAATTGCGTCTCTTTTCTGCAGCGCGTGACGAATCAACCACGCCACGGCCAGGGTCGTCTTTCCCCACCGCCGGCCAGCTACCAGGACGATAAAGCGCCTGGGGCACAGAAACACCCGGCCCTGCTGTGGTCTTAGCCTGAGCTCAGTTGTCATTGTCGCTGCCCTTGGCAACCGGCGCGGTCTCCACCACTACTTTCATCTCGCCGGATGATGGTTGCGGGTTAGGGCTCTCGAGCGGCTTACGCTTGGGGTAGGTATAGGACGCGAGCTCGATCGCGCAGCGGATGCGATTCTCAAGCGGGGCTTTTTTGTCCATGGCAATGCGGGCGAGGATCTCGATGGGGTCACAGCCCAGTGCGGCCAATTTGGCGCCAATCTCTACAGTGGCCCGGTTGGGGGTACCCTTCTTAGCCAATCAACCGATTTGCCGAACTCGCAGCTGATGGCCGCCGCTGACCAGCGCGCGTCGTGCTCCTCAACGGACCAGTTCCACTCCGGCTTAGTGGGCTGCCGTCCGCAGGCGCTCATCGAGCGTGGCGAGAGGTAACCTTTGCTGTTGTGCCAGATCGAGGTAGACAGCGTCATAGGCTGATAACCGAAACGCTCGGGCGGTGGCCAATGCCTGCCTAGCCGATACAGGGCTTGCTTCGGTGTCGACCGCGTGGGCGACCATCTGCTTGGGAGGATTTGAGCGAAACTGCAATTATTTCGTTGTCGGCTGTTGCGGCTGTCGGCGCCATGGCCGTCAATGCGGGATCCTTCAGTCCAAGAAATGGTAAGTTCCTTCGATGGGCGCCAGCTCGGGTTGTGCCCACAGAGAGCCCTCGTCGCATCATCGAATCGAACAGGGGAAAAATGTCTGGGATCGCTCGGCCGCGCTGAGCCCGCTAAGACACCCTTTGATTTTGCCGGTGCTCCAAAAAGCGCTGCTGGCACGCAATGCCCCACGAGCGCAGTTGAGAATACTCCGGCAGCGCGCGCATTCTTGCCAGCAAAGGATCTGTCTCCATCTGAGGATAAGCGCAATAACTGTGCTCGACGGCGCGGCGCAACTCGCTAAGGGCAAGATCCGGGTGCCCGCACATCGAGTCCCAGGCGGCGAGCCAGTATTTTTGAGCGGGATCGGTCTCGGCTATCCATGATGATCGCCATTTCTGTGCGCCCATGATGTCTGCCTTTGCGGTCGGCGTGTGTCCGAGACAGGGTTGCAGTACCTGCCAGCCCCAGGCGGCGGGTAGGGACTTCAATATTTGAAATGCGTTATCCCGCTTGCCCTCGCGCAGCAAGATTTCCACTTCGGCCGCCTTTTCGTATTCGGTGCCTGACGCCAGTTGAAAATACTCTCTAGCACGACCATATCGGCCCAGGGCCATAAACACCTGGCCGCACGCTGCCAGGTCTGTGGTCCCCGGATCAAGAGAACGTGCCTTGTCGCATTCGTTGGCTGCCTCGTTCAGGAGGCCCGCGTACCAGAGCACATAAGAGTAAACAAGGTGGACCGCTCCGCTGTCGGGACGGCGGCGAAGAAGACCGACAATGTCATCGTAGGCCTGGTTCAGATCGCCTTCCTCGCTTTCCATGTTGACGAGATCGCTGGCGGCGTCAATGCGCCCAGGATCGAGGGCCATAGCCCGGCGAAGTGCCGCTTTAGCGCGTAACCTGGCCGGCTCGCCGCCTCCTCCCAAGCCGCTGTCATAGTAGTAGCGGTGACCCAAGGTCACCCACGCCGAAGAGTAGCCGGGGTCGAGGGCCACCGCCCGCTCCAGTAGGCGAATGGCTTCCTTGTTTCGGGCAGAGAAGGTGCTCTGGGGGTCTCCTTCTGATACCGCACGCAGATATAGCTCATAGGCTTCCGCATTATGCGAAGCGATGGGGAATGCACCCGAGCCGGGGTTCGCGCCCAGCGCAGGAATCAGTCCGCGCTGGACCCGGACAGCGATTTGCCGCTGTATTGCCGGCAGATCTGTGCTTGAGCCACGCACGGTATCTCGCCAAAGTACTCGGTTGTCGACGGCCTCAATAGCTTCCAGCGTGACTACGACATCTTCACCCGCGACCGCGAAGTGTCCGGTGATAATACGCGCCACGCGCATCTCCCGGGCTGCCTTCTGCAGATCAACATCTGGTCCCCCATAGCGATTACTGGTGGCGAACGGACGGATGGAAAGAGCCGGGAAATAGCTCAGAGTGGTGGCAATATCATCCGCTAGTCCGATTCGAAGAAAATCAAGCTCCTTCGCGGCGCTTGTGTTCTGCAGGGGCAGCACTCCGATTGCCTGGGGGCCTGTGGCTTTCGGTTCTGGCCGGTGAAATGCCACAAGAGCAACGGCGATCGCGAGGGCGAGAACCGCCGCTCCGCTGGTCACCAGAATTTTTCGCTCCCGCGCAGAAAACCGGGCTTGACTCTTTGGCTCCTCAGGCAATGCCTGCGCAGCAGGCATCCCCTGGTCGAGCCTGGAATCAAGCCAACTGGCCGGCGCGATGAAGCGGTAACCCCTGCGAGGAAGAGTCTCAATGAAGCGAGGACTGTCGGCCGAGTCCCCCAGTGCCTCGCGCAAGCGGGCGATGGCGTTGTGTACGCTGTGGTCGAAGTCCACGAAGGTGTCCGCCGGCCACAGTCGGTTTCGCAGTTCTTCCCTGCTCACCATTTCCCCAGGCCGCTCCAACAATATCGCCAAGACCTGTACCGGGCGGCCTTGGATTGGCAGGCGCACACCATGTTTCCACAGTTCTCCA
>DASSJE010000459.1:0-4979 GCA_035691365.1 Terriglobia bacterium
AGGTGGCACTGGAAAAATCGCGCCTCATCCTGAAGTATCAATCCGATGCTTTTCAGCGCGCAATCAAGCACCACCTGAAAATCGCGTTCGGGCTGGACGACGATCCGGATTTCCTGCCCAATGAATTCGCAGCCATGGTGAGAAGCGGCCTGACGCCAATCGAAGCTTTGCAGGCAGCCACCACGCATGCCGCTGAATTGCTTGGGTTGTCAAACGAGATCGGTTCGCTCGAACCAGGGAAAGCCGCGGACATCATTGCCGTGCCGGGAGATCCCACAAAAGATATTCATGCCATGGAGACTGTGGTTTTTGTGATGAAAGCTGGGAAAGTTCTGCGGGATACACGGGCAACAAAGAACTAGAGTGGCTGGTGCGCGGCTGATCCCAGGTTAGCGCCCAAAAACCGGACGCGAACCCTTCGACTGCGCTCAGGGCCGGCTCTCGTTCGAAAAACTCGGTAACGTTTCGCCTGTCCATAGTTTTCCGACAAAACCAGGGTCTCTAAGCTTGGGGATAGCGCCTTTGGGTGGGTGGCCCACTCAAGCCTGGTTTTGGCCTGAGTGGGAGGGTATTGGGCTGGTCGAGTGACCGTTCGAATAGTCGGGGGGAATCTTTCTATTTACCCACACAACCAACACCGCGTTGTGAGGGCCACCCGCCAATCTTCACTCGTCGAAAAAGTGGGAATGTTCGTCTGTGCGCCAGTTTCCCAGTTTTCCTGTTCGGTGATTACAAGGCTTTCACCTCGTGCTTCTTTTTCTGGCGGCAAAGTAAGCTTTTCGTCTGGTAACACCACCAGAGGCCGGACGCTTTTTATCAACCCTCACGTGGACTGTACTGGATTTGGTTGAGCCGGCGGCAGCAAACGGAGCAGGATTGAGCGCGGTGAGCACGGCAGCGGGATTCTTGTCGATTACGGTGAGCAAGGTGCGAGCTGATGCTTCCGGGGTCCTCCGCCCTCCCTCCCAGTGCTTGATCGCGTCAAGGCTGAACCCAAACATGTCAGAGAATCTGGCTTGCGTCATGCCAAGTCGATTGCGGATTGCCTTCACGTCAACATCCCGGGGCACATGTGCCTTGAATCCTTCTTGCTCCCCAGCAAGAAAAGCTTCCACGTCGTCAAGGCCATCCATCATCTGCTCGAATTGCGTTTTCATGCTACCTCCCATAGGTCTGGAAAATACTATCGGCCCGTTTCTTTAGCGCGTTGCGCTCCGCCATCGACAGGTTTTCTTTCTCATTCTTGGGAAAAACTGTGATCAGAAAAACCGGGAATCTCTCGTTGCGCCAGATATACACAACCCGCGCGCCGCCACTCTTTCCCATTCCCTTGCGTGGCACCCGGACCTTTCGAAATCCACCCGTTCCACGAATCAGATCGCCACATTCCGGGTCTTCCGCAACCAGTGCCACGATGTCCGCACGCTCCTTCTCGCTGAAGACCTTGTTGGCAATTGCGAGGTAAGTAGGCGTCTCGACAACCGTCTGCACACTCTCTTTTGTACTCCATTGGACACCATGAGTCAAGCAAAAGTTGTGTGCCAGTGGACACCAATGTTTGCTCCAGCGCGAAGGACGAGCTCGGCCCAGGCGAAACTATTGTTATTCCAATTCCTGGAGCCGCCGGGGCGTCGGCGAGTTTCGAGATTCCGCCCACAACTCAGCCGTGAACCGTTATCATTTCTGGAGCTGTAGCGATCCCCTGAGGTCAAAAATGAACTTGCTGCGCCTCGCCTGCCTGGTTTTGTTCCTGGCTTCTTTTATGCATGCCGATGACCAGACGCAAGTGTTCGCGACTTCGTCTGGGCCGGTGCGCATCACGCCCCTGAACCACGCCAGCACACTGATTGAGGCGGGCGGGAAATTCATCTATCTGGATCCCGCCAAACCGGTGGACTTCTCCGGCAAACCCAAAGCCGACCTCATTCTGATCACCGACATTCACGGCGATCACATGGATCCCGGCGCAATCAAGGCGATCGAGAAGAGCAGCACCGAAATTCTTGCCCCGCCGGCGGTAGTGCAGACCGTTACCACAGGCAAAGCCATTGCCAATGGAGAAACCAGGAACTGGCAGGACTGGACGATCCAAGCCATCCCTGCCTACAACCTCAAACGAGGTCCGGCGCCGGGAAAGCTCTTTCACGACAAGGGGCGTGGCAATGGTTATGTACTGACCTACGGCGGCAAGCGCTTCTACTTTTCAGGCGATACCGAAGGTGTGGCGGAGATGCGCGCATTAAAAAACATTGATGTCGCATTTGTGTGCATGAACTTGCCCTACACCATGCCGCCCGAGGAGGCAGCGGAGGCGGTGAAAGCATTCCGTCCGAAAATTGTTATTCCCTATCACTATCGGGGCTCGGATCTCAGCATATTTCAGAAAGGGTTGAAAGGAACCGGAATCGAAGTTCGGTTGCTGAATTGGTATCCGCAATAGTATGTGAAAACCTTGGCTGGTCTCAGGCGCTCGGGGCAGGCTCTGGGCTACCGGCGAGTACGTGGCAGAGCACGCGAGATGCTGCGGCGCTAAAGCGCCAGGTGGCGTTCCTGAGGAGCGAATAGCGCAAGGTCCTTCGACTTCGCAGGCCGCTTCGCAGAAGCGAAGCGGTCCGCTGCGCTCAGGATGACAATCGCAAACAAGTGCCGGGTAGAAAATCTGTAAGTTGTCGGTAGAAACTCCCTTGAATCGCTCAACGGGTCCACCAGCGCGGGGGTGTTTCGGCTCGGGCGTACGCCCTCCCTCAACATGACAGGTAGGGTTTTTCGCGGAAGCCCATCCTTCGCGGATTGTGCAAAGCATGGGCATCTCCGCTGTCAAGCCCCATTCGGCTCGGGCGGCACGCAAACGCCTGAATTCAGAACACAAATAGGCGGGCGCCAGGTGCACAGAATAGGCCTCGAATATTCCATACTGGTATTAGAGCATCGGAAATGGAAATGCGAGCGCTGTGTGGGATCCGAAAAGGATGCCAATGGCTGCTTCGCGCCTCTGCGGCTCTGTGGCAGAAGTTACATGGCGGGCGGCACGCCGATGCCCATCATGGCGAGCACGCGGGTGAGCTCGCGGCGCACCACGGCGGCGGTGGCAAAGAGAAATTTCTGGCGGCTCTCATCCGGCTCGCCGATGATGCGGTGGCGGTGGTAGAAGTTGTTGAAAAGCTGCGCCAGCTGAAAAGCGTGCTTGGCAGCATAGGCGGGCTCGGTGGTGGCGATGCACTGCTCGACAATCAGCGAGGTTTTGGCAGCCGTCAGCCACAGTTCCCAGATTTCGTTGCCCGGCTCGCCTTCCAGATTTTTGGCGAAGTCTACTTCAGCAGGCTTCAGCTGTTCCGGTTCCAGGCCGGCCTTGCGGAAGATGTTGCTGGCGCGGACGACCGCGTATTGCGCGTAGGGTCCGGTATCGCCCTCGAAGCTGAGGGCGTCCTTGAAGTCGAAGGCAATCACGGAATTTTTGGTGAACTTGAGCATGAAGTAGCGCAGCGCGCCCATGGCGATCTGGCGGGCGATGGTGTGGCGCTCTTCCCCGCTCAGGTCGGGATGGCGCGTGTCCACTTCCTTGCGGGCCGAGGCGAGCAGCGCGTCCATCAGGTCGTCGGCTTTAACTCCGAAGCCGCGACGGCCGGAAACTTCGATGTAAGCCTTGCCCCACTCATCCTCGGAGAGGGTGTAGCCCAGTTCCTGGGCGCAGCGCGGAGTGAGCGCCACCATTTCGTAGGAAAAGTGAGTGTAGTGGTCCGCCTGGGCGGTGTAGCCCATGCCGCGCAGCGCCTCCACCACGGTGTTCTGGGCTTCGGCCTGGCGCGCGTCAATCACGTTGTAAATGGCGCTGACGTCGCCAAAGTGCGGGTGGCCAAACTCATTGTGGTCGTAATCGGTGGACACCCAGCACTCGTGCTGGTTGGGATAGCGATAGAAGCGCTGGTAGCCGAAGTCGCGCCCCAGCAGTCCGAACTTCCACAGGTGGTAGGCGATGTCCTTGCCCACGTAACCTACTGTGCCGTTCGAGCGCACAATGACTTTGGTGTCTTCGTCGGGCTGGGCGCCCTCCATCTCGGAAAGGCGGGCGCGCAGCAGGCGCAAAGCTTTCTCGCGATTGGCGCTTTGCGATTTTTCCTCTTTGCAATCCACCACCATGCCGGTGGGAATGTGCGTGATCCGAACCCCGGAGTGGGCTTGCGACTCCCCGGGCGCGATATAGGTGTCTACCTGAAGCTGCTTAGGATCTATCTCGTCATCGGATTTGCCAGCCCGCTTCATCACCCAGCAGCCGGCGTTCTTACCCTGGGTTTCGTAGTAGAGCACGCCGTGCTCCTTCAGCTTCTGGAACGCCGCCTCCCAGAAATGCAGGCGCAGGATTTCGCTCTCCCGGGGCAGGAAGTCGTACTCAATCTCCAGCCGCTCCATGGTTTCCAGGTGCAGCCTGATGATGGCGGCGGAGATGAGTTCGGCCATCTCCGCCAGGTCGTTGCCGCCCTGCTCGATGGCATGCAGCGCTTTGCCCCGCGCTTCCAGGTTCTTCTTGTCCTGCTCGTACCAATGCGAGACGCGGGCGTAGAGGTCCCAGCAGTAGTAGTCGAAGCGGGGCTTGGGGGCGGCAATGAGCGCCTTGACCTCGGCTTTGGACTTCTTCTCCAGTTGAGTGAAGCCCACGACCACGTCGGCGACCTGAACGCCGGTGTTATCAATGTAGTTCTGGATGTCCACGGTGTTGCCGGCAGCGCGCAGGAGGCGGACAAAGGTATCGCCGAGGATTGCGTTGCGCAGGTGGCCGATGTGCGCCGCCTTGTTGGGGTTGATGCTGGTGTGCTCGACCAGAATTTTGCCCGGCTGGGGCTCGGGCTCGAGTCCCTTCCCTTCCGCCAGCGCTCGCGCCAACTGCGCCCGGTCCACCCGGGCGTTTATGTAGCCCGCTCCTGCCACTTCCAGGCCCTTGAACCCTTCGATGGGGCCGATGCCGGCGACGATCTCCTCGGCAA
>DASSJE010000460.1:0-4387 GCA_035691365.1 Terriglobia bacterium
GGCCAACGCCCTGCCCGAGCGGCTTGTACACGAATGGACCGCAGGCATTGAACGTGCTCTTGAGCTGGTGCGCCGGGTACCGCAGCCTCTCCACGCCAGTTTGATCAGCTCCAGCCGCGCTTACGCCGAAAGCGATAAAGCCGGATTCAGGCTGGATCCCAGACAATTCAATATTCGCAAACAGCCGGTCCGGCTGGTCGAGGTGATGTAATGTTGACACAACCGCGCTCCAGGGAGCAGATCAATCAATGGCGGCATGCAACAGCGGAACAATGGGCCGACTGGAAATGGCAGTTGAAGAACCGCATTGATAATGCCGCGATGCTGGCGGAGGTTTTTCCCCTTACCGCGGATGAAGCGGCCGCCGCCAGGAACTCCGCGCAAATGTTCCGCCTGGGCATTACCCCGCACTATTCCACATTGGTCGATCCAGATGATCCCGCCTGTCCGATTCGATTGCAGGTGATGCCCCGGTCGGCGGAGATGTCGGTGGCTCCTTACGAAATGAGCGATCCTCTGCATGAAGACGTGGATTCTCCGGTGCCCGGGCTGACACACCGTTACCCGGACCGGGTCCTGCTGGTGATCACGCATGAGTGCGCGCTCTATTGCAGATATTGTACCCGGCGCCGGATCGTTGGCGACCATGAAGGCAACGATCCCAAGCTGCTGCTGGCTGCGCTGGAGTACATCCGGCAGCATACGGAAATCCGCGATGTTTTGATCTCAGGCGGTGATCCGCTGGGCCTTTCCGATGCCGTGCTGGAGAACGTGATCAGCCGCCTGCGCAGCATCAAGCACGTCGAGATCATACGAATCGGAACCAGGATACCCGTCGTGATGCCGCAACGGCTGACGCCCGCGTTGCTGGCGATGCTGCGCAAGTACCATCCGATCTGGCTGAATACCCACTTCAACCATCCTTTTGAGCTGCGGCCTCAGGAGACAAGGGACGCGATGGAGCGGTTGGTGGATGCGGGTATACCTACAGGCAACCAAACGGTGCTGCTACGGGGAGTGAATGATTGTCCGGTGATCATGCGGAGCCTGGTGCATGAGCTGGTAAAACTCCGTTGCCGTCCCTATTACATCTACAATTGTGATCTGTCGGAGGGCTTGAGCCATTTCCGGACGCCGGTCAGCACCGGCCTCGCCATCATGGAGTCGCTCTACGGACATACTTCAGGGTATGCGGTTCCGACTTTCGTAGTAGATGCCCCGGGCGGCGGCGGAAAGATACCATTGATGCCGAACTACATGATCGCTTCAGGCAATGGAAATGTCATTCTCCGCAACTATCGCGGCGAATACAGCACCTATGTGGATCATGGAGGTACGCAACAAATGCCCGAGGAGGCGGGTTGCAGCCTTTGCCAGACTTCCCATGAAGCAATCAAGTATGGACCGGCAGCCGAACTCTGGCACAGGACGGGTGCTCAAGCGGCGCCTAAAAAAGGCAATGCCCCTGAGATCTCATTGGTTACACTTACCTGAGCAGCTTCAATTCTTAACTTGCTCTGGCCATACGAGAAAGCCAGGAAACTATGACAGTAGGATGTGAGCCCGCCATCATGAACTTTCTCTCCGAGGAGTCTGCTGTCGTGGACCGGTTCTGTCCAGGGCTGATACCCCGTCTTTCGGCTGTGCACTTTGCGGACTTGGAGAGCCCTTCCACTCCGGTGTTCCAGATCTTCAAGGAGATGGGTGGACCGGGTCTGCTCGTGCCTTCTGATTGCGAAGGCCTTGGGGCGACAGCTTCCGACGCCTTCAAATTTCAGGTTTACGTCAGCTCTCTGGCACCCTCGCTGGGCATAGCCGTCGCCATGCATCATTGGTCGGTAGTGACCCTGGCGGAAATCTACACCCTATTCCCGGATGCCGCGAATGAACGCAAGTGGCTGCGAGATATTGCCCGGGACAATCTCCTGGTGGCCTCCGGTTTTTCTGAGGGAAAGCCCGCAGCCAGCTTCCTGAATTCGTCATTAAAAGTGGAGGCTGCGCCCGGCGGATTGCATGTGAGCGGCAGCAAAAAGCCCTGCAGCATGGCCCGATCCATGGACGTGCTGGCCATAGGTACTCTGTTAAACGGCCGTGACCACGAAGATCCGGAAGTTACAATTATGATGGTCCCGGCATCGGCGGATGGCATCAGAGTAAGGCCTTTCTGGAAAAGTCCGATATTGCTGGGGACCCAAAGCGAAGAAGTAGTTCTGGACCGCGTGTTCGTGGGAGATGAGAGTATTTCCAGGGTGGGCCATCCCAAATACCTGAACCTGGTGCAGACGCGCTGTCTGGCATGGTTTGAATTGTTGATTTCAGCAGCTTACCTGGGCGCTGTCGCGTCACTGGTTCGGGACGTCTTGAGCGCCGACCGCGGCCCGGTCTGCGAACGTGTACGTCTGCTGATTGAGATTGAAGGAAGTATCGCTTCATTGGAGGGCATTGCCGCCAGCCTGATGCACGGGCCGGAGTTTTCCGACGCCAAGATGGCCAGAGCCATCCTGGCCAGGTTTTCCGTGCAAAATGCGCTTACCAGGATAGTGAGCCTGGCGCTGGAATTGCTTGGAGGAACGGCATTTGTAACTACCGCAAAGCTCGGATATCTGGCTGGGATGGGCTCAGCGCTTGCATTCCATCCTCCCTCCCGCACCAGTGTGAGCGAAACGCTGGCCCGTTTCTATCGTGGAGAACCTTTTGAAAGGACAGGTTGGTAATATCTTCCAGCCGTTGGTATCTTTAAATGTCTTCAACACGCACTGGAGCCTATATGGCGAACGCGGAAGCCGTAGTATTGACCGGCGAGGAGATCATTGCTCTCGCGAAGAAGCATACTTTGTTCGAGTGGTCAGCTCAATCCCAGGTGGCCCCTCTTGCCGTGGCCCGGGCCCAGGGAGTTTTCTTCTGGACGCCGGAGGGCAAACGGTTCATCGATTTCAACAGCCAGTTGATGAGTGTGAATATTGGCCATGGCGATCAGCGAGTCATCGATGCGATCCACGAGCAACTTTCCGCCGTCCCTTATGTTTCCCCGTTTCTGGTGACTGAGGCGAGGGCGCGTCTGGGAGAGAAGCTGGCCCTGATTACACCGGGCGATATCGATACTTTTTTCTTCACCAATGGCGGTTCTGAGGCGGTGGAGAATGCCGTGAAGATTGCCCGCTTTGTCTCGGGCCGGCATAAGATCATGGCCCGCTACCGCTCCTATCATGGCGCCACGGGAGGCAGTATTTCACTCACGGGCGATCCCCGACGCTGGGCTGCGGAGCCCGGAATACCGGGCGTCGTACGCGTATTGGACCCGTATCATGGGGTGGAGCGGGGCTGGGAATCCGCGGCATCTTCCCTGGCTATGCTCGAAGAGATCATCCAGCTGGAAGGCCCGCACACGATCGCGGCGTTTATTCTCGAAACGGTCACCGGCACCAACGGGATCCTGGTTCCTCCGGACGGCTATCTGCAAGGCGTGCGCGATCTTTGCACGAAATACGGCATTCTTATGATCGCCGATGAAGTGATGAGCGGGTTTGGACGAACGGGGGAGTGGTTTGCCGTGGACCACTGGAAGGTTGTGCCCGACCTTATGTGCATGGCCAAGGGTCTTACCAGCAGCTACGTTCCCCTTGGCGCTGTGGGCATGCGCCATCACCTGGCGCAGCATTTCCAGGACAAGGTGTTTTACGGGGGGCTTACCTACAACAGCCATCCGGTAGGCTGCGCAGCTGCCCTCGCTACCATCCGGGTTTATGAGGACGATCACCTGATTGAGAACGCAAAGAAAATGGGCGCGATCATGAAACAGCTCCACGCGGAACTTAAGGACCGCCATCCATCCGTGGGGGCCGTACGCTCAATTGGGCTTTTCGGTGTAATCGAACTCGTCCGCAACCGCCGCACACTTGAACCGATGGCGCCTTTCAACGGCTCGTCAAAGGAAATGGCTGAGATTGGGCGATTCTTCAGGCAAGAAGGCCTCTTTACCCTGGTGCGCTGGAATTGCATCTCCACCAACCCTCCGCTGTGTATCACAGAGATGCAGTTACGCGAGGCGTTCGCAATTATTGATCGAGCTCTGACCATCGCCGATGAAGCCGTGAAGGAGTAACGGGACCACGCTCAAATAGTTGAACGACGCTGCGAACCAACATTGGCGTTTCAGCTCGGCAAGACCCAGCGTTGCCGATGGTTCTCATAAAAAGTCACGGCCACGGACGCACACCAGTATGTCCACGGAAGGCAGGGAATCGGGCTTCGGCCCTCGGGGGCGACTCCCCAACTCGCCGGCGCCATTTATTTCTGTCGCTTCGCTCCGCCCAAGGCGATCAGATCCAGACGTCGCACGATGCCACGGAAATTACCAGAGCGCGATGTATGTTGCCCGATGAAATTG
>DASSJE010000461.1:0-7812 GCA_035691365.1 Terriglobia bacterium
CGCATCCCCCCCACTTTTGGGTAAGGGGGGCTGCTCGCTCCGCCCCACAAAACAAAGCACCATCATTTTTCCCTTGACTCCGCCGCCCCCTTCATAGATGCGCCAGCCCCAACAGGATTCTGTCTCGGGGGCAGGGCGCGCGGCGCGCGCTCATGTGCAGATCGCCGAAAAGCGAAATCCTCTCTGATCGGTGTTGATGGAGATGCGGGTGAATCCGGCAGATTGGAGACGGGCGGGCAGCGCAGCGGCCCGGCGTTTTGCGAAAGGGCACGGATTCATCCGTGCCGAAATACGTCGCCTTTATTATTCCTTTCAAGGGCTTTAGCCCCTGAGGTGTTCCGGCATCGGATCAGTTTCAACTCCTGACCCCACCGAACCGTAGGGATAATCCTGTGGGGCGCGCGCAAAACCAGCCCGCACCGGATTTTGCCTTATATATTCACATCGCGCCCTGTATCCAGCAGCGTCTGTGACATACTCGTCGCTAAATCCACGTTGCCAGATCTCCCCGTGAATTCCAAGTTCCTGCTTTGCCCGGTAAGAAAAACCCCCTTTCATTAACTGCACCGCTCGCTCGACACTCAACCCGGGAGGCACGGAAATCAGAACATGGAAGTGCTCGCGCATCAGGACAAACTCGTGGAGCATGTACCGGCCCTGTGCACGGTATCCGGAAAGAACCTCAAGAAAAAGCCTCGCCATCCGCTCAGATTGGAAGAGGCTGCGGCGTGCCCAGGTCGCAGAGGACACAAAGAATGTTCTCGTCGCCTGGCAATTCTTGCCGCGCGAATGAACCGGACGATCCGGTTTAGACATAGAAAGGCTCAGCGGCTAAAGCCGCCATCCTGATTCCACATGTTGACGGCACGAGTAAACTCGTGCCCTTTCTCGGCAGACGCTCCGCGAGCGGCGCATCGATAAGGTTGTCGCACGTCGTGTCTCCGCCGCACGATTCGTTATCGCATTCTTCGCAGCCGGAGTCCAGTCCAGCTTGGTTGCCGCGCCGAGATTCACTTCGCTGCTCATGGGCGGGTGGCGGAAAATCGAAATCCTCGCTGATCGGTGTTGATGGAGATGCGGGTGAACCCGGCGGATTGGAGACGGGCGGGCAGCGTCGAAGGGTCAATGGGGACGAGGGTGTCGGAGATGTGGAGCAGGCGCATCAGCCAGCTATCCGTGGTGTCGACGCCGGCAAACATGCCGCCAGGGCGGAGGACGCGGCAGACCTCCTGGAAGAGCTTGTCCTGGAGCTCGACGGAGGGGACGTGGTGGAACATGGTGAAGGCCACGGCGCCGGAAAAAGAATGGTTTTTGAAGGGCAGGGCGGCCGCGTCGCCTCGGATGACGCGCACGTTGGCGCCGCGCATGCGCGTGGCGAGGGAGCGCGCCAGTGGGCCGTCAATTTCAACCGCGGTAAGCTGAGGCAGCCGCCGGCGCAGCCAGTCGGTGGTGAGGCCGGGGCCGGGACCAACCTCCAGCAGGTGGCCGCCCAGATCAATGTCCTTTACGACTGCAGGAAGTATCGCCTCTTCCAGCACCTTCTTCCATCGTGCGGACCGGCAAAGCCAGCGGTGTATTCGGTTCATGGTGGGCGTCCCTTAGCAACCAGGCACGCTGTATTGTAGCGCGGCGCGGCTTGCCGCGCCCCTTTGCCGTTTTGGACCCCGGTCGGGACGGACGGGACAAGCCCCGCCCTTACGTTTGGGTTTGGGTGCGGCGAGCCTTGCCCCTACATCGACCCTGGGCGGGGCGAGCCCTGCCCCTACGTGTTGCCCGCGCCGCGGGACGTTTTTGTTTGTGCTCGTGGCGTCCGGGCCATCGCAGATGCTCGGCTTCCCGGGCTCGACTCCCGAGGCGGTTTCACGGTTGGATTTCCCCGACTCCCTGCTGCCCATTTCATCCTTCATACTTCATCCTTCTCTTTGTTCCCCATTCAGCTTCGCTCATGGCCCCGCAGTATACGCCTCGCGGGACATCAAGACCAGTCGCTTCGGGACGACGCGGACGCTGCAAATCGCAGCGTGCGCCCGCCGCGGGACCGATCAGTGTTGCCGGAAAATTATTGCCCGGGTCAGACATGGATTGCGCCCGCCGGCACTGTTGAGGACGCAGTGAAAATTGATGAGCGGCTGGCAAAGGATGGGCGCGAGGGCGGAGGCGGCAAAGCGGGGGGATGTGCACAGGGGGCAGACGCGGCAAGCGAGGCGGAGGCGGCGGAGCGTGGCAGGCGCAGGCGATGGCTAGCGTCTTAGTGTAGGCTAGTTTAACTCAAAAACCACCCCCGGATGGGACGTTTGGGACGTTCATTCGATTTTTCTTCTCCAATTACAAGTTATTGATTATACTACATTTATTGTATTTTAAGGAATGTTTCGCCACTTCTTTTTAAAAAATTGTCCAATTCTCGGACACCGTGTAAAAATTGCGAGTCCGCATTTCGCGCGCTCAATTGAACACCCGCAAGCGGTCACTCTTCCTTCACTTCCTCGTGGTAATCCGGCTCGCTGTTGATGGCCCAGATGTCGAGCTCGGCCCCGCAGATGTTCCGGGCGGCACACAGCGCGGTCATCATGGAATGGTCCTGATTGTTGTACTTGTGCATCCCGTTCCGGCCGACAAACTGGAGGTTCCGGAGGCTGCTTTGCGCCCAGGCGCGGATGGTGTCAATGCGTTCAGCCCAACCAGGATCGTACATCGGATAGGCCTTCCGCATCCGCACCACTGTCCCGTCTTCTATTTCCTCCGGCCGCACCAGACCGAGTTGCCCAATCTCCTGCCGCGCCATCTCGATCAGCTTCTCATCAGGGCTTGCCCAGAGTTCGTCGTTTTCAAAGACGAAATACTCCATCCCCAGGCAGGTCTTGCTGGCGTCCGGGACCATTGCGGGCGACCAGTTCTTGAAGTTCTGAATGCGTCCAACCTTGACCCCCGGTTCGTGAACGTAGATCCAGTTGTCAGGCGAAACTTCCTTGCGGTTGGCCATCAGGCTGACAATCAGGAAGTCCCTGTAGCGAATCTTTTTTGCCGCCTGGAGGACTTCCTCCGGAGGGGGCGGGTCGAGTGCGTCGATCAGGTCCCGCATGGGCATGGAACTGATGAAATGTGTGCCTTCAAAACTCTCCTCACCGTGCGGGCCGCGCGTAATCACGCGCGTCACTTCGCCTCCCTTGTGGCAGATGCGCACCACGCGGCGCTCCATCAGCACGGGACAGCCCTGCCGGTTGAGTTGATCGGCCAGCATCTCCCACATCTGTCCGGGGCCCCGTTCGGGATAATGGAACCGGTCGATCAGGGTCTTTGCTTTTGGTGTCTTTGAAGGGAACAGAGCATTCTTTACCGCGCCCATCAGGGAAAGTCCGCGGATGCGCTGGGCCGCCCACTCCGCCTGGATCGAAGTGCAGGGCACGCCCCACACCTTTTCGGTATAAGTCTTGAAGAAAATCTGATAGAGCCGTTTTCCGAAGCGATTGGAGACCCATTCCTCAAGGTTGTCTTCCTTCGGCGTCGGGAAGAGTGCCGAGCGAAAGTAGCTGAGGAGAATTCGAAAACTTTCAATGGGTCCCAGTCCAAACAGCGCGTTCTTCGCCACCAGCGGATAAAGGAAGAATTTCTTTCGATAGTAGATCCGTGAGAGGCGCGGCCGCAGCAGGAACTTGTCACCTATCGTCTGCTTCCAGATCTGGTTAACCTCTTCCCATTTGGTAAAGAAGCGGTGCCCGCCGATATCAAACAGATATCCCTTGTAATTGACAGTACGCGAAATGCCCCCGACCTGTTTGTCAGCTTCCAGCACCTTCGCCGGGACATGATGCCTGGAGAGTTCCAGCGCCGCCGTCAGGCCCGCGGGCCCTCCTCCTATAATCACCGCCGATTTCCCGTTTGCCGTGTCCAAATGTGCCACTGCATCTCCGTCAAAAGCGTTGTCTACCGGAAAAGCGCGAGCTTACGCGCGCCAAAGTTCCACATGAAGACCGTGACGCCACTCACGCCCTTGGCGTAAAGGTAGTAAATCCCCAGTTTCGACTGGAATAACCATAGAATCCATTCATTAAGCCCCATACCCACAACCCCGATCAGGGTAAAAATCACCACCTCGGCCGACGTATTCTGAAGCGTCCGTCCCTGAAACACCCAATTTCTGCTGAGCGCGTAATTCACCGCCGTCCCCACCAGAAACCCCACGGCCCCGGAAACGAGATAGTTAACTTTCAGGTAATGAGTAAGGGAAAAGAGGGTGAATGTATCGCAAACAAAAGCGAATCCGCCAACGAGGACGTAGCGGAAAAATTCGCCTCCCAGACCGCCTGCCCCACGAGCCGCAGGAACTCCGGGGCCGGTAGCGCCGCCGATGGATTGACTCAGGTTCATTGAAGGGACGGACAAATCGGTCACCAACTCACGACAAAGGTCAACTCCGGTCCCAGCACGGCCCCCCCGAAGGCAAGAACACAACGATTACTTTTCGCTCATTTTTGCCGATAACGCGACTGCATTGCTTTCGCCTTCGCCCAACAACCGTCTGTGCTGTTATTTTTCCACACCCTGGTTCGGTTTTGCCGTGCGGATGTCCGCCGTCGAGATTCCCGCGCCCGGGTTCGCGGCTCGAACAAGCAGCACACTCCCGCTGCCGCGATAGGCCACTTTCCAATCGGGCAGGGCCCCGAGCATAGTGGCTAACGCAGAATCCGCAGGCATCAGGCACGAATCGATTCGATATTTCCGCAGCAGAACCAACGTCTTCGGTTGCGGGTAAACAATATGAAGATAATCGAGCAGCACGCCGCCCGGTTCGTAGATGTCGGCTCGGCCGTCGATAAAGACCTTCCGACCCAAGTTTTCGATCAGATAGCCGCCCCAGTCGTCAAAGTTAAGCATGCGCCCTTCCACCGGATGTTCGCGCAGGTAACGGACGGCCCCCGTGGGGTTCCACAGTTCCACGGCCCGCTGCAGCCTGGCGCGAGAGGGGAAGAAAAGCACCACCACCCCGAGCGCCACGGCCATCGCAGCAGCATTCAGGGCGCGGCGTTCCCTGCCTAGTCGCCATCGATCAACCCACTCGGCCAGCACCATTGCCAGCACAGGAGCAAACACCGGGACGAACAGCAGCATGAATCGCGCGTGCAGAATGGTTTCTGCAGCAGCGAAAAGCAGCATGGCAAGTTCCGCCAACTGAAGTTTCCTGCGGGTGACCAGTTGCCCTGCCACGAACGCCAGCAGCAGAACGAGAAACCATTGCCCGTAGAAGCGGCTGAAGTCCAGCGTATGCCATTCTGGCACCACCTGCGGGATCATCGGCAGGTAGATGGTCATCTGCAGCGGATAGGCCGCCAGGTGTGCGCCGTAGGGCGTGATGAGGCACGCCAGCAGGCACAGCAGGAAGATCATCGCCAGGCGCTGGCGCTCCTCCGGCTTCCAGGCGACGGCCTCCAAAAACTCAAGCCGCACCTCCCGTAGGCCGGCCAGCCAATAAACGCCCATGGCCACAAAGCCCAGCACAAAGGTCCCATGCGTGTTCACCCACAACATGAAAAGCGGCGGAAGAATCCACAGCCCTTTCGTTTGACCTTGCCGGAACTTCTCCAGGCAGATCAGCGTCACAATCAGAAAGGCCATGCCCAGAATCTGCGGCCGCATGCTCATGGGCAACGAAGCCAGCGGGAGCAGCAGCGCGCAGGCCAGGAATGCCGCTTTTAAGCTCCTGCTTCGCAACCAGGCGTAGTAGTAAAGCAGCAGAAGGATTCCGCCGGCCAGCGCCGCCAGCAGAATCATCAGCGCCTGCATCCGTCCCAGCGCCCAGGCAACGGCGATCACTATGTCACCCAGCCACTGGTCGGCGATCCAGGGACTCCCGTAGGCCGTGAACGAAAAGAAATCGTGTGTGGGCCAGACATGATGCTTCAAGATCCACTTGCCCGTCGCCAGGTGCCACCACATGTCGCCCTCAAAAGCGTAGGCCGAATAGACGTGCTGGTGCAGCGAGGCGTTCATCAGGTTCAGATAGCGGTCTACACACGCGCCGGCCACTAGCAGTACGCCCAACACGACAGGCAGTGAAAATACCCGGCGGGCAAATCCGGAAAACAATGTCGGCCGGTCTTTTTCATTGGATTTCGCGGTCTGCATGGCTGAATTCGGGTTCATCTGAAGGGAATCGCCGTGAACAGTTTTCAAACTTTAAATCCGAGCCAGTTCAAAATGTGAAAATCTGAAATTTTACTTTTACCGATTGAATACATTCAAATGGATCTACTGACATCATAGCCCCTCGAGCCCGCCAAAGCTTTAAGTGGAGTGTTTGGAGTCCGGGCTTGAAGCTCCTTGTTGTAATGGTATGCAGATGCTTTTCAGCATCTTCTGGAAACGGCAGTAGCTTCGGAGGATTCTCGCCAGTGTAGACTTCCCATGCACGCCGGTCCTTGAAATAATGGACAAGTTCCTGATTCTTCGCTGGTCCCATGTCGCCCGCCCAGATCAGCTTCGCAAACTTCAGATCGGCTCGGTTATAGACCCATTCATGGTAGAGCAGATGATGGCTGGCCCCAAAGTGGATAATCATCAACTGGTGACCGGGATATAGCCTAAGCTTTTTCAGCATTGCCGCCCGGCTGAGGTATCGGCAGGATGGGCAGCAAGGCAGGGCGCAGAGTGGGGGACCACGGGAGCGCGCACGAACGTCAGCACCGCATAACCTCTGTAGCCGAACAGGGTGTTCCACGCACCCACCAGCAGGTAGCGCCCGAATTGCTCGGGAGGGATGTGGCTGGCCAGCCGCCGAATCCACGCGATTTTGAGGAGCCTTGATGCCAAAGGCGTTTCTTTAGTGGTGCGCGCCGCCATGCGTTCCCACGTCCGCGCCCCCGCAATCGATCACTCGTACAAAGTCGCTGCTCAGCAGCGGTCGCGCTTGCCATATCCAGCTTGACTTATCTTTCCACACCGGGTCGGTATCTTTAAAGAGCAAAGCGGCGATGGAGAACTCGCGGCATGTGGCCGCCACTTCCTGGGCCGTCACCTGCTGCTTGTCATCGAAGAGAGGCTTGAGGCGGGGGAGGATCACTTCATCGCAAAATGTTTTGCTCCCCCCGAATACTATGCCGCAATTGCTGGAATCGGCAACCATCTGATGACCGGAATACAGCTTGGCGGGAATGTTTCCGATTCCGGGCTCCGGATTGTGCTGGACGGTTACGCTCGCCGGCAGGAAACGATCGAGTTCTTTGTATGCTGTCCGGAGTTCGAACGTCCGCCGGCCAAGCTGATGGTCAGGCGAGAGCCACGCGTACTTTTGCAGGGTGAAGTAATCAGAAAAGATTGGGAAAGTGCGGTGAGCGCATAGCTCGTAGCATGAGCCCAGAGCTCCCAGCACGACCGTCACTACGACCAGGTATGGCGCTGCCCTGGGGGAGGGAACAGGCCTGCTGGCGCGTGAAGGCCAGAAGCCCAGGGTGCCTTCACTCCACATATCGGCCGCCCAAAGCACCAGGAGGAATTGCACCAGAAGCGGACTCCTCCACGCGAGGTCATTCGTAGAGTTGAGTACCGTGGACCTCAAGAAAGTGCAAACCAGCAGCGATGCGGCGGCTAGCGCCACGGCGCCCTGTTCTGCCTGGCCCCTGAACCCATCCCGCCAGATCCGGCGTATGACAAGGCACGCCACCACAAAGAAAAAGCCGAATTCCAAGAAATAGTTGAGGGGCAAGAAGGCGGCGTTGAGCGCCAGCAATTTATCCGGGCTGGCGTGCTGGGCATTGAGGTCAGCAATCAGGAAGTTCCGCACCGTTAGCCTTAAGGGCAGGATTGACGGAGACGCTC
>DASSJE010000462.1:0-2145 GCA_035691365.1 Terriglobia bacterium
ATTGACCGGCCAACATCGGCGGGAACTACTTTGAGCAGCTTGTCGGCGTTTGCAGTGAGACGGCGTATATGCAAACGGCCGTCCAACATTACAACAGGAAGCCTGGTGCTGTTGAGTAAATTCGTGAGATCGTTGCTCAGATCGTGCAGCTCACTGTTTTTGTGGCGAAGTTCGGCATTCAGCGTGTTCAATTCTTCATTAGCTGACTGAAGTTCCTCCTTCGATGTTTCCAACTCCTCATTGGTGCTTTGCAGCTCCTCATTGGCGGAGAGGATTTCTTCATTGGCCGATTGAAACTCTTCCTTGGTGGCCTCTTCTGACTCTATCGCAGCACGCAAGGTGTCCTGAGCATCGGCCAGCTCCTGCTTCAGACGCTTGAACTCGATACTACTCCCCGCCTTGGCCTTCTTCCCCGCTTGCTGTGCGTCCCCGGACCCGGAAATTCTGCGCGAAGTAATATCTTCAAAAAGTATCAGGAAACAACGCTCTGCAGTAGAAGAGTGTTTCTCGCCCAACGGTGATACCGCCAGATTGAGAATTCTCTTCTGGCCATTGTTGTCAAATCCAAAATCGCTTTTTCTGACTGGCGCATTCTTTTTCCTGGCCGCATTGATTAAGGACCGCAGTTCCAGCGCCAGCCCATTCCGCGCCAACTTCAGCACATTGAGGCTCGGTTTACCGGGAGCGGGCTCAAGATACGGACTTGTTCTTCCCCGGAACTGGATGACCTCCATTACGCTGTTGATCACCACTCCCACCGGCGCAAAGCTCTTCAAAACAACGCGGTCCGCCTCCTCCTGCGGATTGAACTCCGGCCCCGGTCCACTCTGGATCTCCCGCGCCCTGCCTGGACTGTCTGCAACGCTTCCCGCGGGATAATGGGTCTGGGAAAAGTCATAATGCAGCCGTGACGCGACGGGCAGTTTGGCATAAATTTTGTGCCTGGCATTCACGGTCGAAAATAAGTTGTTGAAGCCGGAAATGCCTTCCGATCTGCCCAGGACCAAAAACCCTGAAGGTTTCAGAGCGTAATGAAGAATGGGTACAATTTTCCGTTGCAGCGCTTGCCCCAGGTAGATGAGCAGGTTACGACAAGCCACTACGTTCATTTGCGAAAAGGGAGGGTCGCTGACTATATTTTGCTGGGCGAAGACGCACATGTCGCGGACCACTTTGTTGACCCGATAACCCTCGTCCACCTTGATGAAGAAACGCTGCAGGCGCTCCGGCGACACCTCGTCTGCGATGCTTTCCCGGTACACCCCGGCGCGCGCCTTATGAATGCCTTTTTCATTCACGTCCGTTCCGAAGATTTGCACCTGATAGCTGGCGGCTGTGTCGCCCAGGAACTCAAGCAGAGTCATGGCCAGTGAGTAGGTTTCCTCTCCGGTCGAGCAGCCCGGCGCCCACATTCTGATAGTGCCCTTGTTGGCCTTGTCTTTCACGATGGCGGGATAAACCTGACTCTTCAGTGCCTCAAAAGCCTCGAAATCGCGAAAGAAGCTGGTCACCGGAATCAGAACATCGTCATACAATTTCTCAGTCTCTTCCCGATGCTCTTTCAAGTGCTCCGCATATTCGCCCATCGAATCGAGCTTTAAGATCACCATGCGTCGCAAGGCACGCCGATGGAGGGTGCTGGGCTTGTATTGGCTGAAATCGACCCCGGTGACTCTTCGTAGTTGATTCATGACCTGATGCAAATCTTTTTCGCGCGAAGGCGGGGCTTCAACCTCAGCTTCTTCGTCTGGCTCAAGCCTCACATAAGGATGGCGGGTGATTCGTTCCAGTTCCCTCGCAATCCCCTTGGGGGGCAGAACGAAGTCCACGCAACCGGAAGCGATCGCGCTACGTGGCATTCCATCGTACTTTGAGGAAGCGGAATCTTGCGCAAAGGTAATGCCCCCTTCCGCCTTGATGTCTGTCAACCCTAGAGTGCCGTCAGTTCCTGTGCCCGAAAGCACGATCCCAATCGCGCGGCTCTTTCGGTCTTCGGCCAGGGAGCGCATGAAAACATTGACGGCCAGATGTTGGCCCGGCTCTTTGCTCCGTGGCGTCAGGGTGAACACGCCTCCGGAAATTGCCATGACAGCGCCAGGGGGAATCACATACACACAGTTAGGCCGTACCCCTACCCCTGACCTG
>DASSJE010000463.1:0-7379 GCA_035691365.1 Terriglobia bacterium
CGCATGGGCCACGCCGGAGCCATCATTTCCGGCGGCAAGGGAACAGCGGCAGACAAGATTGCGGCCTTCAAAGCTGCGGGGATTCATGTGGCCCAAAGGCCCGCGCTGATCGGCGAAACCATGGCGCGCGTCCTGCAGAGCAAAGCCAGCGCCTGAAAAATTTTTACCAGGAGAAATCAACGATTGGAACGAACACTCACCATCATCAAGCCCGACGCCGTTGCGGCGGGACATATCGGCGATATCATCAGGATGTTTGAATCCAACCAGCTCACCATCAGGGCGGCCCGGCTGGTCAACCTGACCAAAAAGGAAGCGGAAGGTTTTTATGCCGTGCATCGCGGCAAAGGTTTTTTTGAAAGCCTGACCAGTTTTATGAGCTCCGGCCCGGCGCTCGCCATGGTGCTGGAAGGCGAAAGCGCCATCGCGCGCCTGCGGAAGCTGATGGGCTCCACCAACCCCGCAAATGCCGACGAGGACACCATCCGCAAACTTTACGCTCAGGATATCGAGCACAACGCCGTTCACGGCTCGGACGCGCCTGAGACTGCGGCCTTTGAAATTTCCTATTTCTTTCCCGGCATCCAACTGATCTGAGAGCGTTGTGTGCCCGAAGGGAATGGCCGTGGGGTTTTCCTCTTCCCGTGATCATCCGCTTTGCCTCGCTGGCTCAGTTGCAGGGGTAAGATTGAACAGCATTTCCCCCTCGATCAATCCAGCGGGACTTTCTCCAAGGGCAACCTGTCGCCGTAAATTGCCGTTTACGATGGAAATATTGACAATTCACGGTTTTTAGAATGTCGCGCCGCAGCCGCCGCTGCAAAGGAAATCTATGACAAAAGCATATTGAATTCGGGACGTTTTACTATTATATTATTGACCTCTTCTCTACCCTCGACTGTGGTACATTAGCAGTACCCAAAACCGCTGAAGGTTTGGCGGCTGGTTTCAGCAGAACGGTCAATTTGCACCATTGCCATCGCGGGGTACGATCAAAATGATGGATTGGATCAGCCTGGCCTTGGCCTTTGTGTTTGGGATCGCCGTGGGCATCCTTGTTTCATCATTTTTCTTCGAGTCCCGGCTCAGGTTTTACAAGGAATTCATCGAGCACCGCCTCGCATCCATCAATCTCCTTCGTTTTCATAATTCTGCTGGCAGCAAGACATCCGAACCAACCCACAAGAAAACCATCCTTGGCCGCCCATCCAAACGCGACGAAGGCTCAAAGTCCCCGGAGAATTAACAGTTTAAGCCGCCAGTGGATTCGGCAAGCGGCGATTGGGTGTTTGGAGGAAATTGAGGACCCTCGATGCCGCAGGCTTGAGGCTTTAATCACTCAATCGCTAAACCACCCCATCGTCACGGTGCTACGCAAATTGAGACTTTTGGGTTAAAATGGACTTTTAAGTATGGATTCAGAAAAGCCATTGACGGACGGCGAACCCGCCATCATTCTCTTTGCCCACGGCAGCGCGGTGGAGGCGGCCAATCAGGGAGTTCGCGATCTCGCCGCCAGGATCCAATCACAAAGCTCCTATGCGCATGTTCGGGCATCGTTCCTGGGCCCCGGGCAGCCGGAACTGGGCCCAGCCGTTGCCGAGGCTGTTGGCGCGGGTTTTCATCGGATTGTGGTGATTCCTTATTTTCTGACCGAGGGGAAGCATCTGCGGCTCGACCTGCCCAGGCTTGTGGCGGCGGAAAAGCGGAAATGCCCGGAGCTTGAAATCCAGGTCGGCCGTTCGCTCGAAGACCATCCTGAAATGGCTGCGCTGGTCCTCAGCAGGATTCGAGAAATTACAGGAGGAGCCAGGGTAAGCCCGTGAGCCATTCCCGCCACGAAGCCTTTTTGCGCAACGTCAGGTACACCAACGAGAGGACGAAGCATTTCCAGTTTCAAATCTCGAACGGGCACCGTTTCGATTTTCGCCCGGGCCAGTTTATCTCCCTGGATATCGAACTCGAGGGCGAGAAGGTCCGCCGTCCCTACTCCATTGCCTCGGCGCCGCGCGCCGATAATGGATTTGACCTTTGCCTCAATATGCTTCCGGAAGGGCGTGTTTCCTCCTGGCTTTTCAATCTGCAGCCCGGCGCCAGGATCGGTTTTTCAGGGCCGTTCGGATTTTTCTCTCTGCGCGAGCCGCCTGACCCTGTGCTGGCCTTCATTGCCACGGGGACGGGCATTGCGCCCATCCGGGCCATGCTCCAGCAGCTTTACGGCCGGCCGCATGATTCCGAGGTATGGCTCGTTTTCGGCGTGCGCCAGGAACGCGACATCCTTTACCGGGAAGAGTTTGAGCAGATGGCCGCGGAGCATCCCAACTTCCATTTTGTGCCCACTCTCAGCCGTCCCGATCCCGGCTGGGCGGGCCACACGGGTTACGTTCAGCAGCACGTGGTGCGTTACCTGGCGGGGAAGAAGGGGCTGCACGCTTACATCTGCGGGCTGCGCAAAATGATTGATGACGTTGCGCAGGAATTCCGCGCCATGGGCTACGACCACAAAGCCCTCAGTTACGAGAAGTACGACTGACTTTTCACCGTAGTGGAGCTGTTTCAATCGCCGGATTTGGGGGCGGCAATCACGGCCCATGCGGGCGGGGAGGCTTTGTCTCCGTCTGCTTGTTCAGTCGCCAATTTTGCCGCGCCGCAATGGGAGACAATCGACAATGACCTCGATGGGCCAAAAATCCGCGCCGGAACCTTCCACGTTTCCGGCCAACGCAGAGAAAATCTGGGCTGATCTGGTGGAGGGCAACCGGCGTTTCCAGCAGGGCAAGCCTGCCGCGCGGGAGCTTGTCGCACGGCGGGCGGAACTTGCCAATGGCCAGCAACCGCAGGTGGTTGTCCTGGCATGTTCAGACAGCCGGGTTTCCCCAAGCCTGATTTTCGACAAGAGCCTTGGCGACCTTTTTGTGATTCGTACTGCGGGCAACCTGGCCGATCCAATTGCGCTGGGCAGCATCGAGTTTGCGGCGGAGTACCTGAACACCGAAGTTCTGTTGGTCCTGGGCCATGAGAATTGCGGGGCCATTGCGGCGGCCGCTTCAGGCGGAAAGGCTCCCTCGGCGAACCTGGAAGCGATTGTGGCGCGGGTCCGGCCCGCGGTCGAAAGCGTCAAAGGCCGGGCTGAGGGCGATGAGTTACTCCGGCTTGCCGAGCAGGCCAACGTCGGCAACAGCGCGCGCGACCTGCTCAGCAACAGCCCGCTGCTGCGGCAGAAAGTGACTGGCGGCAAACTCACCGTCATCAAAGCTCTTTATCAGCTCACCACCGGGCAGGTCATTCGCCTGCCGGATTAAGCCTTTCAACAGCCGGATGACGCGGCGGCCGTTTCCACGGTATCATTGACTTGCCTGATGATGCTTTTTGTGATGATGGCACCTTTGGGTGGGTGGGGGCCGCAGGTGGCGGACAACATCGTTTCCCACTATCGCGTTCTCGAAAAGCTCGGCGGCGGAGGGATGGGTGTCGTCTACAAGGCGGAAGACACCACACTGGGGCGGTTCGTTGCGCTGAAGTTCCTGCCGGAAGAATTTTCAAAAGACCCGCAAAAGCTCGAACGCTTCCAGCGCGAAGCTCGCGCCGCCGCCTCGCTGAACCATCCCAACATCTGCGTGATCCATGAAATTGGCGAGCACGATGGGCGGCCGTTCATCGCCATGGAAATGCTGGAAGGCCAGACGCTGAAGCATCGCATTGAGGGCAGCCCCGTCAAGATGGAACTGATGCTCGATTGGGCCGTTGAAATCGCCGATGCACTGGATGCGGCACACCAGAAAGGAATTGTTCACCGGGACATCAAGCCGGCCAACATCTTTGTGACCAGCCGCGGCCACGCCAAAATTCTGGACTTCGGCCTGGCGAAACTGACAACAGCCGTTTCCTCTGTGCCCTCGCCCTCCGGGAGAGGATGGTCCCGCGAGGGAGCGGGTGAGGGCATGACCGCCGCGCCCACGGCCACCTTCGACCGCGAAAATCTCACCAGCCCCGGAGCGACCGTCGGCACGGTGGCGTACATGAGCCCGGAGCAGGCGCGCGGCGAGCCGCTCGACGCCCGGACCGATCTCTTCAGCTTTGGGGCTGTGCTTTATGAAATGGCTACGGGGCGCCAGGCCTTTAATGGCGAAACCACCGCAGTGATCTTCCACAAGATTCTGGCAGAAGATCCTGCGCCGATCACGCGCCTCGATCCCGACCTGCCCCCAAAGCTTGAAGAGATCATCAGCAAGTGCCTGGAAAAAGACCGCGATCTTCGTTACCAGCACGCTTCCGACATTCGAACGGACTTGAAGCGCCTGAAGCGCGACGCCAGCACCGGGCGTGACATGGCCGCCTCGGCCGTGGTCTCAGCCGAACACGGGCAGGCCCGCCCTGAGCGGAGCGAACGGGATGCACGTGCCACGGTACGTAGCGGCGAGTTCGACTCGCCGGAGGGGGTCCCCGCGCCGCCGCTACAAAGCGATGCTCACATTAGTTCCGATTCGCAAGTTGTGGCCGCGCTTCTCAAGCGGCACAAGAAAACTCTGTTTGGCGGAATAGCGGCGGTTGCTGCGGTCGCGCTGATCTTGATCTACTTCCTGTTGCCGCCACTTCCCCCACCCAGTGTTTCGGGCTTTGTCCAGCTCACGCATGACGGTGCGCCTAAGCACCTGGTCGGCACAGACGGTTCGCGGCTCTATCTGCAAGAATACTTGGGGGGTGCCGTCGCCATCGGTCAGGTATCAGCGGCGGGCGGAGACATTGCCCCGATCCATGCGCCTTCACCCGTGATGCAAATACTCAGTGTCTCACCGGATGGTTCTGAGCTGCTAGGTGTCGATTTGCCGGGCCAATCTCCCGAAGGTCCGCTTTGGGCTTTGCCGGTGCTTGGGGGCTCCCCACGGCGGCTGGTTGAACTTATCGGCCAGGGCGGTGTATGGTCTCCGGATGGGAAGAGGCTGGTTTTCGCAAAAGGTAGCGATGTCTACGTTGCTGGCGGTGACGGCTCGGATTCCCGCAAGCTTACCGCGCTGTCAGACCCGGCGTATGCACCAGCATGGTCTCCGGACGGACGCGAGATTCGCTTTACGATTTTTGATCCCAGGACACAGGCTGGATCGCTGTGGCAGATTTCTGCTGATGGCTCGAAGCTTCATCAAATCCTTCAGGGGTGGCATCCCGGTGCAGACGAGTGTTGCGGCCAGTGGATGCCGGACGGGAAGTATTTCGTTTTCCAGTCGCACGGCCAGATCTGGGCCAGGCGCGAGGGCGGAAGTTTCCTGCGCAAGATCAGCCGCGAGCCTGTGCAACTCACATCTGGAGCCATTACATACTCGGACCCCTTGCCAGGCAAAGACGGGAAGAAACTGTTTGGAGTGGCCGGTTTTACCCGAGGAGAACTCAATCGCTACGATGCCGGGTCCCGCCAGTTTAAGCCTTTCCTCTCGGGCATTTCGGTGACTGCTGTAAGCTTTTCGCGCGACCACCAGTGGATGGCGTACGTCACTTATCCGGAAGGGACCCTGTGGCGTAGCAAGGCTGATGGCAGCGAGCGGCTCCAGATTACGTCCCAGCCGGTGACGGCTTTCCTGCCTCGCTGGTCGCCGGATGGCAGGCAGATCTCCTTTATGGGGCAGCTTCCAAACAAGCCATGGCAGATTTATATTGTCCCTGCCGATGGCGGCACTCCGAAAATGGTGACAGTAGGCACCCTTAATTTTGCTGACGCGACCTGGTCACCCGATGGCAATTCGCTCACTTTCAATACCGAACCGCAGGGCGGCGAAGCAAATCCCGTCGCAGTTTATCAGATCAACCTGGCAACTGGAAAAACAAGGAAACTGCCCGGCTCGGATGGACTCTTCGGCGCGCGCCAGTCGCCCGACGGCCGGTACGTGGTATGCGAGACAACCGACGATAAGAATCTTATGCTCTTCGATTTCACGAGCCAGAAGTGGAGCAAACTCACGGCCTTGGCGCAGCAAGCGTGGCCGGAATGGTTGCATGACAGTCAATCCGTAGTTTTCCTGGGGACATCGGCCAAAGGGGAGTCTGCAATATACAGGGTGCGCGTCAGCACGCGTAAAGTCGAAGAAATTGTCAGCCTGAAGGACTTCCACCAGGCGCCAGGACTTCTTGGAGCGTGGGCAGGTCTCGCCTTGGACGATTCCCCCCTGTTGTTGAAAGACACTGGCACGCAAGATGTTGTCTCGATGGATTTTCACGCGCCGTAGTGTCCTTTGCTAGCCCCGCCACGTTGCTGCAGAAACCTGCGAACCACGTCGCGGTTTCCAAAATCGGAAAACTCTGAGATACTTGGGGCCATCCCAAAACGAGGTCTGGAACCATGCAACGGAAAACCGTCGCTGTGTTGCTGGCTGGAATTGGCTGCCTGGCGCTGGCGCTCGCGGTTAAGAATTCGCCCAGGGTGGAGGCCGCCGCGGCGCAAGCTGGACTGTTTGAAAATCACGGGGATGTGGGGACGGTGCTGCATCCCGGAGCCGTCAGGTACGACGCCGCGAAAGGCACATACACGATTTCCGGCAGCGGCAACAACATGTGGGAATCAGAAGACGATTTCCAGTTCGCCTGGAAGAAAGTTTCCGGCGATGTCACCCTGACTGCCGACATTGCCTTCGAGGGCTCCGGCGGCAACGAGCACCGCAAGGCCGTGCTGATGGTCCGCCAGAGCCTCGCGCCGGACTCTGTTTACGCGGATATTGCGAGGCACGGCGTCGGACTCACATCACTTCAGTGGCGCGAGGAAAAGGGCGACACCACGCACGAGGTGCAGGCCAGCATCAACGCGCCCCGGCGTCTGCGGATTGAAAAGCGCGGCGATTACTTTTACATGTTTCTCGGCGAGGGCGATGATCTCAAGCTGGCGGCCGGCTCGCCATTGATCAAGCTGAAGGCGCCTTTTTACGTGGGCCTCGGCGTCTGCTCGCACGATAAGGACCGGGTGGAGACGGCGGTCTTTTCAGATGTCGATCTCAAAATCTCCCAGCCCGAGCCCTCCGCGCAGACCACGCTCTACAGTACGCTCGAGCAGGTGGATATCGAATCCGGCGACCGCCGCGAGGTTTACACAACCGAGGGCCGCATCGAGGCGCCCAACTGGATGCCCGACGGCAAGCTGCTGCTTTTTAACCGCGACGGACGCATCGAAAGAATTCCCGCGGAGGGCGGCGAGCCGGAACCGCTCGACACCGGTTTCGCCACCGAATGCAACAATGATCACGGCATTGCGCCCGGCGGCCAATCGCTGGCCATCAGTGACAGCTCGCAGGAGCAGCACGAGTCGCTCATCTACGTTGTTCCCGTGACGGGCGGAACGCCGCGGCGCGTCACAATGAAAGGACCATCCTACTTTCACGGATGGTCGCCCGACGGAAAAA
>DASSJE010000464.1:0-6080 GCA_035691365.1 Terriglobia bacterium
TGGGAAGCGGTGTGGCAGGTGGTGCTTGCGGATCATAATTTACACATCCACCCCGAATTCGTTGCGCCTGCCGAGGATTTCAATTACGCGTCCGCGAGGCTGCACGCCGGCCCTCGGAAATTCGATCAGTTCCACATCGACAATCACACCGTCCATTTCCCCGCCGGCAGCTTTTTGTTCCGCCCGCCGTCCCTGCCTGCCTTGCGGCTCTCCAACGAATTGCCGGTGGCGGGCCTGTTCGGCCGGCGGCCTCTCCTGGCCGGGAGGAATGATGATCTCGTACGGGATGCGGCGTTCGAAAGGAACGACATAGCTGGAGCGAGCGCCGATGTGGAATTCCCCCACTACTGTCTTCTGTGCCCGCTCGGCCACACGCAGAACGCGCCCTTCGACGCGAGTACTGGATTTTGCGGTGCGGGAAAACCGGGTGCGCCAGTCGGGCCGCGACCGGACCACTTGAACTTCCACGAGATCTCCATGCAGCGCCGGTCCCATGGCTCCCGGTGGAATAAAAATATCCTGATCTGTCCCTTCAAGGGGCCGGTCCGGTACCACAAATCCGTAGCCGTCACGATGGCCCACTAAACGACCGCTGACGATGTTGCCGTGGGCCTCATTCGAGACCGATGGAGCACTCCATCGATCGCGGGTCCGCTGCCGGTCTATTGCAGGGCGCGCTTCCATCGTCTTGCTCTTTTGCCACGTTTCTCGCTTCAGTTTCTTCCCCGCATGGCGTGGTGATACCAGCGAGAAATGGCTCTTTTTTGATTCCCGGATCTTGTGGCGTTTCGAGAGGTCGTTCAGAACGTGCCGGAGTTCGTGGGTCTGGCTCGAGCGCAGGCCAAGTTCGCGCACCAGCTCGTGTATGCGGAATGTTCTTTCCGGATGCTTGTGGAAGAGTTCCAAGACCACGTGTTGGCTCAGACTTCCTCTCATCTCCTGCTTAGCTTAGCACTGAGCAGATAACACAGTGCCGGGAATGTCACAGCTCGGGGAATATGGGGAAGCGCAAATAGAGCTGCTTTTGAGCGGTTCTTATGCGCCTCACGAGGAGAGGCGCAGTGACGTTTATCAAGCATCAAGTTTGTTTCATGCCTAAGCGGGTGCCATGGTGGAAAAAACGAAAGTAAAGATAAATGTTTGCGGTCATGACAACGGCATAAATACAAAACGGCGCAGCAATCTCAGAGATGTTGAACAGGTAACCGGTTAGAGTAATACCTCCGGAAGATGCTCCCAGCCGCGCCACCTGGTTAATCCCCAGGGCCCGGCCCAGTTCGTCGTGCTGTACCATCTCCGTGAACGCAGTGCGTTGCACGGGAACGGCCATCACGCGCAGAGCCGGGGTTACCAGATAAACCGCCATGGCGAGTGCGTAGACATGGGAGAAGGGCAACAACAACAGCAACGCGGTTCCGATGCCGCGCGTCACCCCGATGCTCTTGACGAACCCCAGCGTCTGTTCAAGCCGTGGCGCCGCCAGCAGGGCAAACGCCGCCAGTGCGCCGCTGGCAAAAGCGTAAACCGCCATCTCCGATTTCGGAACGCGATAGACGATCACGAAGAACGGGATCAAAAATGGGACCACCAGTCCTTGCGTGAACCCATTCAGAATTCCCGTGATGGTGAATTTGCCGATCACAATCTTGCTGTGGAGCCGCCGGAGATTTCCGCGTACGTCTGCAGTTCGGATGAAAGGGAGAAACACCAGGCCGCTGCCGGAAATCAGGGTGGCATACCAGAAGACATCCAGGACCGCGGTGTGCTTGGCCAGCAGCGCTCCCAGCGCTCCGAACATGCCACTCAGAAATGTCAGGATTGAAAACCAGAATGTCCGGTTCTCTGAAGTCGTCAGGCTGGTGATCACGGCGGTCTGAATAGGCTGGGCTGCACCGCCAACGCCGCCTTCCATCAGCGATCCCGTCGCCGAATAGCCTCCCAAGGTCGTAGCGATAAATAGAGGGAACAGCCCGTGTGAAAAAAATACGATTGTGGAACTGACCGGAAGCAGCAGCCCCACCAGAAACAGTGCCTTCACCTTTCCCCATGCATCCGTGAGGAATCCAAAAAACAGGCCCAGTGCTGCTGTCGCGAGCGCGGCCGAAGTGTAAAGAAGCCCCAGTTGAAGAGGGCTGTAATGCCTATAGGTCAGCACGAAGTAGGGAAATGCAATTGTGATCATGCCGGCCGCCAGGCTGCGCGACATGCGAAACAGGATGAAGAGGAGCAACTGTCCGCGGTGGTTGTTCATAATTTCTTAACAGCATGTCGACGCATAATCGTTCAGTTTAGTATGGATGCGAAATTCGGGGCTACTTGAGCTTTCGATCTCGTACACCTGTTGCACCCCATGGAGTCGCCGAGACCTTTCGCGGCAAAAGAAACCTGGTGAGAGAACAGAAATCGAAAGATATGGCCATTGGGCAGACGGCCGTCCCATCACGATTGCAGACTCTCTGGCTGGCTTGTGTAAATTGGGGAGCGAGGGGAAATCGTATCTCCTGCAGCGCTTGTTGCGCATAATCGAGATCGGCTTTTGATCAGTAAGGCCACTTCCACTCCCGGACGTCCGGCAAATCCTGGCCTTCTTTCACAATATAGTTTTTGTGTTCGATCAACTTGTTGCGCAGTTCCTGTTTGAAGTGGGCGCCAACCCGGGCCAGGCGGGGCACCCGGTCCACTACGTCTCCGGCCAGGTGGAAGCGGTCGAGGTCATTCAACACTGCCATGTCAAAGTGGGTGGTCGTAGTTCCCTCTTCTTTGTACCCACGCACGTGGAGGTTTTTGTGATTGGTTCGCCGGTACGTAAGACGGTGAATCAGCCACGGATATCCGTGGAAGGCGAAAATGATGGGTTTGTCCGTGGTAAAAAGAATATCGAATTCGCGATCGCTGAGCCCGTGCGGGTGCTCGGTCGAGGGTTGAAGCGTCATCAGGTCCACAACATTGATGACCCGAATCTTAATGTCTTCAAAGACTCGGCGCAGGATGTCGACTGCCGCCAGAGTTTCCAAAGTGGGCACATCGCCGCAACATGCCATCACCACGTCAGGCTCGCCGCCCTGGTCGTTGCTGGCCCAGCTCCAAATGCCGATGCCCGCCGTACAATGCTGGACAGCCGATTCCATGTCCAGCCACTGCAACGACGGCTGCTTGCCGGCCACGATGACATTCACATAATGGCGGCTGCGCAGGCAGTGGTCCGTGACGGAAAGCAAAGTGTTTGCATCCGGCGGCAGATAGACACGTACGATATCTGCTTTCTTGTTCGCCACGTGGTCGATGAATCCGGGATCCTGATGGGTAAAACCATTGTGATCTTGCCGCCACACGTGTGACGTCAGCAGATAGTTCAGCGATGCGATGCGTCTCCGCCAGGGGATGTCGCGCGTCACCTTCAGCCATTTGGCGTGCTGGTTGAACATCGAATCCACAATATGGATGAATGCTTCGTAGCAGGAAAAGAACCCGTGCCGCCCTGTTAGCAGGTAACCTTCCAGCCATCCCTGGCACATGTGCTCGCTCAAGACTTCCATCACGCGCCCGGTGGGGGAGAGGTGCTCGTCAGTGGGCAGCACATCCTCCATGAATGTTTTGCCAGTCGCCTCAAAAAGCGCACTCAGGCGGTTGGAATTGGTTTCATCGGGGCCCATCACGCGGAAGTTTTTCGACTTCTCGTTTACCTTCATTACGTCGCGAAGGAATTTGCCCATCACCCGTGTCGCTTCCACCACCGATTTCCCCGGTGATACAACGGGGACCGCATATTCGCGGAAGTCCGGAATGGTCAAATCTTTCAGCAGCAATCCTCCGTTCGCGTGCGGGTTGGCGCCCATTCGGCGGCCGCCTTTTGGAGCCAGGTCCGCCAGTTCCGTAATCAATCGCCCTTCTTCGTCAAAAAGTTCTTCGGGCTTGTAACCCTTCATCCACTCTTCCAGCATCTTCAGGTGCTCGGGGTTAGTTCGAGTTTCACCCAGCGGCACCTGATGCGCCCGTGAAGTGCCCTCCACCTGTTGCCCGTCCACCACCTTGGGGCCGGTCCAGCCTTTTGGCGACCGCAGGATGATCACCGGCCAGACTGGGCGGCGCACCTTCCCGTTTTCCCGCGCGGATTTCTGGATCTGTTGAATTTCATCTACCACGGCATCCAGCGTTCCGGCCATCAACTGGTGCATGGGCTCGGGCTGGTCCCCCTCGACAAAATAAGGCTTGTAGCCGTACCCGGTGAAGAGCTGGACCAGTTCTTCATCGCTCATGCGGCCCAGGACGGTGGGATTGTTAATCTTGTAACCGTTCAGATGAAGGATGGGGAGGACGGCTCCGTCCCGCGCCGGGTTCAGGAACTTGTTGGAATGCCAACTTGTGGCCAACGGCCCTGTTTC
The DNA here is from genome assembly GCA_035691365.1 of Terriglobia bacterium. GTDB lineage: Bacteria > Acidobacteriota > Terriglobia > UBA7540 > UBA7540 > SCRD01. Next base: position 4,383 of record DASSJE010000464.1, read on the forward strand.
CGCTTCGCCATCGCCCACCACACAGCATACAAGCAGGTCCGGGTTGTCGAACGCCGCCCCGTACGCATGGGCAATCGAGTAACCCAATTCGCCGCCTTCATGGATGGATCCCGGAGTTTCCGGAGCGACGTGGCTTGGGACGCCTCCTGGGAAGGAAAACTGCTTGAATAGCCGCTGCATGCCCTGGGCGTCCTGGGTGATATCGTGATAGAACTCGCTGTAGGTCCCCTCGAGGTAAGTGTTCGCAACCAGCCCCGGCCCGCCGTGCCCGGGCCCCGTGATGTAGATTACGTTCAGATCGAACTTCTTGATGATGCGATTGAAGTGAACGTAAATGAAATTCAAGCCCGGCGTGGTGCCCCAGTGCCCTAGCAGGCGCGGTTTCACATGCTCCGGCTTGAGCGGCTCGCGCAGCAGGGGATTGTCGTAGAGATAGATTTGACCAACAGACAGGTAATTGGCTGCCCGCCAGTAGGCGTTCATCTTGCGGAGTTCTTCGGAGGAAAGCGGATCGGCTGAAACAGTCAGTGGTGAAGCGTTTTCATGCTTTGTCGACGTGGCCATAAATTCCTCCTCTTTTAGATTTGAGTCTTTCAGCCAGCAAAATGTTATACAAAAATTCTATTACACTTCAGGGCCTAACGAGATTCTTATCGGCCGGTGCACGCACAATAGCGTCGGAACAGCGCTGAATGGTGTTGTATTCGGAACTTGCCGGAAATACCATGTTGAGTGACCGTTTCAATGTTAATCGGAGCTCGCGATGCCGGTCGCGGACACTTATCGAAAGGATAATTCTTATGCAGGCAGGAGTTTACACCGGAGTTGAAAAACTGAAGTTGCAGGAATGGCCAAAGCCTGAACTGAACCCGGGCGAATTGCTCGTAAAGGTGCGGTATGCGGGCATCTGCGGGACGGACATGATGATCCACGCCGGCAAGCACCCGAGAGTGGTCCCGCCGCGTGTGCTGGGCCACGAGATTTTCGGCACTGTGGTGGAGACGTGCGCCGCCGCGGAGTCGAAAATCAAGCAAGGCGACCGAGTGGCGGTGTTTCCGCTGATTTCCTGCGGGCGCTGCGCTCCCTGCCGCGAAGGCGTTGCCCATGTCTGCGAGAAGCTCGGCCTGCTTGGAATCGACAAGGACGGAGGCTTTGCGGATTACGTTAAAACGACCCCGGAGCAGTTGATCCCTGTTCCCCCCGGCGTGGATGACGAGCAGGCGGCGCTGGTTGAGCCGCTTTCCGTCGCTGTTCATGTGGTTCGGACTTCCGGATTCACAGCGGGCGATACCGCGTTCGTCACCGGGGCTGGGCCGATTGGGAACCTGATTGCCCAGGTTCTGAGGGCGGCGGGCGCGCGGCGCGTGTTGGTATCGGAGGCGAAACCGTTCCGACGGAACCTGGCGACGCGAATGGGATTCGCCGTCGTTAATCCCTCAGAGACAAAGCCCGTTGAGCTGATTCCTCAGTTGACCGGAGACAGCTTTGTGGACCACGTGTTTGAAGCAACAGGGGCGGCCGCGGCGTATCGCGATGCCGTGCAGTCTTGTAAGGTTCGGGGGCATATCACTTTTGTTGGGCTTCCGAAGGCACCGGCGGAGATTGATGTGCTTAATCTGGTTTTCAAGGAAATTCGTACTTCCGGAGCGCGCGTTTACACCCCGAATGATTTTCGGGTTGCCATCTCCCTGCTGGAGC
>DASSJE010000465.1:0-3356 GCA_035691365.1 Terriglobia bacterium
CACCGAAAACGGTGACGAGTTCCTGCTGAACGGATCGCTCGAAGAAGCACAGGGCAGCCCCTGCGCCAAAACCGCAAGCGACTCCGAAGGAACCATCAAGGGTTGCGGCAAGAGCGCCAAAGGTGCACTGAAAGGCGCGGCTATCGCCGGCGCGATGGGAGCCGGAGCCGGAGCTTCGGTCGGGATGGGGCACGAAATTGAGTGCAACTATTTCGGCAATTGCGGCGGCCCCAGCTTTGGAGCGGACATCGGGTATGGCGCGGCGATTGGCGCCAGCGCGGCCCTTATCTATAACGTCTTCAAGCATGAAAAGGCGCTCGTGCTGCTGCAGGGCACTCACCTGACTTTTGTGGTCGATCGCAGCGTGATGTCAAAGCCAATGCCGGCATCGGCCAGCATTCCGCCGACAGAAAATTGAGGGATTCCACCGGTCGTCAAGGGGACAATTCATCTGCGCACTGTGGGGGCAAAGGGCCGCGTTTTAAGGGGCGCAATTGGAGCGAAATTCCCGGTGGCAAGGGATTCCTTCAGTTCCTTCCGGTCCCGGTGGGCGGGCCGTTTTGAAATTTGTCTGGTCCTGAGAACAAAGGAGTAGTGAGCGCCAGAGATGGCGTGTGGCGCTTTTCTTCCGGCATTATTCATTATCAGGCATACGGACCCTGGCCGACTCTGCGTCCTCTCCAACACTCACGACCGGCGGGCCCACATCCACTTCGGGCTTTAGAACTTAACCTTAAATATCCAGGCGGCCGTTGGAGGAGCCGGCTATGCAAATAGGTGTCAAGATTTCCTGCCTCTTCGTTCTTCTTCTGATCGCCCCCTTCTGCGCTGCGCAATCGACCTCTCTTGGAACTTCAGGCAAGACCAATTTAGTCCGCCTGACTATAGAACCAGGCGTTCCCATTCGCGTGTCGCTTGAGAAACCGGTGAGGATCAGGCGAGTCGGCGCTCCGGTTGAAGGGCGCCTCGTTCAGCCAATCTATATTTTCGACCGGAAGGTGATTCCCGCAAACAGCACATTGCTGGGAAGCGTAACGAAGATCGATCCCGTTTCGCGAAAAAACAGGCTGATGGCCCTAGCCAACGGCAATCTGACGCCTTTTCATGTGGCCCACATTGAATTCACCACGCTGGTGCTAAAGAACGGGGAACGCTTCTCAATTCAGACCGAGGTTTCCCCGGGAACATCCAACGTTATTCGCCTTGTCGCCGGGGGAAAAGATAAAAAAACGGGGATCGTCCGGGGAAAGATCGGCGAAGTTCGCCGGCAAATCTCACAGAGCGAACAGCAGGCCGTCGCTGCCATCAAGGCCCCACACAAATTGAAAAGGGCGGAGGCCATTTTTTCCGCCCAACTTCCCTTCCACAGGGAATTCCTGCCGGCGGGGACGGAATTTACAGCCACACTCAAAAATCCGCTGACATTCGGAACAGAATCCCTTTCGCAGCAGGAACTGAAAGAACTCGGTTCTGAAATTCCCCCTGCGAGCACGGTACCCGTGTGGCTGGCCACTCCGCTGAGCTCAGAAAAGGACCATACAGGCACGCCTGTGGAAGCCATTGTGTCGCAACCGCTCTTTTCAAAAAACCACCAGTTGATATTGCCCGAGGGCGCCCGCCTGGAAGGCGTGGTGACTCAGGCGGCGCCCGCCCGCCGGCTCAGCCGGAACGGCAGGCTGCGGTTTACGTTTCAGCGAATTGAACTGCCCCAAGGAATCACACGCAAAGTTGAGGCAGGGCTCCAGGCCGCCAGCGTGGCAAAAGCAGCGAACTTGAAGATCGACTCGGAGGGCGGCGCACACGCTGTCAGTTCGAAGAAAAAGTACATCATGCCCGCTATTGACGTTCTGCTTGCCACATCATCATTCGATGGCGACTCGCAGCAGCGTGTCATCCAGGAAGGTGGCGGGCAAGGCGGCGACATCGCAGGCGGAGCGGTGAGGGGCGGCGTGGGATTTGGATTGATGGGAAGTCTGATCGCCATGGCTGCCCGCTCGCAACCCATCACCGCAGGCTTTGCATTTTATGGAGCGGCCATGTCTGTCTATTCCCATATCGTGGCACGCGGCAACGAGGTCGTGTTCCCCAAAGATACCGCCATGGAGATTCGCTTCGGAACTCATGAAAGCAAGGCGCAAACTCCGCACAAGAACACGGCGGACCCGGCCGGGAAGTCACCGGGAAACCACACATCGTAGAGGCCCGCTCCGGGCATCGTGTTTGGACTGGCGAGAGGCGTGGCCGTGGGTGTCATTGCGGTAATGACCAGCTACGGCCTGCTGCTGGACCTATCCAGTGAGCGTTTGACAAATTAAGAAATGTGCCGCCCTCCGCCGGAATGCGCACAGGCCTTGAAACGCAAGGTTTCTACGAAGAGGTTCCCTGCATAAGGGATACTTCATCGAGCCGGATGAAATCCTGAATCACTTGTTCGTGAGAGTCATCCATCTGGCTGACAGGGCCAAAATAAGCCACCTGGCCACCCACCAGGAAAACCACACGGTCTGCCAGCTTGCGGGCCAGCTTCATATCGTGGGTGACGACGATGGAAGTCAACCCGGTCTGTTTTTTAAGTTTGAGAATCAGGTCGCCAATGGTCTGTGCCATGAGCGGGTCAACCATGGTGGTCGGCTCGTCATAAAGGATCGCCTCAGGCTCAGCCGCAAGCGAACGCGCAATGGCCACGGCCCGCTTCATGCCCGTACTCAAATCAGAAGGCATTGAGTCCCGCACTTCCTGCAAGTCCACCAGCGACAGCAATTGATCCACACGCGCCTGAATAGCGTCTTCATCAAGTTTCTCGCCGCCGGCCACGCGTTCGCGAAGCGGATACGCCACATTCTCGCCTGCCGTCAGGGAATCAAATAAAGCGCCGGATTGAAAGACCATGGTCACGCAGCGCCGCACTTCAAAAAGCTCTTCCTCCGCCATCGCTGATACATTCTTGCCGGCCACCAGCACCTTGCCGGCATCGGGCTGCAAAAAGCCAAGAATGTGCTTGAGGGTCACACTCTTGCCCACTCCGCTGCGGCCCAGCACCACCACCATCTCCCCGCGCTTCACTTCAAAGCTGACGTCAACCAGCACCGGTTCATCGAACGACTTATACACGTTCAGGAACTGGATGTAAGGCTGGTCCTTCGCTTCGTTTGTTTCGCGTTCAGTCATTATTCCTCAGCGCCTGCCGCACCTGCGTCTCTCTTAGTTTATCTCCAAAAGCAATCAGACCAGAGTCTGTTTGCGGCTGGCAAGCCCTGCAGCCGGGCCCTCAATCCTTCTTCTCGTGTATTCGTAGTCTTGCGGAGTATTCATGTTCTCAAATTCGCATGGCCGGACACCAGCGCCGGCCAGGTCCC
>DASSJE010000466.1:0-3667 GCA_035691365.1 Terriglobia bacterium
CCATCATGGCGGATTCGATGATGAATTGCGTCAGGATATCGCGGCGGCGCGCTCCCAGAGACTTGCGGATGCCGATTTCGTGGGTGCGGTCCGTAACGCTGGCCAGCATGATGTTCATGATGACGATGCCGCCCACCACCATGAAGACCGCAACAACGCCGATGGTGACCGCAAAAATCGTGCCGGTGAGCCTCTGCCACAGGCCCATGATGGTGTCGGAAGCATTGATGCCGAACGTGTCATCCTCGTGGTAGGCCAGATGGCGCCGCACGCGCATCAGCATCCGTGCTTCATCTTCCAGCGGGATCATCTGAGCTGCGGACCATGCCTGAATGCTGACATTCAGTTCCGGCCGCGAAAAGAAGAAACGCTGGAAAGTGGTGAGCGGGACCATGACAAAGTTGTCCTGGCTTTGTCCGAATGTGGTGCCGATCTTGTCTGCAACGCCGATGACGCGGAATGACTGTCCGCTCACGCGGATTTCTTTGCCCAGGGGGTCCACGTTGGGAAAGAATTGGTCGACGAGGTCCCGCCCTATAAAGCAGACCGGCGCGCCATGAGTTAAATCGGTGTCGGAAATGTACCGCCCGTAGTCTATCTTCTGCTGGCCAATATCGATCATGCTGGGCGTGACTCCGGAGAGGTCGACATCGTAAATGGTCTGGTTTTCGTAATGCGCCGTGCGGCCCCAGTACTCGGCTGAGGCGCCGATGGTCTTATAACCCTCCAGGTTCTCTTTCAGAAAGCGGTAATCTTCAAGCCGGATGGGCCGGTTGCGCCGGCGCGCCTTCAGCCAGGATTCATAGCCCTGCGCCCACTTATACTGGCTCAGAATGAAGGTGTTGACGCCCAGGTTGGCAACATGGTCGGCAATGTACAGGTTCATGCCGTTAATAACGGACATCACTACAATCAGGGTGGTGGTGGCAATCACCACGCCCAGCAGCGTAAGGAAGGAGCGGAGCTTGTGCGAGTTCAAGGCCTCGAGGGCGATCCAGAAGGCCTCGCGGGCCGTCACCCAGGCGCTAAACAGTTCTCGGTGTCTGCGGCGCGGCGCTTTCATCGGCGCTTGTCCAGTGATTGCAGTTTCCACGGAAACCTCTGTTGAAAGTCGTTCGCAGCGACCCGCCCGGCCCCGCCTAAACCACCTTCTCGTCGCGGTCGATTTTGCCATCACGAAGGTGAATGATGCGATGGGCCCGCGCGGCGATGTCATGCTCGTGCGTCACCAGAACAATAGTGTTGCCGGACTGGTGGAGGCGCTCAAACAAGTTCATGATTTCATCGCCGGTGGCAGTATCCAGGTTTCCCGTCGGCTCGTCGGCAAGAATGATGGAAGGATTGTTAATCAGCGCCCGGGCTACGGCCACGCGCTGTCGCTGCCCGCCGGAGAGTTCGTTGGGCCGGTGGTCCATGCGGTCGCCCAGTTCAACCATGCGGAGCACTTCCTCGGCGCGCTGCAACCTTTCTTCAGGGGGCGTCCCGTTGTAAATGAGCGGCAACTCGACGTTATGCAGTGCCGTGGCGCGCGCCAGCAGGTTAAAGGTCTGAAAGACGAAGCCAATTTCCTTGTTGCGGATGTAAGCGAGTTCGTCGTCGGTCAACTCGCTGACCAGCCGGCCGTTCAACCAGTACTGTCCGCTGGTGGGCGTGTCCAGGCAACCGATCAGGTTCATCACGGTCGATTTGCCAGACCCGGAAGGCCCCATGATGGCCACATATTCTCCACGGACGATGGAGAAGGAGACACCGCACAGGGCGTTGACCTGGATCGCTTCCATGTCGTAGGTCTTCCACAAATCCTGGGCCAGGATAACAATGTTTTCCGGCGAGGGCGCTTCCGCCCATTGCTGGGACGTGCCGGCTTGCGACTCGGCAGTGGGATAAGGTTCCATGTCTTTAGTCTCGAATCTCCTGATGCATTCTTCACCAAGACATCGAGCTTCCTGCGATCACGATGACGCCGGCTGGCCGATAGTCTTGACGCTGTTGTTAACCTTCACCTTCGTGCCGTTCTTCAGAGTGCGGAGCACCTGGTAACTGCCGGTGATAATTTCCTCACCGGGGTTGATGCCGCTGAGCACTTCAACGTTCATCGTGCCCATGATTCCGGTCGTGACCGGCACAAATTCGGCCTTCCCGTTTCGGACCACAAAGACACCCTGAATTTCCTTCTTGTTGGCGGCATTCTGGGCAGCCGTTGGTTCTGCGGCCAGCGCCTTGCCTTTGGTATTCTCCTTCTTCTCACGGTCAAGCTCGCCCTGTGTCCGGACTGTCAGCGCCTGAATGGGAATGGTGATGGCATTCTTGCGGGTGGCCGTCGTGACCTTTGCCGTGGCCGAAAGGCCGGGCCGCAGACCGGGAGGCGGATCGTCAAGCGTGACGGAAACGGTGAAATCCTTGGCCTCGCCCGAACTGGACGCGGTGCTCTGGCTGCTGCTGGTGGTGGTCTGCCCGGAAGTGGAGCTCAGAGCGCTCATCCCGATTTCGCTGACGTGGCCTTTGAATTTTTTGTCAGGGACCGCATCAACGGTCACTTCCGCGGGCTGGCCCATCTTGATGCCCAGGATATCGGTTTCATCCACGTTCACGACAGCGTTGATGACGGAGAGATTGGCAACCTGGAAGAGCGCGCTGCCGGAGGTGTTCTGAATGCCGGGCACCACGTTCTCCCCCTCATGGACCGGGAGATAAGTGATGACGCCGCTGAAGGGCGCTGTGTAGATGGTCTGGTCCCGCTGGTTCTCGATGCCCACCAGTTGTGCCTGGGCCTGCAGGACGCGGGCATGCGACATGTCGCGGTTATAGCTGGCCTGGCTCAGTTGCGCCTTGGCTTGCGCCACCTGCGCTTTTGCGGACTCGACCGCGGCGTCCGCAACCTGATAAGTGCTGAGGGCCTGGTCGAAAGTCTGCCGGGAAATCAGGTCCTGCTTGAACATCTGCTGCGAGCGCGAGAAATCGTCCTTGGCCTGCTGGAGCTTGGCCTGCGCCTGGGTAAGATTGGCCTGCGCAGTTTCCAGGCTGGCATTGGCGGAACGGACAGACGCCTCCTGCACCTGGGAGTCGGCGCGAGCTGATCTTAAGGCCGCCTGCTGGGCCTTGACGCCGGCCTCCTGCTGGACATCTTCCGTGCGGAGCAGGAGCTGCCCTGCCTTGACCTGGTCGCCCTCTTTCACCAGGATTTCAGTCACTTTGCCCATGGAGTTGGCGTTGACGGTAGCAAACTTGTCCGGAGGCGGCTTGATTTCGCCCGAGGCAGTCACGATCGCGTCCAGGTCTTGCCGGACCACCTTGCCGGTTTGAACCGTCACCAGGCCGCGGTGGCTCCAGGAGATTCCTCCGACTACCAGAGCGATGAGGAACACCACGCCCAGGATGAGGAACAATACCTTCTTCTTTTTGGAGAGGCCCCGCTTGGCGCGCCCAATCCGGGGGCCGCGTGGGAGCTCAGTTTCCTCTGCGGAGGATTGGCCGATATGGCCAATCTTGATTTCGGTAGTTTGAGCCATAGTAACCTTCTCAACTGATCTCTTCTGGTTCGTGGAGATCGGGTTCGATTTCGGCTGGCGGGGTGTCCCTCCCCTCCTTATTGGGGCAGCATAAGCTAAGTAACAAGAATCGATCCTAGTACCATTATACGTTCCAGGGGTAGAAAAGGTTCCAGCCG
>DASSJE010000467.1:0-6769 GCA_035691365.1 Terriglobia bacterium
GGGCAAAAACTTCAAGAAGCTCGTGGTGCGCGAAGCCATGCGCGACGCTTTCCCGGTGCTGCTGCCTTCCGCCGTCATTGACCAGATCACATCCTGCATCACGCGGGATTGCCCCGCCGTCTTCATCGACCTGGGCGAACATCGCTACGAGATCCTGACCAAGTACGATCTTCTCCACGCCATCGCCCGACTGGTGCGGCAGCCGCAGTAGGGGTAAAGATGCGCGAGTTACCGAGGACAAGATTGACTTGGCTGCTTTCGATGACCCTGGCCATACCTCCCCTCCATGCTGCAACAAATGATTTTCTTTTGACCCCCGAAAAGGCTGGCGTCATTAAAATCGGGATGTCCATTGATGAGGTTTACCTGAAAGTTAGCAGGAAACACACGAAATTAGTTGATATCTCTAACGAAGGCTTCTTCACTCCAACTCTGCAGATTTTCTTGCCAGGCGACAGCGGAAGCAAACCCTCGGTGGAGGTAGAAATCGTATGCCGATGCGGTCCCGCTGTGCCGACTGCTCATCCGCCTCCTTGGTACGTGGGAACTCCCTGGGCCGTTGGTGACATAACGGTTTACGATCCAAAGTTCCACACTGCAAGAGGTATTCATGTCGGGTCATCACTTGGCGAGTTGAGGAAGAAGTACAGCTTGAAAATATATACCGGTGAGGGCCGAGTAAGCGCTATCGTGAGAAGTCTGCGCATGGGCTTTGGTCTCGATACAAAGCGCATTCCCCAGGTTTGGTACAGAACCCATATCGATACGCTCATCCCTGATGACACAAAGATCATCCTAATCGGATTACAGCGTTAAGGGTTAGCGACGGCGCAGTACCGACAGGATGCCCGCTAAGTCAGCTTACACCAATCTCCAAGTTTGACAATTCCCTGTTCGCACCTGAGAATGCTATTTAAGCCAAGGAAAAACAGGATTCGGGGGCAACGATGAGCAGTCGAATAAGTCCGCAACAGGTGCTGGAGGCGCTGAAGGGCGTCGAGGATGCGGCGCAACATAAAGACATTGTTTCGCTGGGCTACGTGAAGGATATCGAGGTCACGTCCGATCGCACGTTGATTGTGGTCGAGACGAAAACGGCCGCGCCGCCGAAGGCGAATTCGCAGCTTGCCGCTGCCATCCGCAAGGCGGTTGAAGCCCTTGGTGTTCCCAAGGTGGAGGTTGAGATCGCCACCCCTTCCGCTTCCCCGCCGAAAGCGCAATCCAACCTGATTCCCCACGTCAAGAACACCATCGCCGTGGCCAGCGGCAAAGGCGGCGTTGGGAAGTCCACCGTTGCGGCCAACCTGGCCGTGGCGCTCCAGCGGCAGGGAGCAAAAGTCGGCCTGATGGACACGGACGTTTACGGGCCCAGCGTTCCCGCGCTGATGGGCGGCAAGCAGGAGCCGCACGTTGTGGAAGGCAAACTCGAGCCGCCGGTCGAGTGGGGCATCAAGATCATCTCCATGGGTTATTTCCTTCCCCAGGATGAAGCGGTCATCTGGCGCGGCCCCATGCTGCACAAAACCATCCAGCAATTTCTGGGCGACGTGAACTGGGGCGAGCTCGATTACCTGGTGATGGACCTTCCGCCGGGAACGGGCGACATCCAGCTCAGCCTTTCGCAGACCATTCCCCTCACCGGGGCCGTCATTGTCTCCACGCCGCAGGACCTGGCGCTCGACGTGGCCTGGAAAGCAATTGCCATGTTCAAAAAATTAAACATTCCCATTCTGGGAATCGTCGAGAACATGAGTTATTATGAGTGCCCGCATTGCGGCGTCCGCGAGGACATTTTCGGGCACGGCGGGGCCAAAGCGGCGGCGGAGCGCCTGAAGATCCCGTTTCTGGGGGAAATTCCGCTGGACCCGAAGATCCGTGTCCAGAGCGATGCGGGCCGGCCGATTGCGCTGGATCTGAATTCACCGCTGGCGGAAGCTTACCAGGCCGTAGCCAGGGCCGTGGCGGAGCAGGTGACCCGGGTTGGCGAAGAGATTCCTCAGATTTTGACGGAGTGAGGACATGGCCTTAACTCCCAGGACCATCCGGCTGCACGGCGAAGACAACAATCTGGTGATTGAATGGGCTGATGGGCACCAAAGCGCGTATTCCTACCAGTATCTTCGCGACCGCTGCCCCTGCGCCACGTGCCTCGATTCCGGACCTGCGCCTGCCCTCGAGGCTGGCCCGCTGCCGATGTTCGGTTCCGGCGCGCTGAAGCCGCTGAAAGCGGAGCTGGTGGGGCGCTACGCTTTGCAGATTTTTTGGAGCGACGGGCATTCTGCCGGCATCTATACGTTTGATTATCTGCGGGACCTCTGTCCGTGCCCTGATTGCGATTAGGCGCGGAAGGATGTCCGGCAACGGGGCTCTGCCGGCAGTCAAAGACAAGCGTTGTAATCAGTGGACTTGCGCCTGGCGCGCCACGGCCGGGGCCTTGCCGTGACGCACAAGCGTGGACCCGGAAAAAGTTGACGGGGGAGACAATCATGTTCATCACTCGGGCTTCTTCGATGCTTCTAGGCGCAGCTTTCGTTTGTCCATTGCTGGTGCTTGCGGCGGCCGGCAGATCGCCCTCGCGATCTTCCTCCCGCGGTCTGCTGGTAGTGGACAACAAGGGCAACAACACGTTGGCTATCTTGGATCCGGCGGCCGGCAGGGAAATCGCTACCGTTACTGAAACCGGCTTTACCGCTCACGAAGTTGCTGTGTCGCCGGATGGGAAAACGGCTTACGCACCGATTTACGGGAATTCCGGTGTCGGCAGCCCGGGGACCAATGGCCGCACGATTGACGTGATCGACCTTGCCAGCGGCAAGGTAGTTTCCACCATCGACCTCGGCCGCCCCATGCGCCCGCACTGCCCCCACTTTTCTCCCACCGACGGGCTTCTCTACGTTTCGACGGAACTGGCGGACAGCGTCACCATCATTGATCCAAAGACCAACAAGATTGTGGGCTCCATTCCCACCGGGCAGCCTGAATCGCACATGCTGGCTTTTTCGCACGATGGCCGGCGCATTTACACCGCCAACGTCGGCCCGGGCACAGTATCCGTGCTCGACGTGGCGGCGCGAAAAACCCTGGCCATTATTCCCATCAGCAAACAGACCCAGCGAATCGCTGTCTCCAGGGACGACCGGTACGTTTTTACTTCGGACCAGACCAGCCCCCGCCTGGCCGTGATCAATACAGCCACCAACAAGGTGGCGCGCTGGGTGGAATTGCCCGGCACTGGCTACGGGACCGCAACCACGCCCGACGGCCGCTACCTGGTGGTGGCGGTGATCAACAAAAACAAGGTGGCCGTGGTGGATCTGAAAACCTGGAAGGTGGCCCACACCATTGACGTTCCTTCCGCGCCGCAGGAGGTCCTGGTCCGGCCGGATGGCGGCGTGGCGTTTGTCTCCTGCGACCACAGCCGGAAAATCGCCGTGATTGACCTCAAGACCTGGAAGGTTGAAAAGGAAATCAGCGCCGGCCCCGTATGCGATGGCATGGCCTGGGCGGCAAGACGTTAAAGCATCTGGTTACCGACCTTCGGGCAAAGGTCACACTCCGCCAGAACGGCTGGTTTCTCTTCGGATAAGGATGTAAACGGTTCTGCCGCAATCTGCTGCCCGCCTTCCCCTATTGCCGCCTTCCCTTGACGACAATTTTTCGCCTGTGCTATAAGTCTAAGATCAGGGACTTGCCGTTAGCCTGGTCTGTGCAGTCGTTCCACCAAATTATTGGTTTTAATCTTGAGAACGTCCGGAATTCCAGTCTTAAAGTGTGGGTTTCCGGATGCGAGGAAGCAAATATGACCCTTCTCTCTCTGGTTCTGCTATTAATTTGCCCTGCGGTTATTGCTGTGGGCCTGGCGCTTCGCCCGAGGCTACTGGTCAATGCTTACAGGCTGATCTCAAAGTGGATGACTCGCGCCCTGAAAAGCTGCGAGGCCTCCGCATGGCCGGCAGCCCATGCCGCCGGCCCGGGATTCCGGTCCTTCCGCCGCCTGGCTGCAAAAGTTTCCATGGCCGGCGCCGCCCTGATTCTGCTGAGCGCAACGTCGGCATTTGCCCAGACGAGCGAGCAGGCCGCGGGCGAAGCCAATCTGAAGCTCCCTGACTTCACCAAGGTCGACTTCCTCGGAATGAGCGGCCATCACCTGCTGCTCTTCGGCATTCTTTTCTGCATTTTTGGGCTGCTGTTCGGCTTCGCCATGTATACGCGGCTCAAGAACCTTCCCGTCCACCGCTCCATGGCAGACATTTCGGCGCTGATCTGGGAAACGTGCAAGACGTACCTGGTGCAGCAGGGCAAGTTCCTCTTCCTGCTTTGGATTTTCATCGCCGCGATCATCGTCCTTTACTTTGGAGTGCTCCTCCATTACGCGGCGTTTCGCGTGATCATCATCCTGGCCTTCAGCGTGCTCGGGATCTGCGGAAGTTACGGCGTGGCGTGGTATGGCATTCGCGTGAACACCTTTGCCAATTCGCGCACGGCCTTTGCCAGTCTCGAGGGCAAGCCCTATCCCGTTTACAAGATTCCCGTGCGCGCCGGCATGAGCGTGGGCATGATGCTGATCAGCGTCGAGCTGCTGATGATGCTGATCATCTTGCTCTTTGTTCCGGGCGACTACGCCGGGCCGTGCTTCATTGGCTTCGCAATTGGGGAATCGCTGGGCGCCGCCGCGCTGCGAATTGCGGGCGGCATCTTCACCAAGATCGCGGACATCGGCGCAGACCTGATGAAGATCGTCTTCAAGATCAAGGAGGACGACGCGCGCAATCCGGGAGTGATTGCCGACTGCACGGGTGACAACGCCGGCGACTCGGTCGGCCCCAGCGCCGACGGCTTTGAGACTTATGGCGTGACCGGTGTGGCCCTGATCGCCTTCATCCTGCTGGGCGTCAAGGACCCGGTCATCCAGGTGCAACTGCTGGTCTGGATTTTTGTCATCCGCGTCGTCATGCTGATCGCGGCGGCCGCGGCTTATTACATCAACGGCGCCATCGCCAATGCCCGATACGTCAACGCCGCCAAAATGAATTTTGAGTCGCCGCTCACCTGGCTGGTCTGGCTGACCTCTTTTGCCTCCATTGGCCTCACCTATCTGAGCTCGGCCTTCATCATTCCGGACCTGGGCGGTGATCCCTCGCTGTGGTGGAAGCTTTCCACCATCGTCTCCTGCGGCACGCTGGCCGGCGCGCTGATTCCCGAGCTGGTAAAAGTTTTCACTTCCACCGAGGCCCGGCACGTGAAGGAAGTTGTCATTTCCGCGCGCGAAGGCGGAGCGTCGCTCGACATCCTGTCCGGCTTCGTTGCCGGCAATTTTTCCAGCTACTACCTGGGGCTCACCATGATGGTGCTGATGGCGGCCGGTTCGTGGGTCAGCGTGCGGGGGTTGGAACAGATCATGCTGGCCGCTCCGGTGTTTGCATTCGGCCTAGTGGCTTTCGGCTTTCTGGGCATGGGACCGGTAACGATTGCCGTGGATTCCTACGGGCCGGTGGCGGACAACGCGCAGTCAGTTTATGAGCTGTCGCTGATCGAGCATGTTCCCAACGTCGAGCGGGAGTTGAAACATGATTTCAACATGGACGTGAACTTCGAGCAGGCCAAAGAGATGCTGGAAGCCAATGACGGCGCCGGGAACACCTTCAAGGCCACGGCCAAGCCGGTGCTGATTGGCACGGCTGTGGTGGGCGCCACCACGATGATTTTCGCCACCATCATGGCCCTCACCAACGGTCTGACGGCCAACGTGGACAAGCTCTCGCTGCTCCACGCTCCTTTTGTCCTGGGACTGGTTTCCGGCGGGGCCATCATCTACTGGTTTACGGGGGCCTCGACGCAGGCCGTCACCACCGGCGCCTATCGCGCTGTTGAGTTCATCAAGGCGAATATCCGCCTGGAGGGAGTGGAAAAGGCGTCGGCGAGCGATAGCAAGAAGGTTGTGGCCATCTGCACGCAATATGCGCAGAGCGGCATGCTGAACATCTTTATCGCGGTCTTCTTCATCACCCTCTCCTTCGCTTTCCTCGATCCTTTCTTCTTTATCGGCTATCTGATTTCGATTGCCATCTTCGGCCTCTACCAGGCCATCTTTATGGCCAACGCGGGCGGCGCATGGGACAACGCCAAGAAGATCGTCGAGGTCGAACTGAAAGAAAAAGGCACCGCCCTGCACGACGCAACCGTGGTGGGCGACACGGTAGGCGATCCGTTCAAAGACACCTCATCCGTGGCGCTGAACCCGATCATCAAGTTCACCACGCTGTTTGGACTCCTGGCCGTCGAGCTTGCCGTCCGGCTGACCGCCACCAGCGGTCCCGGGCTCACGCACACGCTGGCGGCGCTGTTCTTTGCCATCTCGTATTACTTTGTCTACCGCTCGTTCTACGGAATGCGCATCGGCGAAAACAAGAATCGCCAGCCTGTGGCGGATTAAGCTGGAGCGCTGGTTAAAAACAGAGTGGGGAGAAAGAAAGGGAAACGCCCGAAGCTAAAGTCCCTTGGCTTCGTTCTTGATCTTCCTGGCCAGTTTTTCCGCCTCGTCCGCCTTCTTCACGATTTCCAGCGAGAGCACGTTTTCGTTCGATTTCTCCACTTCTGCCTGGAGCGATTTGGCAAGATCTGCCAGGTCCTGGGCGTGCTCTTTCAGCTTCTTGAAGTTGTAATCCATCAGGGCTTTTTGCTGTTTCTGGTTGTTCCTCGGGAAGTTCTCAGGCGAGGGATTCTCAGTGGGCAAACGTCTCCGGCCCGGCAATTGCTGCGAAGGGTTCTG
>DASSJE010000468.1:0-2700 GCA_035691365.1 Terriglobia bacterium
ATATATTCGGCTTCTTTGCCTATCCCGGCCTCGCGGAGGAATCGCCCCATCACGCTGACGGCAATTATGGATTGATGGACCAGATTGCCGCCCTGCGCTGGGTGCGGCAGAACATCTCCGCCTTCGGCGGCGATCCCTCGAGCGTCACCATCTTCGGCGAATCCGCCGGTTCGTGGTCCGTCAGCGATCTGATGGCTTCGCCGCTGGCCAAGGGTCTGTTCCAGAAAGCTATTGGCGAAAGCGGCGCAGATTTTGGCGTGGGGCCGGCCTTGCACGCTCCCCTCTCCCTGGCGCAAAGCGAAAAAGCAGGAGAGAAGTTTGCCCAATCCATCGGTGCCGATTCGCTGCCCACCCTGCGCGCCATACCCGCAAACAAACTGCTGAGCGAGTCAAAAAAAGGGCATTTCTGGCCGACCGTTGATGGCTACGTTCTCCCACAGCCGCTGGACGCTATATTCAGCGAAGGCCGCCAAAGCCATGTGCCCCTCCTCGCCGGCTGGAACAAGGACGAAAACGTCGGGAATCTTTATTCGAAGGAGACTCCGCCCACGGCTGAAAACCTGATCAAGGCCATCCGGAAGCGTTTCGGGCCGGAGGCGGACCAGGCAATGAAGTTCTACCCCCACGCCACCCAGGCTGAAGTTCGCCAGTCCACGGAAACCCTGGCCAGCGATTTCTTCACCGTTTACCTCACCTGGAAGTGGCTTGAGATGCAGAACAAGACCGGCGACTCGCCCGTCTATCGCTACCTCTTCACGCGCACGCCGCCCGAGCCGCTCAGCGAGACGGATGAGGGAATTCCGCTGGTCAAATATGGCGCGCGGCACTCCGCCGAAATTGAATATGTCTTCGGAGTCCTCAAGTGGCAGAAGATTCCCTGGCAGCCTGTCGACTTTAGGGTCTCAGACGCCATGATGACCTACTGGTCGAACTTTGCCAGAACGGGCGATCCCAACGGCGGCGGTCTGCCCCACTGGCCGCAATACAAGCCGCCCGACCTGGAAGTGATGGACCTGGGCGAGAACATCCACGCGGCTCCGGCAACAGATCAGAAGCGTTTCGAGTTCATCGATTCGTTCGTCGCGCACTACCGGAAAAAGTAGCGGCGATTTCTTTTCAGCGCGGATTATCGAAAAGTTAAAATTGAATTCCCGGGCCGCAGCGCTCGCAGGCCGCCCTGCGCCCGCACTTTAGCCAGGAGGTTTTCTCATGCCCAGGAATGAAAGCGCCGCTCTTTCTCAACCCATTTTCAGCGAGGGGGATGTCACTCCGGACCCCGCCCGCTTCACAACTCCGCATCCCTCCGACTCCGCGCTCTACAAAGAAATCGGA
Source organism: Terriglobia bacterium (assembly GCA_035691365.1). Classification (GTDB taxonomy): domain Bacteria; phylum Acidobacteriota; class Terriglobia; order UBA7540; family UBA7540; genus SCRD01. The sequence goes on from DASSJE010000468.1 coordinate 1,333, forward strand.
AGCCTGCTCAGCAAAGAAGTGGTGGCGTTCAATGAATCGCGCTTGAAACCAGACGGCCTTTATTCGCTCCAGAGCGCCCTGGGCCCGCACGGAGGTGAAATCTCCGGCCAGATCGAGAAAACCGGCAAAATTATCTTTCATTCCGTCGGCGATACTGGAGCCTCCAACCAGCGAAAGTACGGCAACGAAATTTCCGTAGCTGACCAGATGGCTGCCGACTGCCACAACGCCAATGACACCAATCGTCCGGCTTTCTTGTTTCACCTGGGCGATGTGGTCTACGACTTCGGCGAGTCCGCCTACTACTACGACCAGTTTTATGACCCTTTCCGCAACTACCCTGCGCCGATCTTCGCCATTCCCGGCAATCATGACTCTTTCATCGTCCCCCATACCAAGCCGGCGAACGAACCGCTCGTCGCCTTTACCCGCAATTTCTGCTCGAAGAAAATTGCCGTGACGCCGGAAGCCGGTTCCCTGCACCGCACCGCCATGACTCAGCCGGGTGTCTATTTTGCGCTCGACGCTCCGTTTGTGCGCATCATCGGCCTGTTCAGCAACGCCCTGGAGGACCCCGGAGTCATTTCCAGCGAGAAGGGCAAATGGCCTGCCGTGCCGGATTATCAGTTGAAATTCCTTTCCGCCCAGCTCCGCAAGATCAAGCAGGAGAAATATGCCGGAGCAGTTTTGCTCGCCACTCACCATCCGCCCTTCAGCTATTCGCCCCAGGCCGGTAGCGGCGGCGCCGGCGGCAATCATAAAGGCAGCAGCGATATGCTGCGCGACATTGACGCCATCTGCAAGTCGGCGGGCGTATATCCACACGCTTTTCTTTCCGGGCACGCGCACAACTACCAGCGATTCCAGCGGACGGTTTCCCTCGGCGCAAAGGATTTCGAGGTCCCCTTCATTGTTTGCGGCGACGGCGGGCACAACGTCAACCTTCTGGTCCGATCCAGAAAAGGAGAGCCCTCGCGCGAGCCGCCTTATGGCCTTCCGGTAGACTACCTGGACGCAAAACCGGCGGTTCCATCAAAAGGTCTCGTGCTGAAGCACTACGATGACAGGAACTACGGCTATCTGCGGATCACCGTGGACAAGTCGCGCCTCAAAATTGGATTTCAACACGTCTCCGCTTCTTCACTAATGCAGACGCGGGTTGATCTGGTCACCGTGGACCTGGCAAGCCATAAGGTGGTGGCAAACTAGCTATTGGAGGGTGGTGAGCTCCGCGCGAATGCCGAAGGCCCTGGAGTGCGGCAGCGGAGCTGCCGCCATGGGAGAAGGAAAAGGCGGCTGGTAGCCCTGCCGCAATCCAGTGCGGTAGCCGGCACGGCCTTTTTTTAATTCCAGGGCGGTAGCTGGCGC
>DASSJE010000469.1:0-6380 GCA_035691365.1 Terriglobia bacterium
TCATGCACCATCCCTCGGGAACTCTCGGAATGACCCAAGGATATATCCGAATTCAAATCGATTTTGCTCACTTTCGCACCCAACTCGAATTGTTACATGTACTTGCAGGAACTTTTGAAATCAACATTGGGACAGCACTGACATCATATGTGGAATTTGTCTTTCCGGGTTACCCGCTGCGGGTTCCGCACTAATCCTTCTTTAGCACCACTATCCCCTTTTCATCGGCCATAATCGCGTCTTCCAGTTTGCGGAAATCCGTCGCCTGCGCCGCCGGCACTTCCACCTGCTTCACCTCGTATTCTCTATTAAAATGCAACACGCCACCCTTTGCCGCCACCGAAGAACGATAGCTCGCGAACGGCAGATCCAGCTCCACCGGCCCAGGGATTTCGTCCACGCCATAGCCGGCCGGCAGCTTGATGTCATAACTGTCTGTCCAGATTCCCGGGTGGCTCAACTCAATCGGATACTTCCTCGCTTCTCCATCCATCACGCCCGGCACATCGCGGGCATCGGTGCCCAGTACACGCGGTCTCACAAGCAGTAGCGGGCCCGCCTGCTGCCCATAGTCCGGCACGCTCAGGTGGAGCTCCAAATTAACCGGCGCATCCAATCCTTGCGGGTTGTGAAATTGGAATCCGCTCAGCGACAGCCCCGGAAGCATTGTGCCAAGGCTCTTCTCCCATATCTGCCGCACGTCCTTCGCGCTCCGCTCCTTCAAGCTCAAACGCAGCCTCGCGGCGTCTTCGCCCGTGAACGTAGAGCCCAAGTCACCGGATAGTGCGCCGTCAGCGCCAAGCAAAAATGATCCCTTCCGCGTCATCCGCGCTGAATCCGGAGCCAGCACTGGCATCCGGATCATCTGGCTCTGCAGCCCGTCGGCGAAATCCCCATATGCACCCTGCAAATCGCCGCGGATCAGCCCCACCGGTGTCTCCTGATCCGTAGGATCAAAGATCAGCAGCTCCTTGCCACCCATGGTCTTTACCCGCGCCATCAGCCGCGGGTCGTTTTCGCCCACCGGGAGGTCTATTGCTGCAATCATGTGGTTGGCGTAAAGCGAGGGCGCTTCCGGATCGATCACTCCACGTTCGGTATCCACCAGCAGATAATATGCGTGCAAGCCCACAGCATCAAGCATCGCAATCAGCAGCGTCGTTTTGTCCTTACAGTCACCGTAGCCGTTGCGGAATATGTCCCCAGCAAAATGTGCCCGGTACCCGCCGATTCCCTTCAGGACAACAAAATAGCGAATATTGTTCTGAACATAGCTTGTGATCCGGTTCAACCTGGTATAAAAGTCCGGCGCGCCCGCCACCAGGGCCTGCGCCTTTGCCGCAATCTCCGGCGTCGGGTCGGCCCGATGAGCTTCCAGTTCACTTATCCATTGCCCAATCTCCCGCCATTGGTTCGCGACGCCATCGACCGCAGCATTGGCCCACTTCACGCTCATGCGTGCAGCCAGTGCGTCCCACGCCGGAACCGCCTGCGTGCTCGCCAGGTCCAGCGCGGGCATGCTCCGGATCTCCCATCGCAGGTGGCCATTCGGCAGCTTCACGGGCTCAACCGGCGGGTGCCGGCTCCATGAAACCGCAAAATGTCCGCCCGGTGGTAGCGCCAATTCCAGCGACTCATCGACCACCGGAATCGGCAACTGAAATTGCCAGACCTCGCTGCTCAAATATGGTTCCAGTTGCCGCTCCGTCTCGCACGCCACCACCGACCCCGGGTCAGCCCCCGGCGGATTCAAAATCCGGAACCGGTCCGCAAACTGCATATCCGGGTCGCCGCCAACGCCTACGTCCTTAAAGTCGGTCGCCATCGCCTGAAACTGCCGTCCTGATGTGGTAAAGGTCCATGCCCTGAAGTAGTCGAGTTTCGCGTCTTCGTTGTACTCCACGGTGCAATGCGCATCGCCCCGCCCCTCCGGCGCCAGGATGCGAACGGCCCAACGCTCTCGCTCTACGGCATGGTGCTGCGTGTCCACTGTGATTACATACCCATCCGACAGCAGGACGGCCCGGGCATTCTTCGCGTCGTCCGGCGTCGGCGTTTTTGCCACCGAAAGCGCCCAATCCGGAGCGGGCTGCATTTTTTTGGCATACGACGTTCGCGGTAGCGCCGTGCAAAGCCCCAGTGCAAGCACCCCGGCCAACCTCGATAACACTCCGTTACCCTTCCGCTCAGGCATCAGTTTGCTTTTCCCGCCGGCGCCGCGGACAGCACCAGCATCGACTTGTCCGCCACCGCCGCTTTCTGGTAGAACCCACGCAGGGTCTGGTACTCGTCCGGCTTTGCCAGGTCAAACGCCCTCGCCAGCAAGCGGTCCACCTTGATCTGCGCCCCCCCGGACTGCGTCTTCACAACGTACTCGGCGTGTCCCTTCCACATCTCGGTTACGTTCTTCGGAGCGCCCTCCACCGTGAAGCCTGCGGGAACGTGATACACCACGTCGTCGGATATCTCTTCCGCGTACCGCATGTCCACTGGCGCAACTCGCTTCTCTTCTCGCACGAATGGCTCGTTGCCGCGGCTTGCAAAGAATTGCCCGGGCAGCAATAATCGGTTGGGAAGCGCTGTCCCCAGCGTTCCGTTTGCCTTCACGACCGCCATCAGATAAACATTCGAGTCATCGAGCCCCAGGAAGTGGTCCACGTGCGCTTCGACGCCCTGCGGCATCATAGGCTGGATCCATTTTTCGAAGGCTTTCTTCAATTCGTCGGGACTGCTCTCCAGCGATTTCTGCCGCCAGCGCAGCGCCATCTGCCCGCGCATGGTAAACGTGAAGTAGCTGGTCATTCCCCCTTGTGCATCCAGAGTCACATCTCCTCTGCGCGTGAGCAGATTTGAGCTATAGTCCTGGCCTGGCGTGGTAATAAACCCGGGTCCTTTCGCGCCCTGGCGCAGGCCGCCGGCGTCGGAGTGCGTCCAGCTCACCTGCCCAAACGTGCACATCTTCTCACCTGGATCGAGTAGCAATCCTTTTCCATCAATCCCCACCAGCACCAGAGTGTCGTCCAGTTGGCCTGTACTCATAAAACTCGGATCAAACAACGCCTCGTTGCGGTCCACCACCTTCACGGCAAAGGCTTTTAGTCCCGCCGCGCGCGCCATGGCCAGATAAAGCAAGGCGATGTCGTTGCTCGATCCACTCTTTCCCTTCCAAATGTCCGCCGCGGACTTCGCCTCCTTCATCTTCAGCGCCTTCATTTCCGATGCGCTTCTGGCGCGGCTGTAATCCGTATTGTCCAGCGCCTGCACTGCCGCGTAGAGCTTCTGCGCCTTCACCTCAGCGCTGTCGCCGGGAAGCACAATCTTCGCCACGGCTTCCTTGATCGTCCTGGAGCCCGCGGCGAACTTATCCACGTTTTTTGACCAATCCTTCGCCGCACTTTCCCAGTACTCCTTCGCATTCGCTGCGCTCTCGTAATAAAAGAACACCCTGTACAGCATGCTTTGGATCGGCGGCATGTACTCCTCGTCGGGGTCCGGAGGCACATCCGTGACGTCTACGCTGTAGCCATTCATCCCCTGCACCACGCTCACGCCCTTCGGCAGGTGGTACCACCACACCAGGCTGCGGACCTCGCGCCCCTTGGCGTCCGTCAGAATCCTGCTGCCGCTCATCTCGCTCGCGTGCGGCATGAAGTTCTCGAACGGAATGAACACAAAGTGCGCCTTGTGCACGTAATACATCCCCTGAATAAGCCATAGCGGTGACGAAAAATGATGGTCGTCATAATGGATCTGGTACCGGTATTCGAGGATGCTCCCTACCGTCACGCTGGGCAGAGTAAATACCTTCCGCGCAATCTCCAGTTGGCCGCTCTTTGCCGTCATCAGGTCTTCCGGCCGTACTGTCAGCCTGGCCACCGTGCCATCCGGATGAATCGTCCGGCCCGAGATGTCAGTGATCCTATACTCTTTGCGCAGATACGGCAGTTCCACCGTCGCCAGGTCTTTGCCCTTCTCCGTCAGCACCTTGATCCGGGCATAAATGCTCCTGGAGTGCAGTGGATCGTTGTCGGTCTCCTCGTAGTACAGATAGACCGCCGACGCTGCCGGCGCGGCGGGGTCCGAGGTCATCTTCAATTCATCCGCAGTAGGCTCCTGAAATTCAGAAGCCCGCAACGCCAAAGGCGCTATCGTGACGATCAGTAATATTCCCACTATCAGACCTCTTGAAATCCGCATGCAAACATCCTCCCTCCAGGAAGCGGCGACCATTCCACCCCGGAATTGTGCATAGAAATTTCAACAAATGACTTTCAGTTATTCAGGAATATACGCCGCGCAGCCCATGAACGCAACTCACAATTGGTTTCGCATAAGCCTGCGGTTCGACGGATCGCATGAGGGATCCCTGCTCATTCTCGTATCGCTCTCAAGGCGTGGATACTGCCCTGCTTTGAACCCTGCCTGTAGGCCCGTTGAAAGTGAATACCGCAAGTGGTGATGCCTGCTGCTGAACGTGCAGGTCGCAAAATGCCAAGCACGCGTGCTGATAGCGGGTACATTTTCCTGCAACCAAAGCACAGTGGAATCATCCTATGGTGCATAAGAATGGGTAGGGCCGAAAGATGTCAGGGCAGCGAACGTGTCGCCTGTTTGGCCCATACAAACACAAATGGGTTATGATAGCGTTTGCCATCAAGTAAACTAACGGAGCTAATATGAGCTGCGACGACGGTCGCGAGCGTGAATTGCTGCCCGCGGCGGCAAACGGGCCTTTGAAGTTCCAGATGAAACTGGCCAGCGATCCCCGCCTGCTGCCGGTGGTGCGCGGCACGGTGGCGCAACTGGCCGAGGCTCTCGGATTTGAAGCCTCGCAATGCCGGAAGATCACTCTGGCCGTTGATGAAGCCCTGAGCAACGTGATCCGCCATGCCTACAAGAATGAGTGCAACCACGAAATCGAACTCAATTGTGAGGCCCTCGAGGACTGCATCGAGTTCACTTTTGTCGACCGGGGCGAACCGGCAGACCCGGCCCGCATCTGCAGCCAGCCCCTGGATGAGGTTGCGCTCGGCGGACGCGGCACTCACTTGATTCGCCAGATCATGGATGAGGTTCGTTATGAGCGGTTGCCTGACCAAAACCGCTTGCGCCTCAAGAAACATATGCCCGGCACAAAGACATAAGGTTGAAAGGCCCTGGAGACTTCACAAGGATTATGGCAATGATGACATCAACCCGCCGGCAACCGGGAACCACGATCATTGATGTAACCGGCGAGATCGATATGGGAACCTCACCCCGGCTGAGGCAACTTTTGTTGGACTCCCTGAAATCGACGCCCCGGGTGGTGGTCAACTTTGGCGAAGTGCGTTACATCGACAGCTCGGGCATTGCTTCCCTTGTGGAAGTGCTGATGAAGGCGCGCGAGAGCCAGAAGCGCCTGGTTTTATTTGGACTGAACAAGACAGTCCAGGAAGTCCTCCAACTCACGCGCCTCACTACTGTCTTTGAGATTCGGGAAACGGAAGAAGAGGCGCTCCAGGCCTAGAGTCACAGGGCCGGACGCCTTTCGTCTATTTGCCCAAGTGCCACGGTTTCTTTCAGTGACTGGTCGACCACGGCTTGAATGGAGCTTGCAGATTGGGAGCTGCTGAAAAGATCACGGCCTTACCGTATCGCGTGGGGACAGCAACAATGAACGGCCTGGCCTATGTGGGGAGCCTGGCGCGGCTGGCCGGAGATTCCGCATATACCACAGTGGCAGGGCCCTTTCGTGGCAAAGGCGTGCGACTGCAGCGGGCCTTGCATCAGGCCATGGCGGTGGGCGTGGGAGCTATTCCCATCGTTTCGCTCATCACCTTCTTTGTCGGGCTGATCATGGCCCTGCAAAGTGCCTATGAATTGCGGCGACTCGGGGCCATTCAGTTTGTGGCTGATGCTGTGGCCATCTCCATCATCCGCGAATTGGGCCCGCTGATTACAGCAATCATCGTCATTGGCCGTTCAGGGTCTGCCTTCGCCGCCGAAATCGGTACCATGAGAGTCACCGAAGAGGTTGATGCGCTGGAGACCATGGCGCTGCGGCCGGTGGCCTTCCTGGTGGCGCCCAAGTTTCTGGCCATGCTGGTGATGGTGCCCTGCCTCACCATCTGGGCGGACTTTATGGGCGTGATGGGCGGATGCCTTTTTGGGGTCACGGGGGCCAACTTCACTTTTATATCCTATCTTCGGGCCACTCGCGACGCGCTGCTGGCAAGCGATATCCTGACCGGTCTGATTAAGAGTGCGCTGTTTGCTGTGGTGATCACCGCAGTCGGCTGCCAGGAAGGTTTCTCGACCGGAGCCGGGGCCGAAGAGGTTGGGCGCTCCACCACCACAGCGGTTGTGCGGTCGATTTTTCTCGTGATTGCGGTCGACCT
>DASSJE010000470.1:0-14431 GCA_035691365.1 Terriglobia bacterium
AGCGACTTGATCCTGCTCAATGTGGTGGGTGACCTCTACGCCCAGGAAAACAACGTCCCGGAAGCTCTGAAGTATTTTTACAGGCTGGCGGAGACTTACACCCGAGAAGGTTTCAAAGTTAAAGCCATCGCCATTTATAAAAAGATTGCAAAGATGGATCGTGACAAAGCGGAGCCGTTGTTGAAGCTGGCCGAACTGAATTGGGCCCAGGGGCTGGCCCGTGAGGCACGAGAGCAGTATAAGAACGCATTTGATTTTTTTGACCGCCGGGGTCAGAAAGACAAGGCCCTGGAAGTTCTGCGCAGGCTTTGCCAGTTAGACCTCAGAAGTCCTGTGCTGCGGGTCAAATTCGCGCAATTTGCGGAAACGGCCGGAGAGCGCAGGGAGGCTGCGGGGGCTTATCTTGACGCGGCGGCCCTGGCTCGCGACAGTGGAGACTCCGCGGCCTGCAGGAGTGCCCTCGATAAGGCTGCGGAACTCGCTCCGGATAACCCTGAGGTCCATCTTCAGCGTGCCCGGCTGGCTTTGGCGGAACAGAAGCCTGAAGAAATCAAGGGCATTCTGGAACTCATTCCGAATCTTCAGAGCAACCTGGAGGCGAAGCGCCTGCTACTTCAATCCTGTCTCGCCACCAGCCATCTTGACGAAGCTGGAGATCTGCTGCTCGACGTTGCGCAGTCAGGCCCCGTGGACTTTACGCTTCTGGGCGATTTTGCCGCACGGTGCATGGAAAAGGGGCAGCACGATCTGGCGCTGGGAGTCCTCAAGGCAATCTCTCCGGCCGCGATCGCGCGCCGTGAAGCCGGCCCCTTGGTAGAAATTCTTCGCCGATTGTGGAAATCCGCTCCCGGGCGAATCGATATTCTTGAGTTGATCTATGACGCGGCGGAGAAGTCAGCCGATGAGTCCACCATTCCGGAAGTTCTTGAAGCCCTGGGAAATGCCTACGTCGAGTTGGACCAACTCGACAAAGCGGAGCAGGTTTATGCGCGGCTGGTGGCGCGCGAACCCGAAAATGAAACCTACAAAGGCTTGCTGAGGAAGGTCCTTGAAAAGCAGGGCAAGGAATATGTCCCGCTCAGTGAGATTCCGCTCATCAGTTCCGATTTCGGCCTTGAATCGATTCCCGGCGCCGCAGAGGACGGCGGTGCCGCGCCTCCCGCGGATGCCGAACAGGCGGCCATCGTCAAAGAAGCGATGACCAACAGCGATTTCTTTGTGCGCGACGGCTTGACAGAAAGGGCCGTGGAAGAGCTTGAAAAAGTTCTGCGGGTCTATCCCGAGCAGAGCGAAATTCAAAAGCGCATCCTGGAAGTCTGCCGGGAAAAACTCCCCGGGCGCGCCGCGCAGGCAGCAGAAGAGCTGGCCAGACTCTATACCGGGCGCGGGGATGGGAGCGAAGCCAGGCGATACCACGAGGAAGCTCTGGCACAGGCCTATGCCGCAGCCGGTGCAGAGACATCTGCTTCCGCGCCCCCGCCAGATGAGAGTTCCGCGCAAAATGCCGAGGCGGTCGAAGTGTCACCGAGGTCGGTTGAGTTCAGTCTTTCACCTGCGGGGCATGGCGAGGGTTCTCCGGCGGAAGGTACCGAACTCCCGCCACCCATGGAGATTTCTCTCGACTTTCAGACGCCGCAGACGGCGGAGCATGCCGGAACTGGCCCCGAGGCCTTTCAGGGAACCCGGGCTGGTGAGATGAAATCGCCGGCCCCTATCCTCCAGACGCGGCCCGCGGCGGACACGGCGCCTTTTAACTACGAGGAGAGCCGTGAGGAGATTGAATTCTACATTCGCCATGGTTTTTACGATGAGGCGCAAAGAGCCGTCTCCGAGCTTGAGAGGGATTATCCCTCGGAGGGCCGGGTTTCTGAATTCCGCCAGCGTGTGAATGAGTTGAAGTGGGAGCCGGGCCCGCCTGCAGGCGCCCAGGCTGCCCGCGCAATGGGCGCAGAGGAAACGCCTGAAACAGAGTGGGAACTTCCAACTTCATTCTCCGGAGCTGCAAAAGATGGCGATGCGCCCGAAGCCGAGCAAGGGTCCCCTGAATCGGGACCTGCCAGTGGCCCGAATGACGCCATCGAAGACCTGGCGAGTGAATTGGCTTCGAGCGTGGAAGATTTTTACGACCCGGCAATGTCCCCCGTTTCTTCCCCTCCCCAACCCGGCCACGGGGCCTCTTCCATGTCTGCTGCGGACGCCTCGATGGACCTGGGTTCGCTGCTTGAAGAACTGAACGACACAGACGAATCCGCAGATCAATCTGCAGACGACGAGCAGACGCATTATAATCTTGGAGTGGCGTTTCGAGAGATGGGGCTGCTCGACGAAGCGATTGGAGAGTTCCAAAAAGTTGTTAATGGGACCGGTTCGCAGCACTTCGGCCCGTACTTCCTGCAGGGCTGCACCCTGCTTGCTTCCTGCTTCATGGATAAAGAAATGCCAGCCATCGCAGCAAAGTGGTATCTGCGCGCGCTCGACGCGCCCGACCTGAATCATGAAGGTGCGCTTTCCCTTCATTATGATCTAGGTATAGCTTTTGAGAGAGCCGGCAACACAACGGCTGCGCTGGAAAAATTTACTGAGGTTTACAGTCAGAACATCGATTATCGGGACGTCGCCGAAAAGATCCGCCTCCTCGGGCAGACTTCCCGCTAAGTGGGCTGAAGGGATCGTCGTGAAAGTTCAGGCGAAACCTGAGGCTGAAGAGTGTTACACTGGCGCCCTCTCGCAAGAACTGCGCATGAACCGTTGGCTGGCGATCCTCTATATAGTGATCTGTTTCGAGATGGGGGCATCCCTGTTTCTTTTTCCCTGGGTCCCGTTGTGGAGCCAGAACTTTTTTATGGGACATTACCGGTGGATTCACCTGATAGCGGAAAACTATTATGTCCGTGGCGGGATTTCGGGCCTGGGCCTGATTGATGTCTTCCTCGCATTTCACGAGGTCTGGCGGCTGCGGCGGTCAATCGGATTGGTGCAGTAACCTTGCGGTCACTCGCTCCGGATTGAGAACGGCCTGATGCTTTCCTCCCAATCCTGAATGTTCCGCCGCTGCTTTCCGCCGCCTTGCCAAAATGTCACTGCCGATTCATCTCTGCTACATTACTGACCGGCACGGGATCGCTCCCATGCCGCTGCTCCCGCATCTCCAGGCCATGGCCGGGGCCGGAGTGGACCTGATCCAGTTGCGCGAGAAAGACCTTGACTCCCGGGCATTGCTCGGGCTCGTGAAGTCCTCCGTCGAGGCCATCCGCGGAACGAAAACCCGAATTGTGGTGAATGACCGGCTGGATGTTGCCATAGCTGCCGGCGCGCACGGCGTCCATCTGGGCGGGCACTCAGCACCGCTGGAAGCAATCCTCCGGCACGTTCCGGAAGATTTCCTGGTCGGAGTTTCCTGCCACTCGATCGAGGAAGCGCTGAAGGCGGAAGCGGGTGGAGCAGACTACATCCTGCTGGGACCCACTTTCGACACGCCGTCCAAGCGCCTGTACGGGCCGCCGCTCGGGCTGAACAAGTTGTCGGAAGTTGCGGATCAGGTCAGAATTCCTCTCCTGGCATTGGGCGGCATCACAGTTGACAGGGTCAGGCTTTGTCTCGATGCTGGTGCAACTGGCATTGCGGGCATCCGGTTATTTCAGGAAGGCCCTTCGCCGGCCGATCGAGTTCGCGACCTGCGCGAACAATTCCGCCGGCGATCATAGCACACCGCGTTTTTCTGCCGATGGTTTGCCGCCCAATCACGCACGGCGCACTTCAGTGAAAAAGAGTGGCAGAAGAAAATCCTGGGCGGAGTGGAAGCACCGGCCCCTACCTTCGGCGGCTCGGAGGCCTGACTAGTAGAGCGGATGTTGTTTCAGTTTGGGAGTAGTTCTTCCCAGTGGCTCCAGAAACTGCCGGGCGCCTGCGGCCATCAGGCGCAGGTCTGTGCTCGCCTGGAAGAAAAGCAATCCCATTTCAAGATATTTTCTCACCTGTTCGGGACTGCCAACCGGAGCGCCAACCACTTTGTTGTATTTCCTGGCGGCCCGCATAATTTCACCGATCGCCTCCTCCACCCGCGGATGGTCCTGTTTGCCACGAAATCCCATCGAGAATGCCAGATCGCTGGTGCCGATGAACAGCACGTCCAGCCCTTCTGTTGAGGCGATGGCGTCTATATCCTCCACAGCTTTGGCCTCTTCGATGTTGACGATTACCATCACGTTTCTGTCGGCGAAGTCAAAATACCCTTCCGGCGCCGGCCATCGGAACGTGGCCATCCCCGCGCCCGAGCCACGACTGCCGTTGGGTGGGTACTTGCACGCTGCGACGGCCTGGCGCGCCAGTTCGGGCGTGCTGGTGAAAGGAAAGATCACGCCCAGCACGCCGGAATCGAGCACGCGTTTGGCCATCCACAATTCGTTCACGGGAACCCGCGCAAAAGGGATGGCCGGAAGCCCTCTTGTAGCCAGCACCATGTTTCTCAGGCTCTCCAGCGTGGTAGGGCAGTGTTCCATCTCGATCCAGAGGAAGTCAAACCCCAGGTTCGCGCATTGCGCCGCCACTTCCACGCTGGGGACCGTAATCGTCAGCCCAAAGACCGGCGCGCCTTCAGCCAGCAACTTCCTGACGGGATTTTCCCACGAGGGTTCCTGTTCAACGCCTGATGGTGACATGTTTCACGCACCCTTTTTCGAGCGAAGTTGTGTCCCCAAGACCTATTGGGCGAGAGATATTATAAGGGGATTGGCGGCTTTGCGGAAAACATTCAGGCGGAGCAATGCACACGTCCGCCGGGGATGATAAGGGGTTGTTGGATGGAAGATTTACGCCGGTTGCGGCCGCTCGCGGCCCGGCACGCCCCCGGCAGGCTGCGGCTTCAGCACTTCCGTGGTCTCCTCTTCACTGGGTTTGGATGGCACGGGCCGGACGAGTTCGGGCAGAGGCTTGCCTTCGATCAGCAGCTTCATCTCAACGCCGTCGAGGCTTTCGCGTTCCAGCAGCGCCTCCGCAATGCGGCTCAGGACCTCCCGATTGGTGTTCAGAATGTCCTTGGCGCGCTGATAGCCGGTGGTCACAAACTTCTTCACTTCCTGGTCAATCTTGATGGCCGTATCTTCGCTGAAGTCGCGCTGCGTGGCCAGGTCGCGGCCCAGGAAGATTTCCTGTTGATTCTTGCCGAAGGCCAGCGGGCCGAGGTCCGACATGCCAAACTCGCACACCATGCGGCGAGCGATGCCGGTGGCCTGCTCGATGTCATTGCCGGCGCCGGTGGTGATGTGGTTCAGGAAGAGTTCTTCCGCCACGCGCCCACCCATCATGATGGCCAGTTGGGCTTCCAGAAAATCACGCGTGTAGGTGTGTTTGTCATCCAGCGGCAATTGCATGGTGACGCCCAGCGCCATGCCGCGGGGGATAATGGTAACTTTGTGGAGCGGGTCCGCATTGGGCAGCATGGAAGCCACCAGCGCATGGCCGGCCTCGTGGTAGGCGGTGTTGCGTTTTTCGTCGTCGGAAAGGATCAGCGACCGCCGCTCCGGCCCCATCAGCACTTTGTCCTTGGCTGTCTCCATGTCCAGCATGCAGACCTGCTTGCGATTCTGGCGCGCCGCCAGCAGTGCGCCTTCGTTCACCAGGTTGGCGAGGTCCGCACCGGAAAAGCCGGGAGTCCCGCGGGACAGCACGGGCAGATCCACGTCTTCAGCCAGCGGAATCTTCTTGGTGTGGACTTTCAGGATGGCTTCACGGCCTTTCACGTCCGGACGCGGAACAATAACGCGCCGGTCAAAGCGGCCGGGACGCAGCAGGGCAGGGTCCAGAACGTCGGGCCGGTTGGTGGCTGCGATCAGGATGACGCCTTCGTTCGATTCAAATCCGTCCATTTCAACCAGCAACTGGTTCAGAGTCTGCTCGCGCTCGTCATGGCCGCCGCCCAGTCCGGCGCCGCGATGGCGGCCCACGGCGTCAATTTCGTCGATGAAGATGATGCAGGGAGCGTTTTTCTTGCCCTGTTCAAACAGGTCTCTCACGCGCGACGCGCCCACTCCCACAAACATCTCCACAAAATCCGATCCGGAAATGGAAAAGAAGGGGACGTTCGCTTCGCCGGCGATAGCGCGGGCCAGCAGGGTCTTTCCGGTTCCTGGCGGGCCCACCAGCAGGACGCCCTTGGGAATGCGCCCACCCAGTTTCTGGAACTTCTGGGGTTCCCGGAGGAAATCGATGATTTCCGTCAGCTCTTCCTTGGCCTCCTGCACTCCGGCCACGTCTTTGAAGGTGATCTTCTTGTGCTGGGTTGAAAGCAGCCGCGCGCGGCTTTTCCCAAACGAGAGGGCCTTGTTGCCGCCGCTCTGCATCTGCCGCATGAAGAAAATCCACAGGCCGATGAGCAGTATCAGCGGCAGCCCGTTGGCCAGCCAGGTCATCCAGGAACTTCCGGACTCGCTCTTTACCGTGACTTTGACGTCCTTGCTCAGGAGGTCTTTGTAGAGGTCGGGATAGTTGGAAGGGATGGTGGTCTTGAACTTGGTGTTGTCTTTCTTCAGAACGCCCGTCACGTCGGTGCCCGCAATGGTCACTTCCTGGACGTTACCGCCATCCACCTGGTTGACGAACTGGGTAAAAGTATAATTGCTGACGCGTTCGCCAGTGCTTGACCGTACAACCGCCCAGATGAGCAGAGCGGTGACGACCATTACCACCCAGAAAATTATGTTTTTAACTGCCGAATTCACGATTGACCTCCCGTTCCACTTCCGGGAATGGCTCTAGTTGCTTGCCCCTGTTATATTTAGATGCACCGTTTGCCTTTCCCGGTGCCCCCAGGGCCCTGATAACCGGCGCGACCTGCCATAATTACGAATCCCGCGGGACTTCGTGATTCAAACCAGGCGGGTTTCGTGGATCATCAGAACCTTGCCCCAATCTTCCTGCGCCGCCGCCCACACGGCCGCCGGCAATCCGCGGACGCACACGATCCCTTTATCGCTATCAAGCACGGGCCAGTACGCCCTTTCGCTCACGGGAACACGATGCCGACGGAAAAGCTCCTTTACTTTGACGGGTTTCTGAAACCCCGATGGGCAATATCGGTCTCCTGGGCGCCAGTTCCGAAGGGTCAAACGTGCCGGCATTTCTAGCGGGTCTAACTTTGGCCACTCCCTCGTATTATATCCCCGATCTGCGTCTTTAGCGCCAACAATTTTGAAGGTCATGCTCAGACCGATTTCAGGCGCCTCGATCGTGCCTGGAACCTCAACATTGTAGACGAATTCCGGCGGCTTCGCGTTTCCCTGTCCGCTAAAAAGAACCAGCCAGTCGAACTCAATCCGTGCGGAAAGCCCTCGCTGCAATTGCACCCTTTTCCCGCTTTGTGACTCCAGGGCAAAACGATAGACAGCCTCAATGTGGCGGTGCGTCACTCCAGCCAGGCTGCCCGCCACCTCCCGGAGCATCTGCCGCAGCACCCGCCGGGCCAGCGTAGGCGGCATGTTCCGCAGGGCCGTACGGGAAATTTTTTCGGCCCCATCCTCGCGCAGCCGCCAGGCGCCGGCCCGCTCCCTCGCCTGCTGGTCGAGCCAGGCCTCGATCTCGCGGGCCCTCGTGGCCAACTCGCTGAGCAGGCGTTTGATTTCCGGGTTGTACTCTTTTTCCAGCAACGGCAGCAGCTCCCTGCGAACCTTATTTCGGCGGAATCGCGTGTCCAGATTGGTTGAATCCACGCGGAAGGGAAGATTTCGCCTGGTGATCTCTGCCTCGATCCCGGCGCGGGCCAGGTCCAGGAACGGGCGCACCACCTCGTTCTGGAGATTGCGGTGGATGCCTCCCAGGCCCCGCATTCCTGTCCCCCGAAGGATGTGCAAGAGGACGGTTTCGGCCTGATCGTCCAGCGTGTGGGCGGTTGCCACTTTGTCTACTTTCCCCTGCCGGACGAGCGCCAGGAAGAAGCGGTAACGGAAATCGCGCGCCGTGGCCTCGATGTTCCGGCGTCGCTTGCGGGCTTCTTCCGCCACACGTGCTTCTCCGCGAAAAAAGGGGACGCCGTGCTTTTCGGCAAGTCCCCGCACAAAGCTTTCGTCTTCATTCGACTCTGCGCCGCGCATGTGGTGATTGAAGTGCACAACCGCCAATTGAAATCCCACATCGCGCGCCATCTGCGCCAGAAATTCCAGCATCAGGACCGAATCCGGCCCTCCGGAAACGGCGGCTCCAATCCGGTCGCCGGCGCGGGCAAAGGGATGCTTTCTTGTTTCAGCAAGCCAGCGGTGATAAAGGTCGTTCGAGGTTGGCATGGAATTTCGCTGACGCCATTGTAGCACTACGCTCCGGTCAGTGCGTCGTATTCACCGTCGCTACCATCGCCACTGGACGAATCGAGGTTGGAACAACAGGAGCTCATGCTAAATGCCGGTCCAGGGGCCGGCATTGCAGTGTATGCGTCCCCGCGAAGCGAGAGGGATTTTGTCAGGTGTGGTTTAGGCGGTTGACACTTGGCAAAGCGGCCCATATGATGTGGCGCATAATGGAAATGGGCCGCAGAGCTTTCCTTGCCGCCATCCCGGCGCTCTACGCCGCGCTGGCCGCCGCAACGCCCCTGCCGACTAACCGGAACGTGAAGTGGGCGCTCTCTGCCGGGTTGTGGGACCACTATCCTCCCTGCCGCTTCACGGACATTCTCGATGTGATGAAAGAGACGGGATTTGACGGCATCCGGCTTACGGGATTTCCGGGCATCCTCAAGCGCTACGGGTTGACGCAAACACAGATGCATCGCGAGATGTCAAAGCGGGGCCTGCGCGTGGTTACGATTTCCTGGGGCGGTGCGCTTTGCGATCCGGCCCGGCGCCGGCAGGTCCTGCAGAGTGCGCGGTCCACCATGAAGTTTCTGGCCGATTTTGGCGCCAGCCACCTGGTGGTTTTCTCGCCGGGGCGCACGACGCCGGGAGCGAATACTCCTGCCGCCTTTCGGGAGTTGTGCGCCCGGTGCAACCAGGTGGGGGAACTGGCAGGCGAGCTGGGTTTCACGGCCGGGCTGCACAATCATCTGGGTGAGATGGTCCAGAATCAGGATGAAGTTGACCGCTTCATGGCTATGACCGACCCAAAGCTTTTCGGACTCTCTCCCGATACGGCGCATCTCTATCTTGCAGGTTGCGATGTGGTGAGGACACTGGGCCGCTACAAGCGCCGCATCCATTTTCTGGATTACAAGGATGCCCGGTGGACGACCTCCACAAAGGATTGGGCGCTACCGAACGGAGAGGTGCTGCCAAAGGGTTCGCCGAGCGCGCGCTTTTTTGCCAGCATCTACGACCTCGGCGATGGGGACATTGACTTCCCGGCGTGCCACCGCATTTTGAAAAGCGTAAGTTACCGCAGTTGGATATGCGTCGACCTTGACACCGCGCGGAAGGGGCCGCTGGCCGACTACCGGCGGTGCGGTGTGTACGTTGTCCAGAAGCTGGAGCCGATTTACTTATGAACCGCCGCGATTTTCTTGCTGGAGCAGCCGCAATGGCATTGCCGAAACCCGCGCCGAAATATCGCATCCTCGACCCTCACGTGCACGTCTGGCTGAACGACCCGCGCTACCCCTGGGCGCGCGAAACAACCGAGCCGCCCAAAGACAATGAAACTCCATCCATGCTCCTGGACCTGATGAAGGCCAACGGCGTTGCGCGGACGGTGCTGGTGCAGTTCATTGGTTACCGGTGGGACAATCGCTACACGCTCGACTCGATGAGGAAACACAAGCCTTACTTCATGGCCGTGTGCCGCGTGAACCCGGCCGATCCCGCCGCGCCCGATCAGCTTTCAAAACTCACCGAGCAGGGGTTTCATGGCGTGCGGCTCAGCCCCGCCGCCGACCCCAGCGGCGACTGGATCAGGGGGCGGCTCATGCCGCCGCTGTGGAGGCGCGCGGAGTCTCTCAAAGTTCCCATGCAGATTTACGCGCCCATCACGCGAATGCCGGACCTGGTTCCTTTGATGGACCAGTGTCCCGCGCTTGACGTGGTGATTGACCACATGGCCGACTGCCCCATTGACCAGCCGGAACAATTGCAGAAGCTGATCGCGCTGGCGCGCTTTCCGCAGGTGTTTGTGAAAATCTCGCACACCTGGTCGATTTCGCGGCAGCCCTATCCCTGGCTGGATGCGCAGGAATACGTGAAGCGCCTCTACGCGGTTTACGGCCCCCAGCGGCTGATGTGGGGCACGGATTGGCCCGTCTGCAAAAAGTGGACCACCTACGGGAAAGCGTTGACGGTGGTCCGTGACGATATGAAATTTCTCAACGCGAGAGACAAAAGCTGGATCCTCTCCAAAACCGTCGAGCGCGTCTGGCCGTTCCCGTGATCAAGACCCGGGTGGCCCGGGTGCTCGCCTTGTGGCATCTGCGGTCTCGCGGTGCGAGAGGTTCTTACCTGTTTTCACTCCACCTGGTCCATCGCGATGCCAGCGTGCGCCGCGCGTAGCGCCCGTGGCACGGGCTTCTCGCCCGTATGAAATCATCATGGCCAGGATGGCCATGCCACCTTTGAATCAAAAACCGGCGTGCTATCCAGCCTTTGGAAAATCCCAGATGCGCAGAGCATTCTTTCCCAGGATCAATTCTCTGTCTTCGTCGGTGTAAAAGTCGCAGACCTCGTTGACGAAGGCCAGCTCTTTATTCATCGGCAGCTCCCATCGCGGCATTGGATATCCGGTGCCCCAAATCAGTTTCTTCCCGCCAAACTCTTCGTAGGTTGCTTTGTAGAAGGGAAGAGTATCGCGATAGGGATACTTCTTGGTCAGCGAAATTTCATAGGGTTCTGAAGCGCTCACCCAGACCTGCGGAAAGCGCTTTAGCCGGAACATTTTCCGGAAATCCGCCCACGGATCGCCGGCCTTCAAATTCGGCTCGCCGAGGTGGTCCACCACAATTTTAACGCCGGGAAAACGGCCGGCCATGTCTTCGAGCATCGGCATCTGGTGGGGAAGGATATAAAAGTTGAAGACAGCGTTTAACCGCTCGGCTTCTCTCCACAAAGGATACAGGTCCCGGGAGTTCAGCCAGGTTGAATTCGGTTGGTAAAGCGGGCTGAAGCGCATCCCCTGAAAGCCATGCTCTTCCATCCAATAGCGCAAACGGCCGGCCGGGTCGCGGCCCAGTGGATTAATCAGACCGTGCGCCACAAACAGATTCGGGTGCTTGTGCAGAGCGTAGCTGACGTACGAATTGTCCCACCCGTAATAGCGCGGATTAATCAGCACCGCGTATTTCAGCCCGAATTTCCGCATTTCCGCTACTTCGTTTTCGACGGGTGCTTCCACCGGCACATGCTTGAGGCCGGGATGCTCGGGATCGTGGAACGGGAACCTGGGATTAAAAGTCCAGATTTCAAGATGAGTGTCGATGATCAGCCGCGGGCGCCTCGGGACGGCAAGGCCCGCGACGGCAAGAGCCAGGAATCCCCGGCGGTTTACTTCGCATGGCATAGCCTCAATCCTTCCGCTACTGCTTTGAAATTTCACACGATCGATTCTCGCGCTCTTCTTATAGGCCCCAGAACTCCGGGATCGGTAGCGTTCCTCGCCAGTGGCGCATTCGTTGCAATTTTAGCGATTCGTGCCGCTCCCTCCTGCAGCATACGGCGATTCTGCGACAGCGCAACCACTCCATTGGCGATTTCGACTGGCGTACTTTCGCGATTAGCAGTATCATTACGCCTTTCTTGAGGCTGGTTGTTTACCGCGACCGCCAACAGGAGTTCGCGCCGGGGCTTTTCAGCAAATCAAACAGGATATGCAACGCGCCGTTCAACAACTGTCCATGATGCGCGCGCCGGCGAACTCTGACGGAATTAATGACCGGCGCCAACGCCACCCTGTGAGATGTTTCGAATGAATCGATCGGCAAAGCGAATTTCCGCCTCCGCTGTGATCTGGGGAGCGGCGCCGTTTGCGCTGGCTGTTATGATGACCGGCCTGCTTGCGCTGCCCGCGCAGGCCCAAATAAAACATTCGCGGGCTGCACAAAGCCGCCGGAAAAGTTCTGAGACAAAGCCTTCACCGGCCGTGGAGCGCGGCCAGAAAACCTTTGAGCGGAACTGCGCCTTCTGCCACGGCCAGGATGCCACGGGGGGCCGCGGGCCGGACCTGGTTCGCTCGCCCCTGGTTGCCGACGATAAGGCGGGAGACCGGATTGGCCCGGTGATCCTGAATGGCAGGCCCAGCAAAGGCATGCCGGCCCTCCACCTGAGCGGCGCCGAGATCAAGGACATTGCCGAATTCATGCATTACCGCCAGGCGGAGGGCGTGGCTTCCGCGCGCCTGCCCGCGAATTACGCTCTGAAGTGGATGCTGACCGGCAATGCCGCCGCTGGAAAGGAATTCTTTAATGGAGCGGGGAAATGCAAGGACTGCCATTCGCCCGCCGGCGACTTGGCTCACGTTGCGACCAAATACACGCCGCTCGATCTGGAAGCGAAGATGCTTTATCCAAACGGCAAAGATAGCAGGACGGTCACGGTGACGCTGCCTTCCGGCCAGACTATCGAAGGCCCGCTCGATCATCTGGATGAGTTCACCGTGGCGCTGCACGATTCCGCGGGATGGTATCGCTCCTTCTCTCGCGATCAGGTGAAGGTGAGCGTTCATGATCCGCTGGCGGCGCATCGCGAGCTGCTGGACACGCTGAGTCAGGCGGACATGCACAATCTTTTTGCTTATCTCGAAACCTTGAAATGAGGACGTTGTTGATGACACGCCGCCGCGCTGCCTGCCCCGGACTTACAGGGGGGCTTATTCCATATCGGACTGCCGGACTTCTGCTGATCGCGGCCTGCTGCCTGCTGCTTTCCGCGCCCGCCGCGCGCGCGCAGGGTTTGCCGGACAGTGCCCTGCTTGAGCCGCCCACGGCCTTCTGGCCCACTTATAACGGAGATTATTCCGGGCGCCGCTACAGCACGCTGGACCAGATCAGCGCCTCGAACGTTCACTCGCTGGCGCTGAAATGGCTTTTCGCCACCGGCACGCAGGGCATCAAGTCCACGCCGCTTGAAGTGAACGGCATTCTCTATTTCGCCGTGCCGGACAACGTCTGGGCCGTTGACGCCCGCACGGGGCGCGAGGTGTGGCACTACTACCGCAAGTCGGAAGGCGACCACATCGGGAACCGCGGCGTGGGCATGTGGCATGACCGTCTCTACTTTACGACGCCCGACGCGCGACTGGTCTGCCTGAGCGCCAAAGACGGCAAGCCCATCTGGAATGTCAAACTCGCCGACGCCGACCTGCAATACTTCGCCACCATGTCGCCGCTGGTGGTGAAGGACCACGTGATCGTGGGCGTTTCCGGCGACGTCACTGACATTCCCGGCTTCCTCGATTCCATTGACCCGGTGACGGGCAAACTGCAGTGGCGCTGGTGGGTTGAGCCGCACGAGGGCGAACCCGGCGCCGACACCTGGCCCAGCGAGGAAGCGCGGCGCCACGGCGGCGGCATGACCTGGATGACCGGCACCTACGACCCCGAACTCAACCTGCTCTACTGGGGCACGGGGAATCCCAACCCGGTGCTGGTAGGCACGGCGCGGCCGGGAGCAAACCTTTACACCTGCTCGATTGTGGCGCTCAATCCCGACACGGGCAAACTGGTGTGGCATTACCAGACATCGCCGCACGACGTGCACGACTGGGACTCGGTGGAAACGCCGGTGATCTTTGACGGCGAGTTCAACGGCAAGCGGATGCACCTTCTCGCCCAGGCCGCGCGCAATTCTTTCTTCTTTCTGCTTGACCGCACCAACGGCAAGCACCTGCTCACGGCGCCGTTCATTGACCAGACGTGGTCCACTACCTACGACGCCCAGGGGCATCCCATCCCCAAACCCCACATGGCTCCCTCGCCCGATGGCGCGCTGGTGGAGCCCGCAAGCGGAGGCGGCACCAACTGGATGGCCCCCAGCTTCGATCCGCAAACGGGCCTCTTCTACGTCACCGCCACCCGCACCATCAGCATCTTCTATCTCACCGCGCGCGGTAAAGCTGAAGGATGGGGCGGGCGCGACCGCGGCCTGTGGGACGATACGGCCACGCGCGCCATTGATTACAAGACGGGCAAGATCGTCTGGACGCACGAACAGGGACGCGGCGGTTCGAACACCGGCAACCTCTCCACGGCCGGGCATCTGCTCTTCACGGCGGACAACTCCGGCAACCTGCTGGCGCTTGATCCGGCAACGGGCAAGACCTTGTGGCACCTGAACGCCGGCGGGCGCATGGGCAATTCGCCCATGACCTACATGTTGGATGGCCGCCAGTACTTGGTGGTCGCGGCGGATGACCGGCTGATGGCGTTCGGGCTCCCGGATGAGCCACCAAAATCTCCGAGGCAGTGAAGGCAATTTCCGCGAAGAGTGAATTTATTTTTTACTTTGCCAGCCAGGTCCGGCAGGGCCGCCCATTG
>DASSJE010000471.1:0-21937 GCA_035691365.1 Terriglobia bacterium
CTTTCCAGGTGGCCCTGCACCAGGCTGAAGCCAATCTGGCGCGTGACCAGGCCCAGGCCGAGTATGCCAGGACTGAAGCCCAACGATACACGCAACTTCAAAAGGAGGGGATTGTTTCTCAGATCCAGTATGAACAGTTCACCTCCAACGCCCAGGCTCTGGGCGCGGCTGTCCGGGCCGATCAGGCCGCCGTGGAAAAGGCGAAAATCGATCTGGGATACTGCTCCATTAATTCTCCCATCGACGTCCGTACCGGTAGCCTTCTGGTCCACCCCGGTAATCTGGTGAAAACCAACGACACCAGCCTGGTGATTATTAACCAGGTGACGCCCATCTACGTGGACTTTTCCATTCCGGAAAAGGACCTGCCGCAGGTGAAAGCGCACCAGGCGCGGGAACGGCTTCGGGTGCTGGCCTATCCCTCGGGCAACGATTCCAACGCATCAACGGGCAGCCTGAGTTTTATCAACAATACAGTGGATAGCAATACCGGAACGATTGTGTTGAAGGGGACCTTCGCCAACGGGGACCGGCGCCTGTGGCCGGGCCAGTTCGTTAATGTAACGCTTGATCTCTCGGTGCAACGGAACGCTACGGTGGTTCCGTCGCAGGCTGTGCAGACGGGTGAAAAAGGGCAGTATGTATACGTTGTCGCGGCCGACGGCACGGCGGGACTTCGTCCGGTGACTGTAGGGGCGACGCTCGGCGGCTACACAATTGTGGACAAGGGGATCAATCCTGGTGAAACCGTGGTGACCAACGGGCAGCTCAGGCTGTACCCCGGCGCAAAGGTATCGCCGAAGAGCGAAACCGCCCCGCAGCAGGTAAGCACCTCATGAATCTTTCAGAACCCTTTATCCGCCGCCCGGTGATGACGACTCTGGTGATGCTTGGCATCCTCTTGTTCGGCATCATGGCCTATCGCTTCCTGCCGGTCAGCGACCTGCCCAGCGTTGATTATCCCACCATCACGGTGAGTGCCGGCCTGCCCGGCGCCAGCCCCGAAACCATGGCTTCGTCGGTAGCAACGCCGCTGGAGCGGCAGTTCTCCACCATCGCCGGGCTCGATTCGATGTCGTCCACCAACACGCAGGGCAGCACCCAGATCAGCCTGCAATTTGACATGACCCGGAACATCGACGCGGCCGCGCAGGACGTTCAATCCATGATCACGCAGGCGGAGGGCCAGCTTCCTCCCAACATGCCCTCGCCGCCGACGTTCCGCAAGGTGAACCCCGCCGACCAGCCGATCATTTACATGGCGGTGTATTCAGACACGCTTCCGCTGTATACCACCAGCGAATACGCGGACACGATGATGGCGCAGCGCATCTCGATGATCAGCGGCGTGGCGCAGGTCCAGGTGTTTGGCGAACAGAAGTATGCGGTGCGCGTGCAGTTTGATCCTAAATCACTGGCGGCCCGGCAAATTGGCATCGATGAAGCCACACAGGCTATCCAGAATGCCAACGTCAACCTGCCCACAGGCACCCTCTATGGCGCGCACAAGTCTTTTGTGGTGCAGGCCGAAGGCCAGTTGAATGACGCCGCCGCTTACCGTCCGATCATCGTTGCCTACCGCAATGGCGCGCCGGTGCGCCTGGATGAGGTTGCCAATGTTGTGAACGGCAGCCAGAGCGACAAGGTGGCGATGTGGTTTGGCACACACCGGGCGATGGTGGTGGCCATCCAGCGCCAGCCGGGAACGAATACCGTCGAAGTGGTGGACAACATCCGCAAGCTTTTGCCCAGCTTCCGTTCGGAATTCCCGGCATCCATCCACTTCCAGATTCAGTATGACCGGTCGCAGACGATCCGCGATTCCATCAATGACGTCAAGTTCACTCTCTACCTGACCCTGTGCCTGGTGATTCTGGTTATCTTCATTTTCCTGCGCAACGTGTCGGCCACTATCATCCCCAGCCTGGCGCTGCCCATGTCGATCATCGGCACATTTGCCGTAATGTATCTGGCGGGCTATACGGTGGACAACTTATCGCTGATGGCCCTTGTGCTCGCAGTGGGTTTTGTGGTGGATGACGCCATCGTCATGCTGGAGAACATTGTCCGGCATATGGAACAGGGCGAAGGCGTGATGGAAGCCGCGCTGAAAGGTTCGAGGGAGATCAGCTTCACCATCCTTTCCATGACGCTGTCGCTCACCGCCGTCTTCATTCCCGTCCTCTTCATGGGCGGCATCATGGGGAGGTTGCTGCACGAATTTGCGGTGACCATTATGGCTGCGGTACTGGTTTCCGGGCTGGTGTCTTTGACCCTGACGCCCATGCTGTGCAGCCGGTTCCTTCGCCATCCGCGGGCCCAGAAACACGGGCATCTGTTTGAGGTTTCAGAGCGTTATTTTAACTATTTGCTTCAGGGCTATGAATGGAGTCTGCGGAAGTTCCTCCGGCACCGGTTTGCAGTTCTGATGGCTTCCATACTGATCCTGGTCCTGACCGGATATCTGTTCCTGAAGATCCCCAAAGGTTTTCTGCCCAGCGAAGATAGCGGGGCCATTTTTGCATTCAGTATGGCGGCCCAGGGAACTTCATTCGAACAGATGAAGCAGTATCAGCAGGAAGTTTCTGCCGTCGTTCGGGCAAACCCGAATGTGGCCACGGTGTTTGCACTGGCCGGGGCGGGCGGCCCATCCGGTGGAGGCAATTCCGGAATTTTTTTCTGCCATCTGAAGGATCACCCTTCCGCGGTGGAGGAGTTCAAGGCGGGCTTTAAGAACTTTTTCCACCTTCCACACAAACCCTTTGGGCCTGAATACCGGCTGGTGAGTACAGACGAGGTGATTCAGCAATTGCGTCCCAAGCTGGCCGCCATTCCGGGTGTGTTTGTTTTTATGCAAAATCCCCCTCCGGTTCAACTGAGTGCGCACCTGACCAAGAGCGAGTATCAGTACACGCTGGAGGGGCCGGACACCAAGGAGCTTTACCAGGTGGCCTTGAACATGGAAGCACAGGTTCGCAAGCTTCCCGGTTTTCAGGATGTGACATCTGACCTCGAGATTAACAATCCTCAGGTTAACGTTCACATTGACCGTGACAAGGCCCGTGCGCTCGGGGTGACGCCCTTCCAGATTGAGGATGCGCTGACAACGGCCTATGGCCAGGGCCGGATTTCGACCATTTACGCGCCGAACAACGAGTATTGGGTGATTTCTGAGCTGGAGCCGCAATATCAGGCCAACCCCGATGACCTGTCCCTGCTTTACATCCGCTCATCCAGCGGACAGCTTGTCCCCTTGAGTACGGTGGCATCTCTGGCGGAGGGGTTGGGCCCGCTTTCTGTAAACCATTTCGGCCAGCTTCCTTCCGTCACCATCTCATTCAACCTGGCGCCCGGAGTTGCTCTCGGCGACGCTGTGAACGGGGTCAACCAGATAGCCCGTGACCTGCCCGCCGACATCAGTGCGAGTTTTGAAGGGACGGCGCAGCAGTTTCAATCATCATTGGTTGGGCTGGGCATCCTGTTGCTGGCCACCGTGCTGGTGATTTATCTGGTCCTGGGTATTCTGTACGAAAGTTTCATCCATCCCATCACCATTCTTTCAGGGCTGCCTTCGGCCGCCCTGGGTGCTCTGGTCACGCTGATAGCTTTCCACATGGAACTCGACCTGTATGGATTTATCGGAATCATCATGCTGATCGGTATTGTCAAGAAAAACGCCATCATGATGATCGACTTCGCTCTGGATGCCGAGAGAACTGCCGGAATGTCGACGGCAGATGCGATTTACCACGGCGCAACCGTGCGTTTTCGCCCCATCATGATGACCACGGGCGCCGCCTTTATGGGTATTTTGCCTATCGCCCTTGGGCTGGGCGCCGGCGCCGAGTCAAGGCGGCCGCTCGGCCTGGCGGTGGTGGGCGGGCTGGTCTTTTCACAAATCATTACGCTTTACATCACACCGGTCTATTATACGTATCTGGATCAGTTCCAACGCTGGCTGGGCAGGCATTTTGGCCGCCGGCGGGCCGAGCCTGAATCCGAAACTCCTGCCCCCATTCCGGAATCCGTTCTGGCGGAAACCGGCGACCATTCAGGCTCGCACTAGGCGCGGCCAGGGGATCCAGAAAAATTGCGACCCTGCTTGAGAAATTCTTAGTTAGAAAATACCTAAGTGATATAATACTGCCTTCTTTACACAATCAGACCGTTTGAGGTCGGGTTTTCATCATGGCTTTAGATTGCTGCAGTAAGAAGCTGGCTGAAGTCCAATCCCCAGGAAGGAGCCCACTATGAGACGGAAAGATGACCGGCGACGAAAGGCTGGCCCAGAAAAGCCCGAGTTGACGCGCCGGGATTTCCTGAAGGGAGCAGGCGTCACGGTATCGGGCGGGTTGCTGGTTGGCAGCACAGTCGCAAGCGCAGCCCCTCCGGGACCCGAGGCTGGATTTGTCGGGCCAGGGGCGGTTCCTGTAACCCTTCGTGTCAATGGCAAAGTACACAAGCTGAACATCGAGCCGCGCGTGACGCTGCTGGATGCCTTGCGCGACCATCTGGATATTACCGGGTCCAAGAAGGTGTGCGACCGTGCCACCTGCGGGGCCTGCACGATGATGATTGACCGTAAGCCCGTTTATGCCTGCACGGTTTTGGCCATTGAGGCTGAAGGCCACAATGTTACAACCATCGAGGGGTTGGCCAAAGAGGAGAGGCTCTCGCCGGTGATGGAAGCCTTCGTCAAGCACGACGCCCAGCAGTGCGGATTCTGCACGCCGGGCTTTGTGATGGCATGCACCGCCTACCTGGAGCGTGACCACAATCCGACAGCAGAAGAGATTGACAAGAACCTGGGTGGGAACATCTGCCGCTGCGGAACCTACTGGGGAATCCGGCACGCAGTTCTTGATGCCGCCAAAGGAATGAAGGGAGGCGCCAATGGCAACGTGTAAATATGACTGGCCGGACGCGGACCATCGCGAGCTGATCGGGAAACGAATTGACCGGATTGACGGTCCGGAGAAGTCAAGCGGCCGGGCCAAGTACACTTATGACCAGAACCCCAAGGGACGGCTGATCGGCAAGCTCTGCACCTGCCCGTATGCGCACGCAAAAGTGTCTTCGATTGATATTTCCGCGGCAAAAAGCCTTCCGGGCGTGAAAGCGGTGATCGCCGTCAAAAATCCCGGCGACGAGATCCAGTGGGCCGGAGAAGAAGTTGCCGCTGTCGCCGCCATCAACGAAGAGATTGCAGAGGACGCCGTACGGCGCATCAAGGTTGAATATGAGCAGCTCCCGCACCTGGTGCGTGAGGAAGACCTGCAAAAGGCCGAGGCCGCGGGCCGTACCAAAGAGGGTGGTGAGCAGACAACGGGCGACCCCTCCAAAGCATTTCAGGACCCGGACGCTGTGGTTTCCGAAGGATATTACGGCGTGCCGGTGATTACCCATTGCTGTCTGGAAAGCCACGGAAACATGGTGCAGTGGCCCGATCAGAAATCTATTCGGATCTGGTCATCCACGCAGAACGTTTCGGGAGGGCCCGGCCAGTTGGGCCAGGCCTTGCGCCTCAAAAACCTGCAAGTCGACGATAACAACATCGAGACAGTTTGCCAATACATCGGCGGCGGGTTCGGGAGCAAATTCTCTCCTGACTCCTGGGGGATCGAGGCGGCACAGCTTTCAAAGATGGCGGGCGGCGCTCCTGTCCGTCTGATGCTGGATCGCGATACCGAACTGGAGATGGCCGGCGCGCGCCCATCCGCCTACGCGAAGGTCCGCGTTGCCGCCAAGAAAGACGGCACACTGACGGCCTGGGACTCCGACTCCTGGGGAACCGGCGGCGTTGGCCCTGCGGGGCATCCTCCGCTCCCTTACGTGATTGAGCCTCCGAACCGACACTGGAAGCACACGGCGGTTCTGGCCAACATCGGCGGCTCGCGTGCCTGGCGGGCCCCGAATCATCCCCAGGCCTGCCTGATTACCATGGCCGCACTCGACGACCTGGCTGATAAGCTGCAGATGGATCCCGTTGAACTGCTGAAGAAGAATGTTGACCTGGCGCCCGAGATCCTGCGGAAAACCTATTCTGAAGAGCTGGATAAGGCGGCAGAATTGGCGGACTGGAAAAAGAACTGGCACCCCCGCGGAGACAAAACCTCAGGCCACATGAAGCGTGGCATGGGCGTCAGCCTCCATACCTGGGGCGGGCGCGGCCACACCAGCAACTGCAATATTGTCATCCGGCCTGACGGCTCTGTGACGGTCCAATTGGGAAGCCAGGACCTGGGAACCGGAACCCGGACGGTGATCGCCATCACGGTGGCGGAGACGCTGGGACTTCCGGTGGACGCCGTGAAAGTCGAGATCGGTACCAGCAAGTTCCCGATGGACGGCGCCAGCGGCGGGAGCACGACTGTTGGAGGCGTGAGCAACTCAACGCGTCGCGGGGCCATTGATGCCCGCGATGAATTGTTTGCCGCAGTAGCGCCTTCGCTGGGCGTTCAGCCAACGGACCTCGAAGCCTGGCAGGGCGCAATCCGGGCGAAGAGTGATCCCTCAAAGAGCCTTTCCTGGAAACAGGCCTGCGCCAAGCTGGGCGTGAAGACCATCGAAGCCAAAGGTAAAAATCCCGGCCCCTGCCACCTGGGTGACAGCGGCGTGGGCGGAGTCCAGATTGCTGATGTTTCTGTGGACACTGAAACCGGCCAGGTGAAAGTCAACCGCATCGTTGCCGCCCAGGATTGCGGGCTGATTATCGACGTGAAAACGGCGGAAAGCCAGGTGTACGGCGCGCTGATCATGGGCGTTTGCTACTCGCTGTTTGAGCAGAAGGTGATGGACGAAACGCTCGGTGTGATGCTGAACCCGAACATGGAGTTCTACAAGCTGGCTACCATCGGCGACTTTGGCGAATTCGTGGTTCACATGATGACGGGCCCCGGATATGACGACCGCGGAGTGATCGGTTTGGGCGAGCCACCGGTGATTTCTCCCGGCGCGGCTATCTCCAATGCCGTGGCCAACGCTATTGGCGTCCGGGTACCCACTCTCCCTCTGACCCCTGACAAGGTCCTTGCGGCACTCGAGAAAGGAGCGATGGCCTGATGGAAGCTTTCGAATATGCAAGTCCAAGAAGCGTGCAGGACGCCGTCAAGCTGCTGGGAAGCACCTGGGGCGGCACGGAAGTTATGGCCGGAGGAACTGACCTGATCAGCGCCATGAAGGATCATGTCGTCACTCCCAAACGCGTGGTTAGTTTGAAAAAAGTGAAGGCGCTGGACCGCATCCAGGCTGCATCAGGTTCGGGATTGCGGCTGGGAGCGCTGGTCACCATCCGGCAGCTTCTGGATTCCCCAGTTGCCCGGCAGCACTTTCCCGGGTTGGTGCAGGCGGCTGACGGCATTCGCGGTGAGCAGATGCGCCACATGGGAACGGTGGGCGGAGAACTGCTTCAGCGCCCGCGCGACTGGTATTTCCGCAACGGTTATGGCCTGCTGGCGCAACACGAAGGCAAATCGTTGATCCCGGACGGCCAGAATAGCTACTCGGCCATTCTGGGCAATTCCGGGCCGGCCTATTTTGTGAACCCATCCAGCCTGGCGCCCATGCTGATTGCGCTGGACGCCAAAGTGACGCTGCATGGGCCAAACGGCCAGCGCGAAGTGGAACTCAGCAAGTTCTACACGACGCCCAGTTCGGAAGACGAGCGCGAATACGTGATCAAGCCGGATGAAGTTCTGACGGAGATCACGGTGCCCGGCACCTCGGCGAAAACCGCTGCCTATGAAATCCGCGAGAAGGAGGGCCTCGACTGGCCGCTGGTGGGAGCTTACGTCGCCCTCAATATGAGCGGAAACACCGTGAAGAGTGCACGGGTTGTTTTGGGACACGTGGCGCCCGTGCCCTGGCCCTCTACCGAGGCAGGCCAGGAACTGGAAGGGAAAACCCTTTCCGAAGAAGTTGCTGATGCTGCAGGCAAGGCCGCAGTGAGCAACGCGAAACCCTTAAGCCAGAACGGTTACAAGGTGCAACTTGCCCGCATAGCCGTGAAGCGCGCCCTGATGCGTGCTGCGAAAGGAGAAGCGTGATTATGGCTGAACCTTTGAAGCTGAACATCGCCGGTCATGCGGCGTGCCGTTGCCTTCATTCGAAGGAGGTGTTTACCCACACTGAACCTGATCCCAGAATTCCCAGCATGAGCAGCGGCATCCACTGGTGCGTCCATACTCATAATTGCCTGGGGCCGGACGGCCAGGTGGCTGAGCCCGAAAGCTGCAAGCCCGGCCGGGGCTGCTACGATCCCCTTTAGCCGCCGACGGCCTGCCTGCCGGTTGCATTTTCAGAGTGGGAGCGTGTGCCCGCGAGTGCGCACGCTCCACGCCCGCCTTTTTCCCTTTCACGTTCCAGAGTAACCTGAGCTGCCGCCGTGGCATCATACGGTTGATACGTGTTTTTGTTGTGAGCTAAAATATCCTTATTGATTTGGGGTAACGCGTCAGAAGTTGAAGGAGGCAATATGCGGAGAATTCTGGGGACAGGCTTAGCGATGCTGGTTCTGGCGGGGCTGGCGGTTGTATCAGCTAATGCCGCCGTCACGGGAGATTATCTCGAAGTCAGGAACGCGGACGTGTGGACCGGACCTTGTTTTGCAAATTCGCAGGTTGACCTGACAGGGAAGCATGCAATTCTTGCCTGGAAAATCAATCACGGCGCTTGGGAAGGAACAGATATCAGCGGACTGACCGTGGTGGCCGTGGTGAAGGCCAGTGCTACGCTCGGTGATCCCTATCGTGATCCTCTGCCGAGTGAATCGGTCCTGATTCTGGATCATAAAGCGACGGCACAGCAGAAGCAGGCGCTGGCCGATTTTGCAAAAGCGAGAGCAGGGAAACTCGTCGGCCAGGTGGTTCGAGTGGAAGTGGCGCCGGTGAGCCTTGAAGTCGGCAAAGGGGCGGATCACGGGATCGATATATTGAAGGCCGGCAATCTGGCTGTGGTGAAAACCAGGCCACTCTGCCAGGGCGACATCATGTGCGGCAATGAAGTAGTCTATTATCCTCCCCTGACCAGGCTTGACCACTCCATGCCCGCCTACAGCCAGGAAGACGCGTTCAATGGCAAAGGCCTGGGAGTTGTCTGGACCAATCGGGACAGCCGCAGCGCTTTTATTGGCAGTTTCTCTGACTGACGAACGCGATAGGGGATGCCGCAGAAACGTGTTTTGAAAACATAGCGCAGGGAGTGTGCCTCCTCCCAGCCTGGTTTGGAATTCTCGCAATTTCACTACGGAGGTTCGAGATGCGACGGGTCCTGGCTTTTTCAGTAGCTTCTTTTCTGGCTTTCAGTGTTGCTGCCTTCGCACAAGGCACCTACAAGCTTCAGGCGGCCAATGGACTGCCCGGAGGCGACGTCGGCCAGTCCATTCAAAATTCCCTCCAGCCGCAGGGGGAAAGCCTTTTGGACGGTTCAGGCAAGGTGCTTTGCGAAGTGTGGCTGCGCAAGGACCTCGCTCCAGCCGCGAGTCCTGATTCAGCAGCAAACGTCCTCTACGGCAAGATTGACCAGGGATCTCTGGTGGGTGTCATCCACTTTCCTGCAGCCGCCAAAGACTATCGCGGGCAGGCAATTAATGCGGGTTATTACACTCTCCGGTATGAACTGGTTCCGGAAGACGGGAACCACATGGGCGTCAGCCAGTATCGTGATTTTCTGCTGCTGGTGCCCGCGGCCAAGGATACGGACGGCGCCAAGAATGTGACTTTCACCGATGCTGTGAAGCTGGCTCGTGATTCCACCACCACCGGACATCCCGGCGTGTTGGTGATGGATTCGGTGAGCGATTCAAACAAGACTTTTCCGGCGTTGTTCCAGGATTATTCGCAGAACTGGGCGCTCCAGATGGAAGGGACGCTTGGATCTGGCGGCGCAAAATTGCCGCTGGCGATAGTGCTGGTCGGCCAATATCAAGGCTCGTAGAAGAAGGCAGTATGCTGTTGAGAGGACAACAGGCATTTTCAGCCGATGGATGGGAATCCGCGATGGCGCGGCTACGATATCCCTGTCTCGCACTTTTGCTCTCCTGCGTAGTGGTCCTGGGGCTTGCCGCCGGCCCGGCCCGTGCGGCCGATACGCAGAATGCCCAGCAGACTTTGCAGGGGAAGCTTCTTATCATCCAGGGAACCGGACCGGTTGTGAAGACGGCCAAAAAACAGGTCCCGCTGGCCGGACGTTACCAGTACATTTTCCAAACCCTCGAGGACAAGCGGCTTCAAAATGATGAGGTACGGCTGAAGGGTGAGTATCAAGCAGGTGGAAATTTTCGGGTGGACAACATCTTTACCATCCACCATGGCGAAGTCTATCGTGTCCGATATTTCTGTGAAACCTGTAACATCGAGGGCGAGGGGCCAGGAAAATGCGTCTGCTGCCAGCAGCCCACTGAGCTTCAGGAAGTTCCGGTCAATAAGAACGACAAGAAAATCCTGATTACCCATTGAGTTTGACAGAGCCTCTGCTTTCCTTGCCACAAGGGCAGGGTGTTTAAGCAGATTCCGGAGCTGCGGCTTACCGTTGACACTTTCAGCGTCTCAATGGTTAGATAGATTGAGGTTTCAAAATTTAACCACGTTGCGGTGAGCGTAGCTCAGGTGGTAGAGCGCCAGATTGTGGATCTGGATGTCGCGGGTTCGAGCCCCGTCGCTCACCCCATTCTTTAGGTTACCCCTCTTTTCCTCAAGAATTACTTCCAATTGTTTCAGCGAGAATCTGGAATAGACTTCTTCAAAATTTCCGCGCCCGCGGTGTATTGCAGGCTGGCAATAGGAGCCATTTGGTAGACATTCACCCGGAAGTCAGGATTGACGCCGAGCAGCAGGTAAGCCATCCGCTGGGAGCAGCCGTAGTCTTCCATCAGCCATTCCATCAACTGGAAGCTGGCCCGCCAGACAGCCTCCTCCAATGGCTTCGCGCAGGCGATTGAAATCAGGCTCTCCGGCTTTTCAAGCCGCACAAAGGGTTTGCGCTTTCCCTTGATGAGGTCACAGCGAAGAGTCACGGTGCTTCGCGTTTCCATGGCGGTTCCGTAGAATTCGGTGTCGCCCTGGCAGGCGTGGACATCCCCCACGTAGAGCATCGCGCCGGGATGGTAACAGGGAATCAGGATGCGCGTGCCGGGACGAATATCTCTTATGTCCATGTTGCCGCCCCAGCTTCCCTGGCCAAGGCCCGGAGTTGTGACTTCGCGCTCGGGAGCGACACCAATCGTGCCGATAAAGGGAGACTGCGGAAACCGCAGACCCAGCGGGTGGCGGCGAGCCTGGCCGTCTTCCCATGCGACTGCTTCGTTGAGAATCACTTCCCCTTTTTCGTGGCGCCCGATAGCAAAAGTCGGCGTGCTCAACTCGCTCCACCGGGCGGAGTCACCCAACGGTTTGTGCCCGGGGCGCCAGTAGGTGACGCTCTGCTCGTCGAGTTCAATCGTTTCAATTTCCACCACCAGCGTGTCGCCTGGTTCGGCTCCTCGAATGTAGACCGGGCCGGTCACCGGATTGGCCATAGGAGGCGAGTAATTCAGGTACCATGCGTCCAGCAGGCGCGCGGCGTCTTCCGGCTTGCGGTAGGCCGCCGAGGGCGCGTCTTCCGTTTCCAGAATGAAGGCTTCTCCGGTTTCAACTTCCAGGACGGGAGGATGCCGGTGGTCAAGCTCGTACTTCAGAGATTCTTTGCTGCGGACAACACGTTTCATCTTCGTTATGGCTCCTTTTCGGGTTTCCCGATGAGTTTAATCTCGGGATCGCCTGTTGTCTATCTTCTAACCGTTTACCAAACCCGCTAAAGCAACCATAAACACTGTCGATAGACATATATGTGGGCTGCTAGCATGCGGATCTGGTTGGAGACTCCACATTGAGACGTGGTTGAAAAGGTCTTGGAAGACATAACGATGGGGAAGTTATGTTTTGTAATTTCAGGCTCGATTGCTTCATGTTAATTCTCGAGTATGGTCGTTAAGCTGTTTAAAATACATATCTTATCTATTCAATTCACTTGGCCTTTTGTGTGGTCTGCAACAACCAAAAGATTAGCAGCGCACCGTTCATATGCACCTATTGCACGGGTGAAGTTACAAGCCGTGTAACACGATGCCGGGGTGTTGCCGTGAGCGAGGTTGCCAAGATGAAACGGGACCATACGCGTCGCCGCTTCCAGACGGCCGGACCCAGACCCACTTTCCACCTTTACGTTTCCGGGGCAACAGCCAGATCTACCGATGCCATTACAAAGGTGAAACCTGTTCTTGAGAAGCTTTATCAAGGCAATTACGAACTGCGAGTTACGGATATTTATCAGGAACCACAAAAAGCCAATGCCGCACAAGTCTACCTGGCGCCGACGCTCCTCCGCGAACATCCGGCACCCGTGCTGCGAATTGTCGGGAAGTTTTCCAGCGAGGATGAAATCCGGTCTTCACTGATGGCCGGGAGCTCAGATGAGGTTCGAGGTGAGTGAGAAGAAACGCATTCCTTCCAAGAAGAAGGCCCTCCTGCTGGAGATCGCCGATCTCCGTGAGCAACTTTCCGAAGCCCGGGAATGCATGCGTGGACTCCAGAATGGAAGCGGCGATGGAACAAAAATGGAAAAGGAGCAGAATCGGATCCAGCAGGGAGGCCGGAACCCAGAACCTGCAAATGGCGAAAGCTTATCTAT
This sequence comes from Terriglobia bacterium, assembly GCA_035691365.1. GTDB lineage: Bacteria > Acidobacteriota > Terriglobia > UBA7540 > UBA7540 > SCRD01. The sequence continues at coordinate 12,664 of DASSJE010000471.1, forward strand.
TGGTGAAGACGGCGCTAAGCCCACTGGGCGCGCAGGACTCATAAAGCTTTATCGGCAGGTTCTATCCTACTGCAAAGAAGGCATCACCATACAGGATGTTCGTGGGCGAATCCTTGAGCAGAATGCTGCCCATCGGATTTTGCTGGGCTATTCGGATGATGAATTAGTCGGGAAGACGCTCGGCCATTACCTGGAAGGCGGACGGAGCGAGTTCGGAAAGATCACCAAGGCGTTGTCGCAGTCAGGAAAGTACTGTGGCGAGCTCCGGTGCCGGACAAAGTCCGGCCAGGGAATTGATGCGGAAATCGCTGCTTTCCCCATTCGGGACGAAGCGGGAGGCATCACTGGCTTTGCCACCCTGGTGCATGATCTCACGGAGATGAGGCGCACGGAGGCTGCCCTTCGCGAAAGCGAAGAACGGTTTGCCGCCTTTATGAACAACAGTTCCGTGGTTGCGTTGATGCGGAACCTCGAAGGCCAGTACGTTTACGTCAACCGTGCGTTCGAAGAATTGGTCGGGAAGGCAGCGAGCGAAATTCTGGGAAAGACGGCTTACGAAATCTGGCCTCCTGAAATTGCAAAAATGCTGATCGCGGCTGACAGGCAGGTGCTGGCTACCGGACGGTCGGTGGAACTACAAGAAAAAACAATTCTTCCCGGAGGCAAACCAAAGGAGTGGGTGTCCATCAAATTTCCATTTCGTGACGGAAGAAATAGAGAATACGTCGGTGGTGTTGCAATCGATATAACTAAGCAAAAGAGCTTGGAAGAGCAGCTTCTCCAGTCGCAGAAAATGGAGGCCGTAGGGCGGCTGGCGGGGGGCATTGCCCATGACTTCAACAACCTGCTGACAATCATCATCGGCTATTCCGAGATCTTGCTCGGATCTTCAAAAATTGATGCAGACGAGCGGAGCAAGGTTCAGGAGCTAAAGAAAGCAGGAGAGCGCGCGGCGCGGCTCACCCGCCAGTTGCTTGCCTTCAGCCGCAAGCAGGTCATGGCTCCGAAGGTAATGGACCTGAATATTCTGGTTGAGAACCTGCGAAAGATGATCGAACGGCTGATTGGCGAGGACATTGAGCTTGTTACCATTCCGTTTGCCCCTTTGGGCTCCGTGAAAGCAGACCCCGGCCAGGTGGAACAGATCATTATGAATCTGGTAGTCAATGCGCGAGATGCAATGCCCGACGGAGGAAGACTGACTATTGAAACTGCCAACGTTAAATTCGACGAAAAGTACGCGCGTTCCCATCTGCCCAGTTTGCCTGGGGAATACGTGATGATCGCGGTCAGCGATACCGGAACGGGGATGGACCCGGAAATTCAAAAACATATCTTTGAACCGTTCTTCACTACTAAAGAAACTGGTAAAGGAACGGGGCTGGGTCTGGCCACTGTCTACGGAATTGTCAAGCAGAGTGGCGGCTTTATCTGGGTTTACAGCGAACAGAATGTTGGCACCACATTCAAAGTTTATTTCCCCCGAATTCAAGAACAGAAGGAATTGCCGCTGGAGACAAGACAGGAGCCAGAGAAGTTGGAGGGGACAGAAACAGTTCTGGTGGCTGAGGATGAGGTGGCCCTTCGAACGTTGATTCGTGAAACTCTGGACCGGCACGGGTATACAGTGCTGGAAGCTGGCGACGGGAAAGAAGCTCTCAAGACCAGCGGACGGTATGAGAACCCCATTCACCTCCTGATCGCTGACGTTGTGATGCCGCATATGAGCGGACGTGAGCTGGCCAGGCAAGTCACCGCCCTCCGCCCCGAAGCCGAAGTCCTCTACATTTCAGGCTATACGGATGAGGCGATCATTCATCACGGCTTTATTGATCCCAATATGGCATTTCTTCAAAAGCCCTTTTCCCCCCACGCATTGGCCAAAAAAGTCCGAGTTATTCTGAACCAGCGACCCGCCTCGAAATCCTGATCGGTTTGTGCCCCACGTTCCGGGTTCATCAAACGCATTTAACCTAGAAGACATATCCGGGAGAAAGTGTAAAAATCACACGTCCTGAGTGGCTAATGGCGCCCTAGCTGAGCTGTTCAGCGGTTTTTTCATAGAGTGTTTTGGAGATCCGGATTGCCGGGCGGGCACTCGAGGTTTTCAAATTGAAGTGAAATTGCTTTGACAAACGATACGAAAGGCATTACAAACTAAGCAACTGTAATCTGAAGTAATGAAAGGACAAACTTATTATGCTGGCCGAAGAACGGCGAAGGGCAATTCTTGAAATATTGGCGCGCGAAGGCCGGGTTCTGGTTCGGGAACTGGCAGACCGGTTTGATACCTCTCATGTTACCATTCGCAACGATCTGAAAATCCTTCACACTGAAGGACTTATCCTGCGGGCTCATGGCGGAGGGCTTCCAGCCGGCGGCGGGACGCTCATCGACCCCAGCCTTAAAGAAAAGGAAAGCGTCCACCAGGATGAGAAGCGCAGGATTGGCGAAGCCGCGGCTGCAATGGTGAAAGAGGGACAATCTCTTTTGCTGGATTCCGGGACAACTACGACGGCTGTAGGGCGGGCATTGCGCCAGCATCGGAACCTGACCATCATTACCAATGCTGTTAACATAGCAGCAGAACTGGCGCCTTCACCGCTGGAATTGATCCTGACGGGCGGCATCCTGCGGGAAAGATCATTCTCCCTGGTTGGCCCACTCGCCGAAGAAACTTTGCGGCAGTTGCAGGCTGATATCCTTTTCCTCGGGGTTGACGGGTTTGACGTCGAGTATGGCCTGACCACACCGAACCTGCTGGAGGCCAAGGTCAACCGCGTAATGGTGGAGATAGCGCGGCGGGTGGTGATGGTGTGCGATTCCAGCAAATTCGGACGTCGGAGCCTTTGCCTGATTGTGCCTCCGGCGTCGATTGATGAGGTGATTACAGATACGGGTATTAGCAAGAGTGAGTTGAAGGCCTTGGAGAAAGTGGGAATTAAGGTGACCGCGGTTTAGGCATGAAGGTGGCGTTCCTGCCGGGCCATTCCTGAGCGAAACCTGCAACACCTCCTTTCACAATCGCATCCTTCTGAAAAGTACGGCTGCGCCGGAGTGCTTTCTTGACGGGCGTTGGGTGCGCCGATAGAATGGTAGATTGCTCATTTCCGTCTGTTATCAATACGATGGCGCTACGGTTCTACAACACGCTGGCCGGCAGGGTGGAAGAATTCCAACCCTTGGAAGACAAAAAGGTTCGGATGTACACCTGCGGGCTGACAGTTTATGGATACGCGCATATTGGCAACTACCGCACCTTTGTTTTTCAGGACGTCCTCAGACGCTTCCTCGAATATCAGGGTTACGAAGTCACACAGGTGATGAACCTGACGGATGTCGATGATAAAACGATCCGGAATGCCCATGCCGCCGGGCTGAGCCTGCGCGACTACACCAATCGATATATCGAGGCTTTCAATATTGACCGGCAGTTGCTGAATCTGGAAAAGCCGGAGATCGTGGTCCGCGCTACGGACCATATTGATGACATGGTCAAGCTGATCCAGACCCTGGAAAAGAAGGGGTACGCCTACAAGAGTGAAGGTTCCTATTACTTCCGGGTGGAAAAGTTTTCGGATTACGGCAAGCTATCAAAGATTGACCTTTCAGGGATGCGCGCCGGTGCACGCGTGGATTCCGACGAATACGACAAGGCCAACGTTCGTGACTTTGTTCTGTGGAAAGCCGCAAAGGACGGAGAGCCTTCCTGGGATACGCCGCTGGGTCCGGGCCGTCCCGGCTGGCACATCGAATGCTCAGTGATGTCGATGAAGTATCTGGGCGAGACGTTTGACATTCATTCGGGCGGGGTCGATCTTGTGTTTCCTCACCATGAAAACGAAATTGCGCAGAGCGAGGCGGCGACGGGGAAGCCTTTTGTGCGCTACTGGCTGCACGGTGAACACCTGGTGGTGAACGGCGAGAAGATGTCCAAGTCGGTGGGCAACGTGTATACGCTACGTGACCTGATTGCCAAAGGTTACCGTCCCACGGCGATTCGTTACCTGCTGGCCTCCGTCCCTTACCGAAGCCTTCTGAACTTTACTTTTGATGGCTTGCACCAGGCGAAGCAGTCTGTGGACCGTCTCCGGAATTTTCATTATCGCCTGACGAAGGAAGAGTTCCCGGCAGGGAAGAGCGCAGCGCTTGAAGAGGCCGCCAGCGCCACGCGCCGGAAGTTTGAAGATGCGCTGGCTGACAATCTGAACACAGCCGAGGCCCTGGCTGCCATTTTTGACATGGTTCGCGAAGGCAACACGGCCATGGACCAGGGCAAGTTTCTTGATGATAACCGCGGGGCCTTCCTGGACACCCTTGCACGATTTGACAGGATTTTTGGCGTGCTGGAAGACAACGATCAGGCTAAGCTTCACCAGTTTGGGCTGGTCAAGAGCCTGGATGAACCTGCGACTTCAAAAATCCCCGACGCTTTCCCGGAGGCTGAGAAAGCTCTTGTTGAGGCCCTGAGTGACGAAGAAGTCGAAGGACTTCTTTCAGAACGTGAACAAGCACGCCGTGAGAGGAATTTTACGCGCTCTGACGAAATCCGCGGCGTGCTGGAAAAGGGCGGTGTGCTGGTGGAGGATACAAAAGCGGGTACCCGCTGGAAGCGAAAGTGACGGACAATCCCTCCCGCTCATAACCTGGGATTTTGTCTCGAAAAATAGTTTCTTTTCTCCTGTGCCATGGGGATTGCATGGACCTTGAGGATGCTGCCAAGGAAATTTTATGAATAACGGTTTGCCTGAAATTAAAACATCTCTGCCCGGGCCGGAGGCGCAAAAGATACTGGACCTGGATCACCGCCTCGTTTCTCCCTCCTACGGACGCGATTATCCGATGGTGGCAAAGCGCGGCAGCGGCATGATGGTGGAAGACGTGGACGGCAACATCTTCCTGGATTTCAGCGCGGGCATTGCCTCTGTCTCCACCGGCCATTGCCATCCGGCGGTTGTCAAAGCCATCCAGCAACAGGCCGGCACCCTGATCCACATGTCGGGAACGGATTTTTACTATCCCCTGCTGACCGCGGTGGCGGAAAAAATCACGGCAATTACGCCTGGAGATTTTCCCAAGCGCGTCCACTTTGCCAATTCTGGTACGGAGGGTATCGAGGCGGCCATGAAGCTGGCCCGTTTTCACACCCGGCGGCACCGTTTTATTGCCTTTCTGGGGTGCTTTCATGGGCGCACTCTCGGTTCACTCTCGCTGACAGCCAGCAAGGCCGTCCAGCGGAACGGGTTTGGCCCTCTGCTTTCCGGAGTAAGCCACGTTCCCTACCCGAATCCCTACCGGTGTATTAACAGGCACCCGGCGGGTGAGTGCGATTGCAGCGGTGTGGAAGCAATCAAGAAACTCTTCAAAACTGCCGTTCCTCCCGGAGAGGTTGCGGCAGTTGTGGTTGAACCCATCCAGGGCGAAGGCGGCTACGTGGTGCCGCCGGACAGTTTTCTCCCGGAACTTCGTCACCTGACCGAGCAGCATGGGATTCTGCTGATCGCGGATGAAATTCAGACCGGGATGGGGCGCACGGGCCGCATGTGGGCCTGCGAACACTCCGGCGTCGTGCCTGACATTCTGGTGACCGCGAAGGGTATTGCCTCCGGAATGCCGCTGGGGCTGACGGTTGCCCGGGCCGACATCATGAACTGGCCGCCGGGTGCTCATGCTTCGACGTTTGGAGGAAATCCCGTCGCCTGCGCCGCGGCGCTTGAAACGATTCGCCTGCTGGAAGAAAAGTACATTGCAAACGCCGACCGGATGGGCAAGTACATGCTGGAACGGTTACAGGGCTGGCCCGCCAGGCACCCTCATGTTGGAAATGTCAGAGGCAAGGGATTGATGATCGGCATTGAGTTGGTGAAAGACCAGGCTGGCCGTGAGCCACATCCCGAGATGCGCCAGCAGGTGATCCGGCGCGCCTTTGAACTGGGCCTGCTTGTTCTGGGGTGTGGGGAAAGTACCATCCGCCTGATGCCGCCTCTGGTGGTGGAACAATTCCAGGCTGATTTTGCAATGGATGTTTTGGAACGGGTGATCAAGGAATTATCACGACAAGGTTAAAAGCCGTTGGATTGGGTAGCACATCTTGTCTACCGCTCGTTGATTTGGAGCGAGACGCGGCGCGCAGGCGCGGCCGGACGTGAACGACCTGGCGAGCCAGGAGCTGACGATCAAAGAACCCGGCACTTGAAAGTGGGCGCTCGTGGTGAGACGCTAGCATATTGGTACCTCCGCCATGCGGGGTATGCCATTGTTGCCAGGAACCGAAGGCCGCATGGCCGCCGGGGCGAGTTGGATATGGTTGGCTGGGATGGCCCCGTGCTGGCCTTTGTTGAGGTGAAGACACGGACCGGTGATGCGGCCGGGCCTCCCGAAATGGCGATTAGTTTTGAGCAGCAGAAGCGGATTGTCAATAGCGCCTGGGATTATATGCGGCGACTGAAACGAAGACCGGAAGGCTACCGGTTTGATGTCGCAAGCGTTCTGTGGGACCCTGCAAAAGGATTTCAGGTGCGGGTGATCAAGGATGCGTTCAAGGAATAGCGATAACAGGTTTTCTTCAACCGGAAAACTTGCAGCATAAGGGGTGATAGCCTTGCCTGAGCTCAGGAAAGACCCAATCACAGGCCGATGGGTGATCATTGCCACGGAGCGCGCCAAAAGGCCATCCGACTTCGTTCGTGACAAAGTCGAAATTCGAGGTTCGGGTTTCTGTCCGTTTTGCTACGGGAATGAGGCGAAAACGCCGCCTGAAATCATTGCCTACCGCAGCGACGGAAGCCTGCGCAATTCGCCGGGATGGTCGTTGAGGGTGGTGCCCAATAAGTTTCCGGCGCTGGGCATCGAGGGCTCACTGAACCGTCAGGGTGAGGGGCTATATGACAAGATGAGCGGCATCGGAGCTCATGAGGTCATCATTGAAACCCCCGACCACCAAAAGACCCTGGCCCTGCTGTCGCCCCGCCAGATTGAAGACGTCCTGTGGGCCTACCGAGACCGGATTCTCGACCTCAAAAAGGACCGCAGGTTCAAATACATCATGATTTTCAAGAATCACGGCGAAGCCGCAGGCGCCTCGCTGGAACACACGCACTCGCAATTGATCGCCCTGCCTGTTGTTCCCAAACGGGTACGAGAGGAAACGGACGGCGCACGCGAATACTTTAATTTCAAGGAGCGTTGTATTTTTTGTGACATCATCCGGCAGGAAGCTGAAAGCGGAATTCGGGTGATCGCTGACACGCCGGCGTTTATTGCAGTTGCGCCCTTTGCCCCGCGCTTTCCTTTTGAAATCTGGATTATGCCCCGCGTTCACCAGTCGGCGTTTGAGGACTCACAGAAGCAGGAATTCGAGCAACTGGCTTTGATTCTGAAAGACATGCTGATGCGCCTGGACAAAGTCCTGGATTGCCCGGCATACAACTACATTATCCACACCTCGCCGATTCCGGAGAGCCCCAACGAGCATTACCATTGGCACCTGGAAATCATGCCCAAACTGACCAAAATTGCGGGATTTGAGTGGGGCACCGGGTTCCACATTAATCCGACTCCGCCTGAGGAGTCGGCAAAATTCCTTCGTGAAGCTGCGGTGCCCGTTGAGTCCTGAAGTTTTGGCTGCAGTATGGCTTTTGCCGGTCTCTACTTATTCTCAGGCCTGCTCGATTGCTTCGACTGCGCGATGGGCTGACTCCAGGGCAGCTTCCTGTCCCCAGTTGACATTGGCTGCGTAGGCGCCCGCAAAATGGATGCGGCCGACCGGGCGGGTGACCTCCGGCCACATCCTCGCGAACTGGCCTGGAGGGTAGAGAACCCTTTCACATGCCATGGCCCACGGGTCGGTGGCCCAGTTCAAAACTATCGTCTGCTCAAAATCTTCAGACTTTCCGGGATAATATTTTCGGAAGTCGTCCAGAGTGCGCTGCAGCGTTGTGCTGGCCGGCGCCGTTCCTATCAGAATGGCGCGCTTCGTGGGGACCTCGTCAGCCATCCGCCAGACCTCATTGATTCCCGGTGTTCCGAACTCCAAATTCGGGCTCAGACCATCCTTTTCCCAGAATGCGGTCCTTGACTGGAAAATAATACGGGCTTGGGTGTAATAAGGCATGTTGTTGAGGACAAAATTTTTGGCTTCCGGCCAGGCAGGTTGCACTGGAATCAGCCGAAGCATGACGGCCGACATGCAGCACACCAGATAGTCGCACTCCATTTTCTGCGGTTTGCCAAACTCCTTGTAGTGGACCGTAACTCCGGAATTGCCGTGCTTGATTCTGGTGACGGGCGTACCCAGATGGACCCGCGCACCAAGCCTGGCCGCGAAAGCGTTGGTCATTTGTTGATTGCCGTTCCTGATTCGGAACAGCTTTCGCGTGAGCAGCGGCGTGCCGCGCAACTGCTTGATGGCAGCGTTCCATATCCATTCCAGGGCTGAGCCATCGGCGCCTCCGAACCGGACCACGCCCGTGGAAGCTCCCTCGCGCCTCAGCAGGTCACTGACGGAGATGTGGTCGAGATCATCCATCCCCCAGCCGAACGGGGTGTGTTCCTCGCGCACGCGGTCCACATACTTTTGCAAGTAGATCAGAGGAATGTTCCACCAGGGGTTTTGAGCCAAATAACTCGCTTCCTGCTGCCGGAAACCGAGCGCACCCAGCACACTGCGGCTGTGGAGGTCCTTTTCCGTGTACCACCTGCTGCCGATCCGGCGTAGCACATTGTCGCGCCGGTGATATGGAACAATCGGGAGTTTGAATTCCTCAAGATACGGCCAATAGACGTTATACCCCGGGTGATAGAAGTGCTCAGCGCCGACGTCAGCGTAAAGGCCGTCGGGAAATGGGTCATGAAGGCTGCGCACGTGGCCGCCGGGATGGCCCGCGGCCTCAAGAACCGTGACGTCATGGCCACGACGCACGAGTTCATAAGCGCAACACAGTCCGGCGATGCCGCCACCGGCAACGATCACCTTCTTCTTTACAGGTGGGGCCGCCTGTGCGGAAGAGCGGTGCACGGCAGCCAGGGTGATCGCCGCGCCCGTCATTTTCAAGACGTCCCGGCGATGGACCATGCCGGAACTGGAGGCCCGGTCGTCTGGGGAGACACTCGGCTTCTCAGAGCAGGACATCGTTCTTCCTTATGTGAATGGAATTGCGCCGCGCTGCATGTTCCATGTCGATCTCCAGGAACAGCAGCGCGGCTTTAATGCTCATTGCAAGCCTGGAACGGCAGATTCTTCAGCCAGGCTAGACATTTTCAGGAACTACGAAAG
>DASSJE010000472.1:0-8906 GCA_035691365.1 Terriglobia bacterium
ACCCACCCGCTGCCGAATTACAAGTCCTCGCCGCTCGGGATGCCGGGGCTGTTTCCCGGCCACGTGGTTCAGGTTGTTGATCCGAGTGCTATTTCCAACAACCACGTTTCGCAACCCATTGTGCGCCGCATGCTGGAGCGCGGCATGAAGGAACTCACCGGCAAAAGCTCCGTTGAAGATGCCTGGAGGCTTTTCATCCAGCCCACAGACGTTGTGGGCATCAAGATCAATCCTTCCGGGGCCCCGGCATGCTGTTCCTCGCCCGAGATTGTCCGGGAGATCATCCGTGCGGTGGAAGGCATAGGCGTTCCCCTGCACAACATCGTGGTCTATGACCGCTATTCCTACGAGGTGCAATTGGGCAGTTACCGAGCCTTTCTGCCGGTTGGAGTGCGCCTGGTTGGGATTGAGAACGGAGCGTTCGACGTTTCCGGCTACGACATGAACGTTTACTGCCAGGCGGATTTCTTCGGCGAATGGGAGACACGCTCCTATCTCGCGCAAGTGGTTTCGCAGACGGTCACCAAGATCATCAACGTTCCAACCCTGAAGGACCACTCGGCTGCGGGCGTCACGGGATGCCTCAAAAACCTGGGGTACGGGTCATTCAACAACGTGGCGCGTTCACATCACGAGCCCATCACTTTCACCGATCCGCTGATTGGAGTGATGTGTTCGGTTGAACCGTTGCGGTCGAAGGCCGTGCTGCACATCATGGACGGAATGCGCGAGGTGTGGCACGGAGGACCGCTGACCCAGGTGCAGAGCTTCATCGCCCAACCGGGAATGCTGATTCTCGGGACCGACCCCGTGGCGGTTGATACCATCGAGCTCGACATCATTTCGAAGAAGCGGCAGGCCGAAGGCGCCCTCTCGCTGTGGGACCGCAATCCGAAGAACATTACTTTTGACCCCAATGAGTTTTATCACGATTGCCACAAGAATCTCTTCTACCGGCAGCCAGGACACATCGCTGCTGCAGGGGAGCTGGGGCTGGGAATTTCCGACCTTCAGAAAATCGCTCACCCCATAATCCAGATGGGGACCTAGCACGCCATGAATCAGCACAACTCCAGCGCCACGGAATGGGTTGCATTGCTGGGCGACTGCGCCCGGACAGGCGGGCTGGGATTGCAGCCGGCTCCCGAACCTAATGGGATTCGCTGGCGGTTGCGGCTGGCCAAGTCGGTCCGTTCGGCGCCTTTGCTCGATGGCGACCTTCTTTATGTGACTTGCCTCGACGGTTTCCTGCACGCCATCGACACCCGCGCCGGGCGTCACGCGTGGAAGTTCGATGCCGGCACGCCCATCCATGCAACTCCGTCCCTTTCGGGAGGCAAGGTCCTGTTTGGCTGTGACAGTGGCAGAATCCGCGCGCTGGATGGCAAATCCGGCCGAAAGGTGTGGGAAGTGTCCGCGGGTGCGGAGGTTTGGACGTCGCCAGTGGTCCACGACGGGAAAGCTTTTTTTGGTTCCGCGGACGGAAATTTTTATTCTGTTGATCTCGAAACCGGCAAGCGCGAGTGGACGCGGCCTGTTGGAGCTCGAATTTATTCGACGGCCTGCGTGGCTTCCGGGCGCATCTATTTTGGCTGCGGCGACAACCGGATTTATTGCCTCGAGACCTCGTCCGGCAAGGTACTGTGGAGCACCGCCACGCGTAATGTCGTGGACTCTTCGCCGGCGGTTGCCGGAGATACGCTCCTAGTGGGCTCGGAAGATTTTGCGGTGTATTCGCTTGACGCCGCCAACGGTTCGGTCCGCTGGAAGTTTGAGACCGGGCTGGGCATTTCATCTTCACCGGCTGTGAGCGGCGGCACCGTTTTTATCGGCAGCAAAGATCATTTTCTATACGCCCTCGACGTTCGCACCGGGAGTCTCCAATGGAAAGCCGATCTGCGGACATCCGTGACGGCCCCGCCGGTTGTGGGGAAGGGGGTGGTGTGCATCCAGGCAGGCGGGCTGGCGGCACTGGATATTTCAACGGGAAGTATTCTGTGGCGGGCGTTTCTGGGGCGTTCGCTGCATTCTTCCCCGGTCTTGACAGGAAGCTGCGTCTATCTGGCGGGAATTCAGGGAATTGTTTATGCGCTGGAATAAGCTGGTCCCCGCGAGCGCCGTCCTGCTGGCGATGGTTGTGGCACAGGCCATGCCTTCAGTTCATAAGGACCAGCTTGTCTACGGGAAAAAGTACGCCATGGGGACGGTTTATGAGATCGCAGCTTATAGTCCTTCGCCCGAGCGCACAACCCGTGCCATCGAGCAGGCTTTCAAGGAAGTTATCTATCTGGACCACGTGATGAGCGACTACATTCCGTCGAGTGACCTCAGCCGCCTCAACCGCACGGCGCACTATCGGCCCGAACCCGTCCCGGCCGATCTCTACAAAGTGATCCAGCAGTCGCTTGTCTATTCGCGCCTGTCTGCGGGCGCGTTCGACATCACCGTGGGGCCGCTCGCCCGGATTTGGAAAGCGGAAATCCGGGACGGCACGGTTCCCACGGAAGCAGAAGAGGAAAAACTGCGGCAGTGTGTGGGATGGCGCAACATTGTTCTGCGCCCTCCGGACCGCGTCGAGTTCCGTTCACCCTGCATAGCCATCGACCTGGGGGCCATCGGCAAGGGTTATGCCGTGGACCGGGCCGCAGCAGTGCTGCGTTCGGATGGAATCCAGAGCGCACTGATCAGCGCGGGTGCAAGCACTTTCTACGCCATGGGTTCTCCGCCCGGCGATTCCGGCTGGGTTGTTCATATGCGGGACCCTTCCGGTAAATTAAGCCCGGAAGTCCGCCTTAGTGAAAACAGCGTATCGACTTCGGAGCAGCCGCGTGGCCCTGGACCAGGCAAGGCCCCGTTCGGGGACATCATTGATCCCGCGAAAGGCGTTCCGGTGACGACGCCGTACAGCGTCAGCGTGGTTGCGCGAACGGCCACAGCTTCCGATGCGCTCTCCACCACGCTCTTGCTGGTGGGTCCGGCGCGAGGGAAAATACTGGCCGGGAAGCTGCCCCAGGTGGCGGCCATCTGGATCTCGCGCCAGGGTAAATCTGAAATGATTTCCACCGGCCCACGGATTGCCATCGGCCACGCTGCCGACCAGAAGCATTAAGGAAATTGCCGCTATGCGAAGGTTACAAGGACTCATGTTTTCTTCATTCCTGCTCTTCGCCGCGATTCCGGCGCACGGCCGGGTGTTTGTGGAATGGACCCAGCCCGCCGTCCCATCCGCCGCGTCACTTGGCGTCAGGGACCTTGTCATCCCGTGGGGCCCGGATAAAACCCAGTTGATGAACCTTGCCAAAGAACGCGGTTATCGCGTCTTCGCACAAGTCAAGGCCCCGGATGCCGCCGCCGCGGTGAAGGAAGGGCTGGCCGGAATCATTGTGGAGGATGACTCCAGTGAACCCGGCCAGGGAACTGCGCAAAGCGCTGTCCAGAAGTTGCGCAGTTCCTATCCCGGCGTTACTTTCCTCGTACTGGATTCCGGAGGCAAACAGCCACAAATCAGGGGCAATCTGGTGCAAAAGAAGCACGGGGTGCTGATGGTTTCATCTCCAACCCGGGAACCCTGGATTGATTCCAACGTGGCCCTGGCGCAATTTGAAAGGGCTTTCCAGCCCGGACAGGCTCCGCTTTTCGGTTTTTCATGGGATTTGACAGACCCGTTGGAACAGAAAGTGGGTCCTCGTGCGGAGGACTACGAGCTTGCGATAGCGGAGGCCGGCGCCCTGCACTCCGACGTGATTCTTCCCGTCCACCCCAACCTGCAAACGGGTCTGGCGGAGGGCGACAAGACGGCCTGGCGGGAATGGGCCCGAGTGAAAACTTACCTCAGCTTCTATTCAAAGGCGAACAACCCCGAACCGCAGCCGGTGGCCGAAGTCGCGGTCATTACGGACCATTACCAGGACGCCTATGAAGCTATGAACCTGATGGGCAGGCGCGACATTACGTTCCGGGTCCTTGGCCCCGGCGATGTTACGGAGCAACGGCTCAGCGGCGTGCAGCTAGCCATCCTGTTTTCACACGCCGATGCATCGGCAGCCGGCGCTCTCGAGGCTTTTGCGCGTACGGGCGGAACAGTCCTGCTCATGGACCAGCGGGGACAGTTCTCGTGGCAGAAACTACCTGCTGAAAAGACGTCCAACGGTACAACCTACAAGGCGGGTCGCGGCGAGATTATTGAGTCCTCCCAGCCTGTTGGCAACCCGGACGAGTTTGCCGGCAAGGTCCGTGATCTTCTGCGCAGGCAGGGGCCTCGAATCTACCTGTGGAACGCCGTTACGACACTGGCCTTTGCTTACCACATCCCGTTGGCGGGCGGCATGGTTTTGGACCTCGTGAACTATGCGCAGGAACCTCTCCAGGTGCAGGTACGAGTCAAAGGGTCCTTCCCCAACATCCGCTACGAAACGCCTGAACATGGGTTTTACCCCCTGCTCACCCCCGACATTGAGAAGGGATATACGCAGTTCGTAGTTTCCCACCTTAAGATTGGCGCCCGGGTCTATCTGAAGTCAGAAGCGAAGCAGTCGGAATAGACGGTGCGGGTCTGCCTCCCGCTACTAAATCATTGCAGTGCCAATGCCGCGCCACAATGTAGGAAGCAAACCGGGTTACAGTTCGGCCTTTGCATTCGTTGACCCCCCTGCAGGGATTCGGCTAGAATCGTAATCATTGAGGATGGCGAAGGGTCACCCCCGAGGGCCCTTTGAGGAGGCGTATCCTGAATTTCCGGTTCCGTACCCGCCTGGTGCTGGTGATGTTTATCATCACGGCCTCCACGAGCGCCATACTCATGATGGCCTACATCCAGCACAACCGCCGGATCAAGGCTTACGTGGCGGGCCAGACCTCCGACCTGCTGGAAATCATCGAGATGACCCGGCCCAGGATTCCCACCAATGTGGACCGCCGCCAGGCCTTGAGCCAGTATCTGAGCGATTTGAAAGGGGCGGGTCTTTCCTCGATTAACGTGCTGACGCCCACCGGTGAAGTGGTGGCCAGCACGAATCCTCACCAGATTGGCAAAAAGGTGAGGTTGCGAAGACGCCGGACGAAGACCATCGAGGGGCCGATTCAGATCACGGCCCAACTGCGCGATATTGACACGGACACACCGGCAGGGCAGCAGCACTACGACATTCGGTTCCCCATCATTCAGGGTGAAAAGGTGATTGGCTATGTGCAGGTGGGCGGGGAAATGGACGAGGTCGGAGCGATGCTCAACCACGTTTATTTTCTGTGGCTCGAATGGATTCTGGTGACCATGGCGGCCGGCATGATTGCCATTATCTATCTGGCGTTCCGGTTTACCCGGCCGATCAACCAACTGGTCGAGGGCGCAAACCAGGTGGCGCAGGGCAATCTGTACGTGTCGATTCCGGAAGGCGGCAGGGATGAAATGGGACTCCTGGCCCACACGTTCAACGAGATGGCGGAGCGGCTTCGCGATGCCCGGGAGCTTCAGAAGCGGCTGAATGAAGCGGAGAAATCTTCGCTGCTGGGCCACTTTGCTTCCACCGTGGCGCATGAGGTGCGAAACTCCCTGAATTTCCTGAATCTGAGCATTGATCAGATCCGGGCGAAGCGCTGGTTGACCGAGGAAACGCCGGGGCGGGAATTGCGCGCGAGCCTTGCCAATATGAAAGATGAAATCACCCGGCTGAACCGGCTGGTGAACGATTTTCTTGTGGTGGGAAGACAAACGCCGCCGCGGGTGGCCCCGTGCGATCTGAAGGCCGTTGTGCAGCAGGCAGTCAGCCTGGTGGAAAAACAGGCGAACGCGCAGGACATTACTATTTCCAGCAACCTGCCCGCAGACCTGCCGGCGCTTCAGGCCGACGCAGGGCAACTGAAGACCTGTTTTCTGAATATCCTTACCAACTCTGTGCAGGCCATGCCGCACGGCGGTTCGCTCCGGATTGAGGCAAAAGCGATGCGGAACCGTGACGGCGAGTCGCAGTTGGAACTGCGTTTTCGCGACACGGGCCCGGGCATTCAGGAAAAAGACCGGGAGAAGATCTTCGTCCCCTACTTTTCCACCAAGGCCACGGGATTTGGGCTGGGTCTGGCCATTACCCGAAAGATTATTGAAGACCACGGTGGCCAGGTTTATGTATCGCGGCTGAACATTCCCGGAACGGAGATGGTCCTAGAACTGCCGCTTTCCGGACCGCATGGCGCCCAAGCCCCGGCGCTGGCAGAGACAACGGCTGGCTAAGAACGGAGCCCGATGCCCGAAGGATCGATTCTGGTTGTTGACGACGAGCAGAGGCAGCGCGAAATCTACCGCGACATCCTGCTGGATGAAGGCTATGAGACGGTCACGGCCCCCAGTGGTGAAACCGCCCTCCGCCTGCTTGCCCAGAAGCGGTTTGACCTGGTGCTGACTGACCTGAACCTGGCCGGCATGACGGGCATCGATCTGCTGACACAGATTCTTCAGGCAGATCCCACCTGCGCCATCGTGCTGATTACCGGTTATCCTTCCATCGAATCGGCCATTGACGCCACCCGGCGCGGGGTTTATCAGTACCTGGAAAAGCCGGTGGACCGGTCGAGGCTGTTGGAGGTGGTGAGCGAAGCCCTCGGACGCCTGGAATCCCTGAAGCGGAATATCATCGGGCACTCTCCCGCCATCAGGGAGACGGTCCGGATGGTGCTCAAAGTTGCCCCCACGACGCACACCGTGCTGATCCTCGGCGAGAGCGGCACAGGAAAGGAGTTGGTGGCCCGGGAAATCCACAAGCACAGCCCTCGCCACCGCAAGCCCTTCCTGGCGGTGAATTGCGCGTCCCTGACCGAGACCCTGCTGGAAAGTGAACTGTTCGGCCACGAAAAGGGGGCTTTTACGGATGCCTATCAGCAGAAGAAGGGCCTATTCGAACGCGCCGACCATTCCACCCTTTTCCTCGACGAAATCGGCGACACCAGCCTGGGGATGCAAGCCAAGATTCTGCGGGCCTTGCAGGAACGGGAGGTCCTCCGAGTAGGCGGAACGGAACCCATCAAGGTGGACGTCCGCATTATCGCGGCCACCAACCGGAACCTCGACCAGTTGATGCAGGAAGGCAAATTCCGTGAAGATCTTTATTATCGGTTGAAGGTGATACCGATTGTCTGCCCTCCGTTGAGGGAGCGCCGGGACGACATCGAAGAGCTGGCGCTCCATTTTATGCGCAAAGCAGGGCTGGCCTCGGGCCGGGACGTGCGTGGCATTTCGTCAGAAGCCCTGAACGCCCTGAAAGCGTATCGCTGGCCTGGAAACGTCCGGCAACTGGAGTGGGCCATCGAGCGGGCCGTGGTGCTGGGTGAATCCGGCCAGGTGGAGATGGAGGACCTTCCGCCGGAAATTCTGCAGCCGGCTGAAGAAATCAGCCTTCCCAGGCCGCTTGCTCCCGCATCGCAACCCGGCGCGCCGAACTTTACGCCGATCATTTCAGAAACGACCTGGGAAGAGCACGAAAAAGCCAAAATCACAGAAGCGTTGCAACGGACCAACGGAAACATCACTCGCGCCGCCCAGTTGCTGGGAATGAGTTTCCGCACCCTCCAGTACCGCCTGGAAAAGTTCGGGATCAGGAAGCAGTAGCAACTCCCTTCTCTGCGCTGCTCCAGCCGGGCGCCTGCCGCCGCGGGAAATTTTTGGAGGCGCCTTTCAACATCGACCGCAGGCGAAATTCTTTTCTCAACCCATCACTCCCTTTTGCCGAAAATAAAAGTGACCGATGCATGCCTATGAATAACAGGCGGGATTGGCGAACCCCCGCGCAGCCAGCGGGGTAAAAGACGGTCTGAATGGAGAACTGAAGTGCGAATACTTGTAGCTGAAGACGACCGCCCTGTCGCCAGTTTTTTAAAGAAAGGGCTGGAAGCCGAGCATTACGCCGTGGACCTCGTTCCCGATGGCCAGGAAGCCCTGTACATGGCGGAAGAATATGATTATGACCTGGTATTGCTCGATCTGGTGCTGCCTAAAATGGACGGACTCCAGGTGCTGCGGCAGATCAGGAACCGCAAAAAGAATCTGCCCGTGCTGGTGCTGACAGGGCGCGCACGTGTGGAGGACCGGGTGAAGGGGCTGGATCTTGGCGCGGACGATTACATGGTCAAGCCCTTCGCTTTTCGCGAACTGACGGCGCGTGTCCGTGCCCTCCTCAGGCGGGGCGATGGCACCGTGGATTTCAAGCTCCAGGTTGATGACCTTCAGCTAAACCTGGTGGAGCGGTCAGTGCGCCGCGGCGAGAGAAAGATCGAATTGACTCCCAAGGAATTCGCGCTGCTGGAATACCTGATGAGAAACCAGGGGCGGTCGGTTTCTCGTCCCATGATCATCGAGCATGTGTGGAATTTTACTTTTGACACGATGACCAACGTGGTGGACGTTTACATCAATTACCTGCGGAAGAAAGTGGACGAAGGAGAAGCGCGGAAGCTGATTTACACTGTCCGGGGCGTCGGTTACAGGATTGGAAGCCCTGAATCATAGATGGGGCGTTACTTATAACTTTCCGAAGAATTCTATGACGGACCATACCAGGCCGCCACTGGCAACCTTGATCGAGGAAGATGCCGGCGATTTCTTGGAAGTTCTTAGAATGCTGGCCCACCGGCTGAGCCAGCCTCTGACAACTTTGCTCGGGTCGATTGAGGTGGCGCTGTCGGGCGAGATGGACGAATCGGAGTGCCGAAAGGTCCTGGAGCTTTCTCTGCAGGAATCTCACCGCATGGCCGAAATACTGCAGGCGCTGCGAGACGTTCTTGAAATGGAGGGGGCCGATGCGGAGGTCCAGCCTGTTTCCTGGACCGAGTGCGTTGAGAAGCTGCTGGGAGAAGCTGCGCCTGGTGGCGAAGAAAGCCGTCCCCTGCGCGTGAGCAAGATGCAGGAGGTTTGGGTCAGGGCC
>DASSJE010000473.1:0-23214 GCA_035691365.1 Terriglobia bacterium
AGATCTGCGAGAAGGGATCAGCGATGTGCTGGCAGACGGCCTGCTGCCCTCGCTCGATGCGGTGGCAGTCCAGGGGCCTCGCGAGGCGCCAGCCGCTGAGAACCCACCTGCGCCGGAAACCAACGAGTCCGCAAGCTGAGAGCGACAGCCTTATGGCTGGGCAAACTGGGCCTCCGGCGAATCCACTATCGCACGCACCCAGTCCTTCATTTTGGCGTAGCCGGCCCTGTCACGGATCATCGCAAAGTACTGCTTCTCGACTTTTAATTTCAACGCCCGATTTCTTATCACCAACCGTTCTATCTGGAGGGCCAGCTCCAGGTGGTCGCGCAGGAAGTCCCGGTCAGCAATCAATTCGATGACCGCCTCCTCAAACACCACCAGATCGTGCCAGTCTCCAAGTTGCGTCTGGAAACTTCGAAGCCAGATCAAGGCCTCCTTGCTTCCTGAAACGTCGAAGGCATGAATCACTTCAATCAGGTAGCGGACGCGCTTGGCCGTGATACGGGTACGGTGCAAAACTGTAGCACCGTGCTCATGGCGCGATCGCGAGATTTCCTTTTCGAGATCTGACCACACAGATTTCAGGTTTTCGCTGATACGTTTGTAGAATTGCTCGCTTGTCAGGCCAACGTCTTTTCCATTCAGGCCCGAAGCTGCAGCCTCGTGAGCAGATTCCCGGATGGAAGGGAGGCATTCTCTCAGGCGAACATAGATCGACGAAAGGTTAGCCTTGGCCAGCTTGCGCAGGGATTTTTCGAATCTTGCGGAACGCAACTCCCTGAGATAGTCTCCGATGGCCTCCCACGCTTCACGGCGGGCCGTGCGTTTGCGCGAAAGTGCGATGTCAACACGGCTGAGCAATACGTCATAATTCCGGACTTCAGACAGGGCGCTTCGGCACCGCTTGAGTCCGCGATATATTTTCCGAATCTCTCCGGAATGAGGCGAGGGATAAACCAGGTCCATCACCTGCTGGAGCCGCCGGGTCGCCACCCTCAGGCCATGAATAGCTTCAGGCTTATTACCTTGCAGGACCTGCCGTTCAAGGGAAACGCAGCGATCAAGATATTTGATAGCCAGTCGTGAAACACGGGCCCATTCGTCATTCTGGTGAGCGCTTTTGTCGTCCCTGCCTGCCGCTTTCTGCCCTGAATTCTTCTCCTGCTGCTGGACGGCTTCCCTTGCGATTTCGACAACTGTGCCGTGCGGGAATGCGGGCACGGAACTGTCCTCTGAGCCATAGTGTCCGGCGTGTCCGTTTACGTGAGCCATGCTAACCGCCTGGCGAGGTGGAATCGCTTGCCTTTTCTTAGCGGGCCAAAAATCGCCGCCACCCGCCATAAGAAGGCAAATCCCGAAAAAACCGTATGAACCGATAGTTCCAGTCTACAGGTAAACCAAGGCTAATACAACGCTTGCAACCGAACCGGGCCCCGGCCGGCCATGAAGACGAAAATCCCTCGATTGCCCGCGCGAAAGCCGCGTCTATGACTTTCCCGTGAATCGATCGTACCCCCAAAATGTGACGCTCATCACTGCGGGAGAGGCCCCGCTGGCCTAGCCTTGATTTGTAACGAAGTTTTCATCGGCACGGAGGGAAGAGATGGCAAGACCCATGCGCACAATTGACGGCAATGAGGCTACTGCGGCGGTAGCTTATGCGACCAGTGAAGTGATTGCCATCTACCCGATTACCCCCTCGTCCCCCATGGGCGAACTCGCCGATCAGTGGGCAGTGGAAGGCAGGCCTAACATCTGGGGTGCTGTCCCCAAAGTGATGGAAATGCAGAGCGAGGGCGGCGCTGCAGGAGCCTTGCACGGGGCCGTCCAGGCAGGAGCTTTAGGTGCCACTTTTACTTCGTCGCAGGGGCTCCTTCTGATGATTCCGAACATGTATAAGATGGCCGGTGAACTGACGCCTGCAGTCCTCCACGTGGCGGCCCGGACGGTGGCAACACACGCCCTTTCCATTTTCGGAGATCACAGCGATGTGATGGCCGCGCGAGCCACCGGCTTTGCGCTGCTGGCGTCCAATACCGTCCAGGAATCCATGGACCTCGGGCTGATCGCACATGCGGCCACGCTGGAATCGAGGGTCCCTTTCCTCCAGTTTTTTGATGGATTTCGCACCTCGCACGAGATTTCAAAGGTAGAACAGATAGAAGCGGCCGACATCAGGGCATTGATGGATCAGGACGCCGTCAGGGCGCACCGGGAGCGTGCCCTCTCGCCGGACCACCCGTTCATCAGGGGCACGGCGCAAAATCCCGATGTCTTTTTCCAAGCCCGCGAGGCTGCCAACCCCTTTTATCTGGCCTGCCCGGTGATCGTCCAGGACGTGATGGATCGATTTGCGAAGATTATTGGGCGGCCATACCACCTGTTTGATTACGTGGGTGCCCCCGATGCGGAGCGCGTGATTGTAATGATGGGTTCAGGCGCGGAAGCCGCCCAGGAAGCGGTGGAACACCTTAATGAGAAAGGTGAAAAGGTCGGTCTGATTAAAGTCCGCCTCTACCGCCCATTTTCTCTGGAGCACTTTGTTGCCGCACTGCCGCCGACCGTGAAAACCATTGCAGTCCTTGATCGCACCAAGGAGCCTGGCGCCATCGGCGAGCCGCTCTACATGGATGTGGTGACGGCGCTTCATGAGGCTGCCATCGCCCCGGAGGCAAAATTCAGCGCCACTCCAACCGTGATCGGCGGACGCTATGGGCTTTCTTCCAAGGAATTCACGCCGGCAATGGTGAAGGCAATCGTGGATGAAATGTCGAAAGGAAAGCCAAGAAACCACTTCACCATCGGCATTGTTGACGACGTTTCACACACCAGCCTTTCTTTTGACCCCGAGTTCTCAACTGAAAATCCCGGAGCGGTGCGGGCCATCTTTTACGGTCTGGGCTCTGACGGCACAGTGAGCGCCAATAAGAATTCCATCAAGATTATCGGGGAAGAAACAGAGAACTATGCGCAGGGTTACTTTGTCTATGACTCCAAGAAGTCCGGTTCGGTGACGGTTTCACATTTGCGTTTTGGGAAAAAGCCCATACATTCAACCTACCTCATCAACAAGGCTAACTTTGTGGCCTGCCATCAGTTCGGATTCCTCGAGCGTTTTGACGTTCTGGGAGCAGCAGAGCAGGGTTCAACTTTTCTGCTGAATTCTCCCTATGGGCCTGAGGACATCTGGGAACACCTTCCGCGCACGGTCCAGAAGCACATCGTCAACAAGAAGTTGAAATTCTATGTCATTGACGGCGTCAAGGTAGCCAGGGATGCAGGCATGGGTGGGCGGATCAATACCGTGATGCAAACCTGCTTTTTTGCTCTTAGCGGCGTGCTTCCACGTGATGAGGCCATCCAGCAGATCAAGCATTCCATCGAAAAGACCTATGGAAAGCGCGGTGAAACGATTGTTCAAAAGAATTTTGCCGCGGTCGACCAGGCCCTCGACAACCTCCATGAGGTCCCGGTCACCCGGCAGGCCGACAGCGATTTTGACGTTCAGCCTCCCATCCCGGACCGGGCCCCGGAATTTCTCCGGAACGTTACCTCAAGGATTATCGCTGGTGAAGGTGATTCGCTCCCCGTCAGCGCATTCAGGCCTGATGGGACGTTTCCTTCCGGCACGGCCCAATGGGAAAAGAGGAACATCGCGCTTGAAATCCCCGTATGGGACAGAGATCTGTGCATCCAGTGCGGCAAGTGCGTCCTGGTGTGCCCGCACTCTGTAATCCGGGCAAAAATCTACGATCCAAAGCTGCTGGAGAAAGCGCCGGCCAGCTTTAAGTCGACGGGTGCGCGGTGGAAGGACTTTAAGGAATACCAATACACGCTGGCGGTTGCTCCAGAGGATTGCACGGGTTGCACCCTTTGCGTCCAGGTCTGCCCGGCAAAGAGTAAGAGCGAGGCCCGCCACAAAGCGATCAACATGGCGCCCCAGGCGCCGCTGCGGGACCAGGAGCGTGAGAATTGGGACTTCTTCCTGCAGTTGCCGGAAATGGACCGCGTTCCCCTCAGTCTGGGCCAGGTGAAGGACGTACAGTTGCTGGAGCCGCTCTTCGAGTTTTCCGGGGCCTGCGCAGGTTGCGGCGAAACGCCGTACATCAAGCTGATGACGCAATTGTTCGGAGACCGCTGCCTGATAGCCAATGCGACCGGATGCTCGTCGATTTACGGCGGGAATCTCCCAACCACCCCATACACGATGAACCATCAAGGTTTGGGGCCGTCGTGGTCTAATTCACTTTTCGAAGACAACGCGGAATTCGGGCTCGGCCTTCGCCTGGCGGTCGACAAGCAGGCTGATTATGCCCGGCACCTGGTGGGACATCTGGCCGGACAGGTGGGCGAAGATCTGGCCGCCCACATCCTTTCAGCTGACCAGGCGACGGAGGATGAGATCAACAAGCAACGGGAGCGAGTGCGGGTGCTCAAGGAAAAACTTGTTGGACTCAATGCCCTTGAAGCGCGTGACCTTCTGCAAGTTGCTGACTACCTGGTGAAGAAGGTCGTCTGGATTGTGGGAGGAGACGGCTGGGCCTATGACATCGGTTACGGCGGCCTTGACCATGTGATGGCGTCGGGTAAAAACATCAACGTCCTGGTCCTGGATACAGAGGTTTACTCGAATACCGGCGGCCAGATGTCGAAAGCGACCCCTCGCGCGGCCGTGGCCAAATTTGCCGCTGGTGGCAAGGAGACCCGCAAGAAAGACCTCGCGATGATGGCTATGACTTACGGCAACGTCTATGTGGCAAACGTAGCCATGGGCGGCAACGATACGCACACCATCAAGGCTTTTCTTGAGGCCGAAGCGTACGATGGGCCATCGCTGATCATCGCTTACAGCCATTGCATTGCCCACGGCTACGACTTGGCTTTCGGCATGGAGCAGCAGAAAGCTGCCGTTCAATCAGGGTACTGGCCGCTGTTCCGTTTTAATCCCCTGCTGGCAGGCGAAGGGAAGAATCCTCTGCACATCGACTCCCGGCCGCCTTCACTTCCACTTGAGAAGTATGTATATAACGAAACGCGCTACACGATGCTCGTCCAGTCCCGGCCAGAGATTGCCAGCCAGGCTCTAAAGCTTGCCCAGGAGGACGTCAAGGCGCGCTGGGAGTTATATGAGAAATGGGCCGCGTCGGCCACAGCGGAAGTTCCGAAGGAAGTGAAAAAATGACCGATCTCCGCACAACCTACCTCGGGTGTGAACTGAAGAGTCCGCTCGTCGCTTCTGCATCGCCGTTATCGGAGGAGATCGATAACCTTCGCAAGATGGAGGACGCAGGCGCAGGGGCCGTGATCCTCCACTCACTGTTCGAAGAGCAAATCATCAGGGAAAACGAGGAACTTCACCATGGACTTTCTGCGGGCACTGAAAGTTTTGCCGAGTCCCTGACCTTCCTTCCGGAAGTTGCGCAGTACAAGCACGTCCCTGATTTTGGCGTGTCAGGCACGACGCCGGATATGACGCGTTACAACCGCGGGCCGGAGGGCTACCTGGAACACGTCCGGAAGGCCGCGGAGTCTGTCAGCATCCCGGTGATTGCCAGCTTGAACGCCACATCGCCCGGCGGATGGGTGAAGCACGCTAAGAAAATCGAGGAAGCCGGGGCTTCAGCTCTCGAACTCAACATCTATTTCCTGCCGACAAACCCGAACACATCCGGCTCTGACATCGAAAAAACCTACTGTGAACTGGTCAAACAGGTGAAGCGCACTCTTCGCATTCCGGTTGCAGTCAAGCTGGGCCCTTACTTTAGCACGCTGGCCAATTTCGCGCAGGAACTTGATAAAGCAGGCGCGGATGCCCTGGTGTTGTTTAACCGGTTCTACCAACCCGATTTTGATATTGAGAACCTGGAGGTGGTGCCCACTGTGGCCCTGAGTACGTCGGAGGAGCTTCTGTTGAGGCTGCACTGGGTCGCGATTCTTTACGGACACGTCAGACCGGACCTGGCGATTACGGGTGGCGTTCATACGGCGGAGGATGTGCTGAAGGCCATGATGGCAGGGGCCCGAGTTGCAATGATGACTTCCGCACTCTTGCGATATGGCATCGGCCACTTGGAACAGGTCCGCGAAGACCTGGTGAGCTGGATGGAAGAACATGAATATGAGTCGATCCGGCAGATGCAGGGAAGCCTGGCCTTGCGCTCGGTTCCGAATCCGGCCGCTTTTGAGCGGGCAAATTATATGCGGGTGCTTGGCTCCTATACGTCCCGTTCATTCGGCTCCTGGCGAATGGGAATGACGAATGGAGAATGATGTCGAGGCAAGATCAGTTGATTTCGGGTCCCTTCAGGGAGTGAGGCTATGGGCCTGAGACCTGGAGTGACAGGAGGGAATTTGAAAGAGAGGTGGGCGGCCATGCGTACCATTTATTCTTTGGTCATTTGTCTCATTTTGCTCACGCCTGGAATAATCTGGGGTCAGGATAAACAGCCCCAACAAGGTCCAGAGCAATCCCAGGCGGGCCCTTCAAAAGAAGGGTCCTCTGCGCAAACGGCACCGCACCAGTTCGTTTTTACACCGGAGCAGAAAGCGCTGAAAAATCCAGAGAAGTTCACCGAGGAGTCGGTGGAAAAAGGGAAAAAGTTATTCGCAACCCAGTGCGCAATGTGCCATGGGAAGACAGGAAGTGGAAAGGGCGACCTTGCGGAAGTGATGCACGTCAATCCACCTGATCTCACTAAGCCGGAAACGTTGGGCAAACGAACTGATGGAGAGCTGTTTACCATCATCAATGTCGGTTCAGAGTCGATGCCAGCGGAGGAGAAGCGGCTCAAGGAGTTTCAGACCTGGAACCTGATCAATTTCTTACGCACCATGGAGGGAAAGAAACCCGCCAAAACCGAGGGTTCTCAAGCTGAATCTGTGGCTCCTTAACGGATTTTCAGAGCCTTGCATTTAGAGCACTCTTATCGCTTATAGCTGCACTGCGCCAATCCCTGTTTCGCTTCTTAGAACAATGGAACCAGGGCGCGCGGTGTGTGAATGAGGACTAAATTGCGATGGAGGTTCTGAATATGAGTGGCTTTTCAGTCTGGAAAAAACTTGGGCTAATCTTTGGTTTGTTGCTCGCATCGGCAGCCCTGCTGTGGGCGCAACTGCCCAACCACGTTACTGTCCCTGAAGACAACCCCCAGACCGCTGCAAAGGTTGAGCTGGGGAAGCAACTTTATTTCGATCCGCGGATCTCCCTCACGGGAACCGTTTCCTGCAACTCCTGCCATAACGTCATGTCCAACGGAACAGACAGCAGACCTGTTTCTGCTGGCGCACATGGGAAACTTGGCAACCGCAACGCCCCCACGGTTTTCAACGCAGCCTTTCGAAGCGTCCAGTTCTGGGATGGCCGAGCGGCGAGCCTTGAAGACCAGGCCAAGGGTCCCCCCACAAACCCTATCGAAATGGCAATGCCGAATCCAGAGGCCATTGTAGAGCGAATCCGGGCCATACCCGGATATCGCCAGCAGTTTGAAAAGGTCTTTGGCGGCAGCGAGCCGGTAACTTTCCATCATATGGCCCAGGCCATTGCAAGCTTTGAACGGACGCTGATTACGTCCGGCAGCCCTTACGATCGCTTCATGGCGGGTGACAATAGCGCGCTGAGCCCAGCGGCGAAGCGTGGACTTAAACTGATGGATACGGTTGGCTGCGCCAGTTGTCACAGCGGCCCTCAATTCAATGGACCTGCGCTACCTATGGGGACGGGCTTCTATATGAAGTTCCCGCTAAATTCTGATTTAACCTATGTGGAGAAGTACAATCTGGCTGCAGACACGGGGCGTTATTCGGCGACTCACCACGAATCAGACCGCCAGATGTTTGTCGTGCAGTCTCTCCGCAACGTTGAAGTGACAGCACCCTATTTCCATAACGGGTCGGTGAAGGCTCTTGATGAGGCGGTCAGAGTAATGGCCCAGACGCAACTGGACACAACGCTGAGTGGAAACCAGGTGCAGGATATCGTGGCGTTCCTTGACAGCCTGACGGGGGAGTTTCCTCAAGTCACAATGCCGCGTTTGCCAGAGACGCCGAATACCACGTTGCTCGAAAAGTGAGACGTGGCTGGAGGCAAATCACTGCGCGTCATCGCAGAGGGGGAATAAATTGTCCAGCGGGAAAGACCGGATTAACCAATCTTCCGCATGACGCGCGGTGTGAGCCACCAGATGAGCTTCCCTGGAGGACGGGGTGGGAACCTGTCGAAATCGATCCGGCAACATCCCCCTTTCTTGAATTGAAAATTGGCCTGTGCGTTGCCAATAAGCTTTGCCACACTGTCACTAAGATCCGGTTCATGCCCGATGATCAGAACGCTGCGGTGATCGGCCCGCTTGGCGAGAGAATTCATCAAGGCCTGTAGTGAGCCTCCCGGCCGCAGGAACTCTGAGGACTCAACCTTGACACCGGGAGCAAGAACTTCGGAGACGATGGCGGCTGTTTCCGACGCCCTGACCAACGGGCTGCTGATGATGGAATCAACGCAAAGTCCAAGACGAAACAGCCCCCGGGCGACCGCCTTCAATTTCTTTTTCCCCTCGGGCGTGAGCGGGCGTTTGGCATCGTCAGGAAAACCGGGGTCGCCCCGCGCGACCGCAATTCCGTGCCGCATCACGTAAAGCTGATAACTTTGTGTTTCTTTGCTTCCCGGCGTTTGGTTGGGGGCCGGCATGGTTACCTTCCTGGACAGCAATAGATAGAATTCCCGAGCGCTGCGTCACGACGTCGGGCTATGAGCCTCAATCGGCCAGAGCCTTTCGAACTCCTCCTGGTAGGCCAGAGCCAAGCGCGGGTCCCTGAGAACCAGAATATGGTCAAGATTTCGCTCTTCGGAATCAAGAGTCCAATTATAGCTTCCAGTCAGAACGATGTGACGGTCAAGAACGGCAAATTTGTGATGTAACTTGGAACCTTTTTCCTTCCGCCCGTAAATCGCCTGGAATGGGAGGGCGCTTTCAGCGAGGATCTCGCGCGTGGCTGCGGTCTCCTGGTACTTGTTTCGGTCAACCAGAAGGCGGACTCGAAGGCCCCGGTTCCGGGCCTCACCCAGAGCGCGCGCAAGCCGGGGATTTGTAATCCGATACAACGCTGCGTCCACGCTGACACGCGCCTCCAGCAGCAGGCGTTCAATAGTGCGAGCGACGGATGCCTGGGAAGTGAAGATGGTCTGATTTACTGACTCCGTCATAGTGCTCCATTGTATTTTGTGTCACGGAACAGATTCAAGGATATCCACGGCGGTCAATTGAGGGGACCTTTTGTCGTCCTGCAATTGGTGACCTTTTAGCTCTATTTGCAGCGGAGGAGATAAAAGCACCGTGGTTCAACATGTTGCTGGTTCCTGCTAAGAAAGCCGGTAACTGAATAGCCTTTAGAAAGATAATTCAAAAAAATCTCGCGCGTTTGAAGCCTCCAGCGCCTGGCAAGTGGAAGAGTCTCCCTTCTCATCAGGTCTGCATTGGAAGGAATTGCTACCAGCAGCCCGGGCTCGCGATGGCCAAGGTCAATCTTCCTGTTGGTCAGGAACCCATCCCCGTTTGTGACGGTTACGTTGATAATAGGCAGATCCGGGATTTCGGTTGTGGCTTTTTCTCGATCCAGGAGCCGCGCTGTCCTTGTTGTGGTAATTTGCCAGTTCACAATGAACCGGTCGCTTGGAAGGCCCCGCTCGATGATGCTGTGAAAACGGCCGTAATAGTTGACAATGTATTCTTCAACGCGCGCTCCCAATTTGGCCAGATTCAGGCTGGCATTCCGGCTCTGGAGAGGGTCATAGGTCCAGCAGATGGACTTGATTCCCTGAGGCAGCGCGATATCGCGATGAGCGAGCTTTAACTGAAGGCCCAGACCTCTGCTCCGGAATCGGGGCAAAATCCCCATCATGTGGGACCAGTGAATGATCTGTCCATTGCGACGCGCCAGCAGCGCGTAAATGAAACCCACCAGCCGGCCCTTAACGAACGCCCCAAGTACTGCCCCGCCTGTCTTTTGCGTCACCAGCATCACCTCTGCCGCAACGCTCAACCCTCCCCAAATGGACTTCTGAACATTCTCGCATTTCTTGAAGTCTTCATGGCTTACAAGGAGTCTTACTTCAGGACTTAACATGGATCCTCGCGTTGGCTTGCCCCAAGGTTAGGCGCCGTCCATCAGGCGCGGGGGTTTTTCGGCAGAGGCTGGACGCCAGTTACTTGGACCGCTGTGGCCAAGCCGGTTCATTCTAGCGATTTTATTATCACTATCTTATTAAGAATGAAAGATATGACAGCCTGCATCCGGAAACCGATGGAATTTTTGGTGATTCCATTGCCTCCCTATTCGCCACACATCCCCCGGCGTGGCGCTCCGCAAGGGCACGGCCCTGGCTCATTCGAAGTCCCTTGGTGGGTAGTTCCTGATACTGCAAACACTGATAACAGCTTCTCAACCTGAGGACTTGAACAGTTCGTGCAAAGGACTTCAGATCCCGACCTATATGTAATCTTCTCAAACTTTGACCCGCATTCCTGACATTGGTACTCAAATATGGGCATATCAAAACCCTCCTGAATGAATATAACCAAGCTTTACTGGGTTTTCAATTGACCTTCGACCAGACGAGACGGGCCACGCGCCGGGGTTGGCCTGCGCAGTGATATTCAGTGCACGATCATGTGATGCAGATCACTTTAGCGGGAAGCGGATAGGGCTAGATTGCAAGGTAGGACAGGGCTCCTGGCAGCAAGCCCAGATTATGGAAAGCCGGCGCAGTGATGCCACCCGACACTACGAAGTCACAGGACATCAAAGGGCTTGTTGAACGTTTTCATGTTTGCCGAGACGTCTGGCCTGAGTACGCCTTCATCAATCATGAGAAAAGGCAGATTGGTTTTGAGTTGGATTTCTCCGGATCCCCTCAAGATGAGGAAAAACATCCCGAACCCGGCTCTGATAAGTGCCTTGAAATTTACAAGGCGTTGGTTCGAATCGCGGAAGAAGTTCTTCCCCAGGCAGACAAGGGTACAACCTACCAGATTGAGCCTTATGATCAGAGCATCCATTATTTGCCACAACGTGGCAACCGCCCGGAAGTCGTTCTCAAAGTCAGGATCCTCCACCGCGAGGCATTTGAACGGCCAATCGATGCTTCTGAGTTTCATTACTTGGAGAAGCTGAAAGGCCAACTGGAAGAATGGGGCATTTGTCAGCACTAAGCCTTTTCGCGCCGGACTGGAAACCTCTGCGCCTTGATCAAAGACCGCCGTTCAGGCGCTGTGGTTCATTGCATTCAGTCCTCGCGCGACTTCTGCAGGGCGGGCTCGGCCCCCGTCAGAGTCTGGCCTACGCAGTGGAATATTTCTGGCAGAGCGCTTTGACCTTTTGCATCAGTTCGAAAATGCCAGCCTTGGCCTTCCCCCCGCCCTCGTATTCGACGGACATAAACCCTTTGTACCCACCGTCGTGGAAGATTTTCCACACGCGATCCATGTCAATAGGAGTGCCGTCGTCAAAGTGGTCGCGAATGTGGGTGTGGGTAGCATATGGAACGCAGGCCCTGATCTGAGCGTAGGGGTCCTCACTCGCTGTTGCGATAAAGTGGGTGATGTCGAGGTTGATGCCGGCGTAGGGAGAATCTACCCGGTGCATGATTTCCAGGCAAACATCCGAATTTTGTGTGACACCGGAGTGGTCCTCGATGCCCAGGATAATCCCTTTTTTGCCCGCATAATCGCACGCCGTCTTCATTGTTTCAACCACCCAATCGGTCCCTTGTTTCACCCTTGTGCCATGGGGAAGTTCGCCCCCGAAAACGCGCAAGTGTGATGTTCCGAGGCGGTCCGTAACATCTATCCACTTTTTGATGTCTGCCAGAACCTGGCGCCGCTTCTCAGAACTCGCCTGAACCATACTCGATCCGCACCCGACACCCGAAAACGGCACCCCGTTCTCGAAGGCCAGATGCCGAAGGT
Organism: Terriglobia bacterium; assembly: GCA_035691365.1. GTDB lineage: Bacteria > Acidobacteriota > Terriglobia > UBA7540 > UBA7540 > SCRD01. The sequence continues at coordinate 11,964 of DASSJE010000473.1, forward strand.
CATCCAGATACGACGGGTCGGTAGACTTGAACCAGTACACGGTCATATCCGCCCCTACCGAGCCGATATCAACCATTTCGCGAATGAAATCCTGCATGCTCATCTGACCGCTTTTCAAATATTTACGGAAGGAGTATGCACAGCATCCAGGGAGCATTCTCGACATGGATTTTACTTTTGGGGGAGAATCCGCCTGCTCCGCAGCCTTCGCCAGGGACGGCAAAGCAAGCCCGGCACCCGCGAAAGCGGATGCTCCCGCAGACCGCAGGAAATGTCTTCGTGTGAACTTAGCTTTCATCCTCGCTTCCCGATGCTGCCTATTTGGGCAACGGCCGCACCGCCACTTCCTTAAAGAACACAATGTCACGATTGCTGTGGTTCTGAAGGCCGATGTATCCTTCGTTGGGTCGAGAGCCCCGATAGGGTTCAAAGTTGAACTTGCGGGGTGGCGCCGGCTGGCCGTTAATGTAGTCCGTAACCTTGACGCCGTTTGCCGTAACGATTGTACGCGGGCCTTCGAGTGTGATGACCATAGTATTCCACTGTCCCGATCCCTTCCCGGGGTAGGCCAGAGCTTTAGAAATTGAATAAAGGCATCCGGTGGAATGATACTCCTTTGTCTCCCCTATCGGGTTGTCGTCGATCTGGACTTCGTAGCCGTAGTAGACAGGCATCCAAGGTTCGCGCGGCTTGATGGGAATGCGGATGAAGACCCCGGAATTATCGTTCTTGTCGCGCATTTTGTAAATGACTCGGATCTGTTCGTTGCCGAATTTCCGGCCGGTGTACCACAACAGTCCCATCCCGCCGAATGATTCCAGCATGCCATCAACCACCTTAAAGCCGCCCGGACCCACATGTTCCCAGCCATCCATATTCTTTCCGTTGAAAAGCTGCTTCCATCCGTTACTTTGGGCCACCCCAGGAATTGTGAAGAGTCCGAAAAAAGCGCAGCACAATAATAACCGTTTCACCATTTTCGCACCTCGATCATATATACACATGTTTCGCATTTGAACACAGGCCGGGGCCATTATGAGAAATGGCGCGCCCAATTCGCATGCGCCTTCCGCCCCAATTCATTGGCCGGAGGGGAATTTTCCTGTCTTCGCGATTCGGTAGTGTAGCATATCTGATGTTGTAGGCAAGAAAATGCAGAGGGATTCGTGCCGGGCAACCCGCGAAGCACCGACGCGAAGCCAGGGATTAGGGGCCTTCATGCGCCGGTCTGAATGGCCTGTGCGGAATACCTGCATCCGACGATGGCCCTCCTGAATGGGAAAGCATAAACCAGGCCAAGGCAGTGGGTCGCCCTGCGGTTTCAGCGCGGAAACCCTAGCTTTCAGGTGTATACTCTTTCGAATTGCGGAAAGCTTTTTGCGAAACAGACGTTTCTAACGAAGGAGGGATGATGAGGACCCCTTTAGTGGCGATTGCTTTTCTGTTTTTGGGTCTAATGCTGGCAACCCCAGCCGGTGCTCAAGGCGTATTTAAAGTTGAAACGGGCGAAGCCTTTAACAAGATTGTTCCCAGAGATTTCGTCCTTGAAGAGAACTCGATCCCGACTGAAAAACGCAACTCTGCCCTCGTGCTCACGCCTTCAGGGGGAAGATTGGTTGCAGGACTACTGGACACGAGCGGCTACAGCTCACAGGTCCAGGAGAAATACCTTGGGATGCTGATTTCTGAGGGAACAGTGGATGTGTGTGGTCACCAGGTCGCGACCGGCAGTTATGGGTTTGGGCTTGCGAAGACTAAGGGCGTTGCAGGAGGGCACCCATCGAGACTCTTTCTCTATAACCAGGCTGGCAAGATGGTTGCTGAGTGCGCGACAAGTTGGAACGAAAACTTGAAGAATCCTCGGCCCCTGCAGGTTGTAGTTGGTGGAGGCGGAACGGCACGCCTTTACCTGGGCCGGACCTGGGTTGGACTGAAGTGAATCAGGATTTCTGATTGCAACCTGCCCGATTCCAACAAAGGGCAGGAAGTCAGCGCCTGTGCAGTTTTCCGGACTTAACGTGGTTTTTGGACGATTGTTTTCAGGATGGCGGCCCACGGGACCAGCGATTCCATTCGATGTGTGCAGTGGCCCCTTCTCGCTGATGCGCAGCGCTGCCCCGCAGGGCTTGAGAGGGATTGTTTGCCCGTCTTCATGTGTGTTCCGACCCTACAGCAACCCATCATCGTGTATAATTTAGATAAAGGACGACACGAGAATAGCCGACAAGGGCGGGTTGGCAAGTGATCGCACGGGATATATTAGAGCGGGATTCAAAAGTGCATCCGAGCAACCTTTTGGACTGAAACACTCTTCTACATAAGTAGGCCGCCAGAAACCCTTTTGGGGCTGGCTCAAAATATGGATAGCATCAGAAGCCAACAGGTAAAGACTTACTGCAGATCAATTGCTGTTCTGCTGGTTCTGGCCGGTATACTTGTTTTTCCTCTGTGGGCCGCCCAGCCTCTGAGTCAACAGGACATTACCTTGCTTCTCATTGGGGGAGCTTCCGAATCGAAGATGTTTACTTTGGTGGAGCAGAGGGGTGTGGATTTCCAGTTGACTCCGGAACTCATTCAGACGTTCAAGAAAGATGGGGCTACCCAGGCACTGATTGACGCCATCATCAGCAGCAATCGCAAGAGCACATCAAGAACCACAACCCAGGCGACGGAAGCAACCAGCGGGACAACCGGTTCAGGTTCGGGCATAAGTCCAGAGCTGCCTGGTTCCGGCCCGCAAGTTTCTAATATCTCTAACCCACCTCCCCTGACGGCTCAGTCTCAGGATAAGAAATCGGCAGCGGTGAACCAGAAGGTCACCGATGTGATGGCTGGTCTGGCCAGCAATTCCCCACAGTCTGGGCAGGGCGAAGCGCCCCCACCGCTGGCGTCAGGATCAAAGCAGGCTGCAAAGCCCGCCGCCCCCAACCTGAGTGATCCAAGCCCCACCGAAACTCAGAATATCATCCACGCCTTTGCGGCCAAGGAACTGATGTTCAAAGAGGCGCGCGACAACTACACCTATCGTCAAATTAATAAGGTTGAGACGCTGGATGCGGATGGGGCGGTCAATGGCTTCTGGCAGCAGAATTGGGACATTCTTTTTGACAATAATGGCAACAGGATTGAAAAAGTGACCTATGCGCCGACCGGCACGCTGAAGGACGTGATTATGACCGAGCAGGACCTGGACGCTATGCGCAGTATCCAGCCATTCGTGCTCACCAGCAATGACCTGGATGAATATGACATCAAGTATCTCGGCCACGTGAAAGTTGATTACATCACCGCCTATGTTTTCTCCATCCGTCCGAGAGTGATCAGGAAACACCAGCAGTATTTCCAGGGTGTGATCTGGGTTGATGACCGGGACCTGCAGATTGTGAAGACGGAGGGCCGGCAGGTTCCTGAACTCAGAACCAAAAATGGCGAGAACCTCTTCCCGCGCTTCACAACCTGGCGGCAGCAGATCGATGGCAAGTTTTGGTTCCCCACCTTTACGCTGGCGGATGATACACTTTATTTCCCCACCGGGCCAGTCCACATCAAGGAGATCATTCGCTACACGGATTACAAACAGTTTAAGTCGACGTCTGTGATCAAGGCTGTCCAGAGCATTGACACCGGCAAGCCGATTCCGGTGCCGAATGGTTCCACACCATCTTCCAAGTCACCACCTAAGAAATAATCTGGCCCATTGTGACGGGGACCTCTGCTGGTAAGATCATTTGCATGGTTACCTCTGGAGCGAAGTGGCGCGTTGTCCTTGTGCGGCCCCGTAATCCTCTTAATATCGGCGCTGCAGCACGCGCCATGGCCAACTTTGGCTTTGATGACCTGGTGGTGGTGGCGCCTTTCGACCCCACCTGGAGAGAAGCGCGTTCGGCTGTCGGCGCCGGCCACATTCTCAAATCTGCGCGCGTGGTGGATCATCTTCCGGAAGCGGTCGGCGATTGTAACTTCATTGTGGGTACCACGACTGGCTCGCGAAGGAACCTTGATCGTGCGCCGGTTCCTCTCACGGAACTGACCTCCGCGCCGCGAAAGCTCGCTTCTCGCGGTCGAGCGGCGGTCTTGTTTGGGTCTGAAAAGACGGGGTTGTTGAACGATCATTTGAGCTACTGTCATCTACTCGTTCGGATTCCGACGACGGCCAGTTGTCCGTCGATGAATCTGGGGCAATCAGTAGCAGTCTGGTGTTATGAACTCGCGCGTGCCGCCGGGTTTCCCCGTGTAGCGACATCTGGCCGCGTCCACTCTTCACTGGCTGCCAATATCCAGTCGCTTGAGCACATAATCGACCGTGCCGCCAGGCTCCTGGACCATTCCGGCTATTTCAAGCCCAAGGGGAAACAAGCGCAAGTGCTCAAGCTGCGACGATTGCTGCTTGATCTTGGTATGAGCAACCACGACGTGCGGGTTCTTGGCGGCGTGCTGGCGCAATTGGAGTGGAAAATCAAGGCGGGTTAGACACTGGCCCAATAAAGCCGCCGTTGCGGCAGGTTCTTCAATGTTCAGGAACGGTTGGCTGAAGTTCGGTGACAGGCTCCAGAGGTTGCTGGAAGGCGGGCCGCGTTTGAGGATCACGCCAATTGTCGAACAGGGCGATGTGCTGCACGCACTGAATGGTGCAGCGAGGTGCGCAGGACTTCAGTGTGTGATACTCGTGGTAGAGGTGTTGCGGCGTGTACTTTTCCAATGGGATGCCCGGATAACCCCGCTGTTGTGAGCAGTAATGGACTAACCCGTCTTCACAGACATAGAGGTAGCGGCTGCCGGCGCGGCATCGCCAGTCGCGCGAAATCCCCTGTGCAATATATTTCTGATAGCGATTAAAGCGCGAGTATGAGCGTTTGCCCCACGCCATAATGGTGCTGAAAATCTCTTGCTGCTGCGGGTTGAGCGGACGGAGCTGGCCTTCGTGGTCGTGAAGGACGCCAACCGTGGATGTAAAGCCGAGTTCGATGGCACGCCGGGCGACCGTGAGCGCGTCTTCGGGAGTGTGCACGGCGCTGCCGAGGACGGAATTAATGTTGACTTGGAAGACTGCGTGCAGCGCCAGCAGTTTCAACTTTTGGTCCAGCACTTTCAGGCTTTTCTTCGAGACTTCGTCAGGCTTAACGTTGTCTATGCTGATTTGCAGATGTTCCAGCCCGGCATCGTTCAGAGATTCAATGCGAGCCTGTGTCAGTAAGTAGCCGTTCGTGATCATCCCTGCAATCATGCCTCGAACTCGAATATGCCGGATAATTTTTTCAAGTTGAGGATGGAGCAACGGTTCACCGCCGCTGATTGTGATAATGCTTGTCCCCAAATCAGCCAGTTGGTCAAGGCGACGGAACATGGTTTCGATTGGCAGGGGCTTGGAAAAGTTGTCATATTCATTGCAGTAGGCACACGAAAGGTTGCACCGGCGTATGGGAATGATATGCGCAAGAACCGGATGACGGGTGGAGAGTAAGGCTTGCGAAATCATCCTCAGCTCGCGTATCCGTGTGCGAATGAACCGTGCTTTCCGCTTCAGAACGACTTTGTCCATGATGATTAAATGCCCGCGCTATTTCCGAGACCGGCAACAACATCGCTTCCAGAGTTTGCGGCAGACCCGGCCAAGTATGCGTTCTGGAATCCGGGGAACTCTAGCACTCCATTATTCCCTGTTAAATTATACATATAGGACACGGAAGCGTGTTCTGCAACAATTTCATCCTCAAGTGTGGAAAGGGCCAGTCGAAGGGTAAAATTAGGCATTCAATCGGGGAGCCATCTTCCGCAAGTCATGCGACGGCGGGCAGTTACATTTTTACCCGTTTTGCGCCCTTTGTCGTATGAATCTGGAAAGTGGATGCAGGCAAACTGCGATTAACTTTCACAGAACTGTAACGAGCTATAGAATAATCCCCACTCGCCTCAAAGAATTTTTGCTGGATGGGAAGCCATGACTCCTCGCTGATCCAAAGTTGGATCTTTGAAAGCTGCGCTGCAAGGTTTTCCTCCCGGGGGGTCAGTTCCAAGAGTGCTGTCGTGTCTCCTCCCAGTTGTTCTTCTTTCAGATACTTTACTTGATAGACCTTCTTCAGCTCCCTGGAGTTGGTTCCGAAACCCAGCAACAGAAACTGCTGGATCAGGCCGGAGTGGTTTCTGAGATCAAATTCCTGAATCTGATTGATCATTGGTTGATAGATTTCAGCCTTGTCTTTTCTGAACAGAATGACCTTCGGCGCAGGCTTCTTAAAATCAATCAGGATATCCGGTGATTTGGCATTTCGAAAGTACATCTGGCCGGATTCCGTTGAAAAATCATTCACGAGGACGGTTACTTTGGTGTACTCAAGATCCGCCGAAAGCGTCCTTAGGTGTTTGGCGCTCCCGTCCATATGAGAAAAGATCTGATTGAGATCCACGCGACTCTTCTTGCCCTGTGCAAGAACCGGCAGGGTTGTCAGAGTGAGCAGGAAAATGGCCAGGAAATGACCAGCGATTTTTGAACTCAAGCCAAGAGTGTTCATGATGTCCTGGCGCCCCTGCATATACGATTCCCTTCAACTGGCATAGGATGCATTGTCAGCGTTCGATCTCGACGGTATAACCGAGAATCACGTCCCCGGTTCCCAGCAGTGGCTTGACGGATTTTATTTCAAAAGGTGGTTTTACGCGTTGCAGGAGTAATTGATGGACGGCTTCCCGCGGGGGAACCTCCCCAAGTGATTCCACAAGCCTGGCATCCAACTGGTAAACCCAAACCTGGTTTGTATGGCTGACTTCCACGATGCCCTGGACGTGGCGTAGATCACTCAACTGAAGACGAGGACGATCGTGGAACCAGTTGGTTGGGATCAGGAAGATGAAGGCCAGGATCAGCAAACAGATGACGTCATACTGCCAACTGCCCCGTTCATATGACCAAAAGATCGCGTTTCTGATGACTAGTCTGAGTCTGGATCGAAGCGAGGAACTCGTGTGTTCCGCCACCCGGTTCCCGGGGCGCGAAACGGTTGGCTCGCGGAACTGGGTGCTTGGTGCCATATCACTTTATTAATGAGTAAGATAACGGCGAAACCCAGAAGATTCAATCGGAAACGACCCGGCCGTCTCGCATTCGAACGATCCGATCGGCTACCGAGGCCGCTTCCGGATTGTGGGTAATCATCAGGATCGTCTGACGGAAGTCCCGGTTCAGGATTCGCAGCATATTCAGCACAACCTGCGAGTTTTCAGTGTCGAGATTCCCGGTTGGTTCATCAGCAAGCAGGAGCTTGGGCTCGCAGATCACCGCTCGTGCGATGGCCACGCGCTGCTGCTCCCCGCCGGAAAGTGCATATGGTTTGCGATCGAGTTTATCCTTGATGCCCAGCATTTCCGCAACCGATTCAAATCGGTGAGGATTAAAGCCGTCACCCTGGATGTGTTGTGCGATCGCAATGTTATGCCTCGCCGTTAACGTCGGCAGCAGGTTATATCTCTGAAAGACGAATCCAATCTTATGGCGGCGAAATTTGGTCCGTTCTGCGTCGTTCATAAGAGTGAAATTGTTTCCATCCACCAGCACCCGGCCGCCGGTCGGGCGTGCTAATCCCCCTAAAACGTGCAGCAAGGTTGACTTGCCGCAACCTGAAGGACCCACAACTGCAAGGAACTCCCCCTCCTGGACGACAAGGTCTACACCGCGCAATGCCGGAACATCTACTTTCCCGACTCGATAGGTTTTTGTCAGGTTATCCGTTGCGATGATTGGTTCCATACCGCCAATTAGGTTTATTCCCCTGGTTTGGTCCTGTGCTGTTTCCAAAAAAACTGATCCCATTGATCTCCAGAAGTCTCCTATTCGTAAGCCAACGAATCCACGGGATCAAGCCGGGCCGCGCGAATTGCCGGGTAGAAGGCGCCCAGTAGAGAACCTCCAATGGCCAGCAACCCCGCCCAGATCGCCCAGTGCACAGTTAATTCAACTGTTAAAGTAGGGAACGTTGCCACAATGACTTTTCTTGCCAGCCACGTCCCGACATATCCTGTGACGATGCCGATAATGCTGAGCAGGCCGGCCTCACGCAATATCACACTTATGATATACCTTTTGCCTGCCCCCAGTGACTTTAAAATACCGATTTCGCGCGTCCTTTCAGTAATTGTGGTATACATCGACAGAAAAATGACCAGAAAGCCGATGCCCACTGCTACTGAAATCATGGCCGTAATAAAGGCATTCAGCGCGGGAAGGTCGTTCGAAGTCATCAAGGACATGTACTCTTTGATCGATCGAAGTTGGTACTTCGGGAGCAATCCCTTCATGGAGTCTATGGCGGCATGCGTATAGCCCGGGTCTGTACACTTCACAAAGAAAATCGATGCCTTATCGCGTGCGCCGGTTAAGTCCTGGGCTGTAGATAATGGAATGAACAGTCGGGCCCCCATTCCGTGTTCAACGATCCCGGCTACACGAAAGTTGTTGTTCAGAAAATTGAGCGTCGAACCCACTTTTACGTTATTTGCCCGGGCGTACCAGTCGTCAACAAGAATATCGTAGGGGTGTTGGAAGGGACCACCTTTGAGGAAGATGAAGCCTCCACTTACTTGTTTAAAGGTTGGCATATCAACGCCATAGATAAGATTGATGCCACCGTGTGCGTTAAATAGAAATAAGACCGGAGTTACGGCGAGGACGTGGGGAATCTGTGCAAGATGGTCGCCTATTTGGACCGGCATGGGGGCTTGGGTCAGTCCAAAAAACATGGATGCGCCGGGAGGCTGGACCATTATGTCTGCGCCGACTCCCTGAACTCGCTTGGCGGTCTCATGCAGCATGCCTTGAGTCATTCCCACAACGAGCATCACCATCCCCACTTCAATGGCCACGGCCAGCATACTCACCAGGGTCCTGATCGGCCGGTGGAGAATGTTCTCGAAGATCATCCTGTTAACCACGATGCTCCTTTGGCTACTGATTCCCGCCCAGTCTAAGCAGGGTTGCATTTGGTGGTTTGTGCAGCACAAACTTTTCTGGCGGAATGGATTGATTGAAGGTTGCCTTCTCTACCGTTATCGTTAACGAGTAGCCTTCTTCAGGCCGATTCAATGTGATTTGGCCAGGATAGTGGATTCCCTGGAAATCGCGGTAGTCGGCATAGCTGACGTCTTCAACCAAAGCGCCTCCGTCCCCGTAAATCTGGAGACGTGAAATCCCCAGATTGGCGCGATCAAACCATACCTTCCGCTCCAGTTGCAACTCCCCCGTGGCATCAGGCTCAACGATGTCGAGGACATAATAGTACTCACCCGTGGGGGTCTGAGTTTCCTCACGAAAGAACTTCTCTTTTGTTTCGTCGATGGGAGGAATGATAAGTGCTTCCAGGATATGCGAGGGCCGGAGGTTCTCCAGGGGCTTTTGGGCGGAGCCCTGATAGTTACTTTTTCCAACAATGAACTCATTCTTCGGCGGTATCGAAACCTGGAATTGCAGGCCGTCGGAGACCATATCGAAGATTTCTGTCTTCACTACGGGCGCTTGCCCAATAATTCGGATCATGGCCGGTCTTTTCAACAGGATAAAGCCGTGGACGTTCTGGTACTCTTTGATAACCCCTGTATAAATTGATCCCGTCGTCGGTGTGAATTCAACGGCCGCCGTCAGCGTCGTAATGTCCTTGCTCCAGGCGGCAACGTCTTTGACAAGCTCGGCAGCACTGGCTTGCCTTGGGGGGGCTGAAACTGGTGGAGGAGTAAGACGGATTGTGCGCTTAACCGCGCAATCCCATCCCCCAATCACCACGGCAAGGAGGATCAGAAAAGTGGTGAAACGTCCGGTCAGGGGCAAGAACTTCCGGTGTGACTCACACAAATTAACAGACTAGCATACACCCCAAAGACCGTCAATCTGCGCCTTATGTGGCGTATGCAATGAACTCTTTCATGAGATTTCCCGGACTTTACTCTATGAACTGACTGGAGTTTGGCGCACCAATCGGACCAATCACGGCCTGTTCAAACTGGTCTGGTAGGCGTCAATGTGCATTCTCGCCAGATTTTCCCAACTAAATTTTTCTGCCCGTTGCTTTCCGCGCGCAGACAATCCACACCTCATCTCAGGGTCACTAAGGACTTCAATCATTTTTGCAGCCAGCGACTCGTGGTCTCCCGGGTCGTCATAATAAACCGCCGCTTCAGCCGCGACCTCCTCAGTCGAAGGGATGCGCGAGGCGACGATGGGCAGCCCGAAGCACATGGCCTCAACGAGTGGAGTTCCGAAACCCTCATACCAGGAGGGAAAAGCAAAGAGCTCGGCTTGAGTGTAAAGCAGGGCCAATTCCTCGTCTGTCACGAACCCGGGCAGAATATAACGCTCGCGGCATTTCTGGCGGTTAACGGAACTCTTGATTTCGGCAAAGCCGTATCCAGTCTTCCCCACCATCACGCACTGAAGATCTAACTCAGCGGCTACGCGGGCAAAGGCCGCCACCAGGGTGGTCACATTCTTCCGGCGTTCCAGCGTCCCGACGAAAAGGATAAAAGGCTTGTGAAGGCCCAGTCGGCTGCCCAGACGGCGGCGAAGTTCCTCCTGTCTTTCAGAAGGAATTTGCGGCAGATGCGAGTCCCCGTTCCATGCGGCTCCAACCCTTTCTTTCGCAAGATTGAAATGCTCGATGACCTCCTTTCTAATCGATTCTGAGGGGCAGAGAATGAGGTCTGCGACATCCACGGCCCTCAAGATGGCTTTCCGAATATACCTCGCGTACATGGACGGTAGGGCTTCCGGCAGTTTCCATGCAGTCAAATCGTGTACAGACGCAATATAACGGGCCCTGGACTTTCGGCGTCGCGGCACAAGGTAATTGGTAAAATGGACCACGTCAGCTTCAAGCTTCTTAAGTTCAATTTGGAAAGCAGATTCCAGCCAGGCTGCATAAGCGATACGCCTGATGCTGGATGGTCGAATTTTTCGCACCAGTTTCCTTGCTGGCGGCGGAAGAATCTTGACACCAGGATATTTGCCGAGCTCTCGCGCAAGGTTTTGGGTGTACCTTCCCACTCCCGTCCCTTTTTCAACTGAGAACCCGTCCTCGAGCAGAAGTCTCATTCTGGCTTCTCTACTTACCTCATTATCTTCGCCGATGTTGTGCAGACTTTGAGTCGGGTTCCGCGAATCAGGAACGGGCTCTTTTCTCTTTCCGGCAAACGTCAGCTCAGAGAGCACCTGGTCTGCGGGATGAGCCGACACTGTGTGCCATCAGCTTGTTCCAACGCTTGCGAAATTCCT
>DASSJE010000474.1:0-2218 GCA_035691365.1 Terriglobia bacterium
CCTAATATTCCCGCAGTGTTCATGATTCCAGAAACCGTGCCCGCCCTTTCCCGCGAGAGATGGACGGCGGTGGCCCAGAATGCGGGCTCTGCGAAATAAAGCGCGCCCACGCTGATACAGAGTGCGGCAACGGCAGCGGCCCGGCCGTTCAATTTGGCGGCGGCAAACAGCAGGAGTCCAGACAGTCCATATCCCAGCGTAATCACGGCCCGGGCGCCGGCAAATCGTCCGCGCTTCTCGCTGATCCGGTCACACAGCAGTCCACCCAGGGGTGTGCACACCAGTGCCGTCAGCCATGGCAGGCTCGCCACCAAGCCTCCGTTGAGCATGCTGAATCCCCGCACTTCCACCAGGTAGATATAGAGCCAGAATACAAAAATGAATAGAACGTACCCTTCGCAGGTATAGCTGATCGAAAGAAACAATATATCCCGATCGGTCAGAAGCTCGGATAACGATGAATGCTTTTGTGCGGGCTCGCCAGAAAAATTACCGATCACCTCCAATTCTCGCGGGCTCACTCTGCGATGATCGCGGGGATAGTCCGTTGCCAATGCGTACCAAAGCAATGCGATGCCAAAGGCAAGGACGGACGTGATATAAAACGCGGGACGCCAGCCGAAGCGCAACATCAGCCATGACACCAGCGGCGCCGACACTGCCGCTGCCGATGCGCTTCCGGCCATCATGAAAGCATTGCCAAAGGCGCGTTCCCGGGGCGGTGTCCAGTTGCGGATGGCCCGGCTTCCTACCGGAAAGGTAGCGCCCTCGGAAGCTCCCAACAGGAATCGCACAGCCACCAATGCCATCAGCAATGACGCGCTTCCGGCGACAAAAATGTTTGCGAGTACGGCCGTGAAAATTGTCGCGCACCCCCACAACAGCGCGGCCAGCGCGAGCGTCACTCTTGGCCCGATGACGTCCCCTAAGTTCCCGGCTGGAACCTGGAATATGGCATATCCCACCAGAAAACTGCTGAACACCTGACCCATTTGGATTTTGGTGAGCCCAAGATCGGGCATCATCAATTCCGCCGCCACGGAAATGTTCATTCGTTCGATATAACTCACGAATGCAAATGCGCCCACCATGCCGGCAATGAACCAGCGCACGGAACTTTGCTTTGGGCGGCCGCTCCGGTTTTCCGGTGTTTGCATGAGAAGTGCACCAGCTTAGCACGCGCAGACATGGGGCAGGTTGAAGCCGGCGCGGACGGGCGAATCCTGTGCGAGGCCTGCTGCTCGCCGTGCAAGACGAACTCTACGGCACTACGTTCCAATTTAATTGTTCGTGAGGGGATCTTTTGAGTCTCCGTTGTTCGTGACCCACAGTATGTCAGTTGTGCCGAAATCCGCCGAGGCAAACGCGCGCCGTCGCGGCTGAGATCGTAAACGACTTGCTCGGTGGTCGCGTACTCAGCGCGCACCCGCACCTGCAACAATTCCTGGAAACCAGCGTACTGCGTTATCGTGGTAGAGCTTCCGTAGAACAGGTTCCGGCAACTCGAGACCCTGGACCTTGCGGCCCTTAAGCTCGATCGTCTTGTTCGTGGCAAAGAATTTCCAATCGCGGGCATAGGTGTCGTTCCATTCCGCGAGCGCCTTTTCTGTATCGTCTTTTGGCATGACTACGAGATCGGTCCCGTAGAGGACTCGGTCCTGGTATTTGATCAGGAACGCCCGCACTTTATCGCGCGGTTGGATCATCAGGTATTCAATGCGGGCCGCCGTGTCGACGGCAAAGTTCGGATAGCGATCGAAGCGCTTCGCGATCTCATCGACCTTGGTTTCCATGCTGCCCAGATGCGCGCCAACTACCCGTAGCTTGGGATTCTCTTCGAGAAAGTGATCCCGCGCCGAGAGGATGGCGGCTTTCGAGGGCCACTCGGGATGAAGGTAAGCGTATTCCTCCGGATGCTGCTGGTAGTACGAGTAGTCGGGGCTGGCGGGGTTTGGCGGCTGCCAGCAAGAATCCGGCTCCGCGATGTGGGCGACTACAGTGCGATTATGGGCGGCAATCGACTGATAGACGGGTTCGAACGCAGGATCGTCGGGCATCACGTATTTCCTCGCTTTCGATTTCATCTCCATGCCCATGACTTTATAGATCTTGACCGCGACTGCTCCGTGCGCGAAGTCGGCATCGAGCTGGCGGATCGTGCGCTGGGCAAATCCGGGATCTTCGAAGTCGTAAGGGCTGAAGGTTGTACAGAAAACCG
>DASSJE010000475.1:0-8562 GCA_035691365.1 Terriglobia bacterium
TTGGTGCGCGACAGCAGCGCCGCGTTTACCTCAAACGACGGATTCTCGGTGGTGGCGCCGATCAGCACAATATCTCCTCGTTCGACGTAAGGCAAAAAGGCGTCCTGCTGCGCTTTGTTGAAGCGATGGATTTCATCCACAAAAAGAATGGTACGCCGACCGAAACGCCGCGTCCTCTCGGCTGCCGCCATAACGTCTTTGATTTCGCGAATGCCAGAAAGCACGGCGCTGAAGCGCACAAAGTCGCTCTTGGTTTTGCGCGCTACAATCATTGCCAGCGTGGTCTTGCCTGATCCCGGCGGCCCCCACAGAATCATCGACGCCAGCTCGTCACGCTCAATCTGCCGCCGCAGCGCCTTGCCAGGCCCCAGGATGTGAAGCTGGCCGACGTACTCCTCCAGCGTCTCGGGCCGCATGCGGTCTGCCAGCGGCCGCCGCCCCCGCTCCTGTGTTTCGGAAGGCTGTGCTTCAAACAGGCTCATGGCTGGTATTGGAATTTCCGTTGCCGCGCAACTTCGTAAAGAAAAATTCCCGTGGCCGTTGCGGCGTTCAGCGAATCGGCTTCTGCGCGAATCGGAATGCTGAGAAGCTCGCCGGCTTCGCGTGCAATCTCCGGCGGCAGGCCCGCCGCCTCCTGCCCTACCAGCAGGGCAATCGGCCCGCGCAGGTCCACGCCGGACAAAGCGACGGCGCTCCTCGGGTCCGTGCCCAGAATACGCACTTTCGAATCGCGCAGAATTTTGAAAACATCTTCCGGCTTCTGGCTCGCAAACACAGGCATCCGGAAAATCGACCCGGCGCAGCTCCGGACAGATTTGGGATTAAAAGGACTCACCGTCCCCGCAAATGCAACGACTGCTGTGGCCCCCAGGGCGTCGGCGCTGCGGATGACGGTTCCCATGTTGCCCGGGTCCTGCAGACCGCAGGCGACCACAAGAACACTGCTCCGGGATGCGGCCACAGCCTTCAGGTCGTGGGCCCGCAGTTCAACAATCGCCGCAACGCCCTGCGGCGTCCGGGTGCTGGTGATCTGACTGAACAGCCGCTCGGGTATTTGCGCCAATTCCGATTCCGCCGGAAGTCGCGCCAGCAGCGCCTGATGCTTTTCCGCCGCTTCGGCCGATACCAGCACGCTGTGGACGATCGCCTGCGAGCCGGGCTTAAGCGCCTCTTCAAGAAAGTGCGGCCCTTCGCCACAAAGCCACCCGTCGCGAGTCAGCCCTTCTGCAAGCCCTCGGCGAAACACTTTCACCAGCGAATTGGTGGCGCTGTTCAGCACCCGCGCTCTTGAGGAAACAGCCTGGGGATACATCTTCATCGATTTTGAACCGGATGTTCCTGCGGCCGGATCTGAAAATTCATAAGCCTTCCCGCCGCGTCCTGAATTGAGTATAAACCACCCGCCAGAGCAAGCAACGGGGGCGCACGCCTTTCCCGCGTAGGCCGTGGTAGAATCTCGACGCACTCTTTTTTCCGAACTTCAGGGCAATTTGGAGGAACCGATGCGGAAAGCCATGCCCTTCGTCCTGATGCTCGCCCTGGCAACACTTGCCTTGGCCCAGAATTTCAGCGACTGGCTCGGCCAGCTCCCTGTGCCCCATTCTTACGTTTTGAAGCGCGTCTCCAGCTATGATCGCACGGGCGGCAACGAAGATTATCGCCACGTTGCCCCTGGCCAGACGTTTACCGTTCTGGATGAGCTAGGCCCTGGCGTCATCACCCACGTCTGGTTCACCATTGCTGATCCCGAACTCTATCACCTCAAGAAAATCGTCCTGCGCATCTACTGGGACGGCGAAACCAATCCCAGCGTCGAGGCGCCCATTGGCGACTTTTTCGGGCTGGGCCTGGGTGATTACTTTGCCTACCAGTCGGTCCCGCTGGCCGTGGGAGAAGCAAAGGCGCTGAACAGTTTTTTCCCCATGCCGTTCAAAAAGCATGCCCGCATCACCGTCACCAACGAAGGGCATGACGCCATCGAAGCCCTCTATTTCAATATCGATTACCGCGCGTATTCCAAGCCCCTGCCGGCCGAGACGCTCTATTTCCACGCGGAATACAATCAGTGCGCTCCGTGCACGGCGATCGAAAGCGACGGCAAGAACCTCGACGGCAAGAACAATTACGTGTGGGTCGATGCCAAAGGGCGCGGACAGTTTGTGGGCGTCACCATGTCAGTGCTCGAAAACCAGGACGGCTGGTGGGGCGAAGGCGATGACATGTTTTTTATTGACGGTGAGAAGCTGCCGTCCGTCAACGGCACGGGGACCGAAGACTATTTCCTAGGCGCCTGGGACTTTGGCGGAAAGCCGTTCGCTTACGGGCTGTTCGGCGCTCCCGTCGTCGGGCCGGAACGCCAGGGAGCGCGATGGTCGGTTTACCGCTTCCATCTCGATTCACCGATCACTTTCACCAAATCCCTGCGCGCAACCATCGAGCACGGAACCGCCGACGACCGCAGCGACAATTACTACTCCGTGGCCTACTGGTACCAGACCGAGCCGCACGCGCCGTTGCCACCTCTGCCGTCAGTGGAAGAGCGCCTGCCGCGGATGCACCCAGCCAACCCTTGACGCACGCTTTCATGGTGAATTTCAACGGGCCTTGCTCCATTCTGCCCGGCTGTGTTTGTGTGGCCCTTGCACCACGTTCAGCAGGGGCTTTCCTGCACCCAGGCGGTTGATGTTTTCAGCCACCAGTTGAAGGCGCTTTCGGCGGGTGCCCAGCATCCAGCCGGACACGTGCGGAGTCATCACAACGTTGTCCAACTTGTGGAACGGAAAACGCGAAGGGCGGCCGCGCTCGCCGTCCGTCGGGTATTGGTACCAGACGTCGATGGCTGCGCCCGCAATGCGGCGGTCCTTCAGCGCGCGATATAAGGCCCCTTCTTGCACCACAGCGCCGCGCGCCACGTTGATGAGGAACGCGCTGTGCTTCATCTGCTCGAATTCGCGCGGCCCCATCAAGCCTCGCGTGCCTTTATTCAACGGGCAGGCAAGAACGACGTAATCGGATTCTTTCAGGAGCTGCGACAGCGCAGCCGGCCCTTTCCAGAAGTCCACGTCTCGCGGCTTTCGTTTCGGGGGATGAGCGCTGATGACC
Organism: Terriglobia bacterium; assembly: GCA_035691365.1. Lineage (GTDB taxonomy): Bacteria > Acidobacteriota > Terriglobia > UBA7540 > UBA7540 > SCRD01. The sequence goes on from DASSJE010000475.1 coordinate 3,103, forward strand.
TTGATGGACATTCCCAGCGCCAGCGCCCGGCCGGCCACTTCACGCCCGATAGTGCCATAACCCACCAGCCCCAGGCTTGTCCCAAGCACTTCTGCGACGGGAACCTCGCCCGTGGTCCACGAACCTTGCCAGCTTCCCCTCCGGAACCATGCATCCATATTCATCAGGTTCCGGCTTAGGGCAAGGACCATCATCAACACGTACTCTGCAATGGCCGGGCCATGGAAGTAGGCATTGGCCACCGTGGTCCGCGTCGAAAGCAGGTCTGTCCTGAAGGAGTCAATCCCCGCATTGGGGGCTTGAAGCAACTTCAGGCCGGGGCACGCGCGGGCCATGCCTTCGGTAAAGAAATGGCCCACTGCAACATCGGCGGTCGCCAGGGCTTTGAGCATACGGGGATCTTCATGATTTACCGGGAATGGCGAAATTGACACAGGGACATTGATCAGGGACTTGAGATCGCCCACAGCTTTCGCAGCCACTTTGCCTGCCAGGACAACTTTCAGCCTGCGATATTTCCTCTTCTGGCTGCCGAGCATCCTTGTTGCACTTTCGTGTTACAAAATTTGAATGTTTACCGCGATGCCTTAAGCTTGCATACTTTTATTCCGCAACCTGCACTGGGGCAGGTCTTTCACCCGTCTATTGACAAGGTGCCGGGGAAACTCGCCTCGCAGGATCTGGGCCGCTTGTTCCGAAATGCCGCGGCGCAAGTCGGCATAGGCCTCCAGGCTGCAGGAAGCGTAGTGGCACGTTACCACTACGTTGTCAAAATGCAAAAGGGGATGTGAGATTTTGGCAGGTTCAGTTTCCATTACGTCCAGGCCTGCGCCGCCCAGGTGGCCATCCGCAAGTGCTTTTTCCAATGCAACTTCGTTCACCACTGGACCGCGCGCCGTGTTGATCAAAATGGCCCCGCGCTTCATGAGTTGAATGGAACCCGCGTCAATCAGGTAACGGGTCTCAGCCGTGAGCGGAACGTGCAGAGAAACGATATCCGACTGCGGCAGCAATTCTTCAAGTGGCATCAGGTCTACGCCTGCCTCCCGTGAAACCTCGGGCGCCACGTAGGGATCGGTGGCCGCCACCCTGAACCCAAGAGCCTTAGCCATACCCGCAAAAGTCTGCGCAATCCGGCCGAAACCCACGAGGCCCAGCGTCAGGCCCCTCAACCGGCGGATGGGAAGCATGCGTTCCTGGATTCCTGGAACCCATTTGCCCTCATGGGTCAGCCGGTCGGCCCGGACGATCTTGCGGGCCACGGCGAGCAGCAGGCCAAGCGCGTGCTCAGCCACCTCGTCCTGACAAAACACTGGCACGTTCGCCACTGCGATCCCGAGCTCGGTGGCGGCGTCGAGGTCGACGGAATCGTATCCAATCCCGGTTCGCACGATCCCCTTCAACCGGGGGAGTTCCCGCAGAAAATCGCGGCCCACGGCGGCTGTGCTCGCTATCAGGACTTCGGCCTGTCTCGCCATGGTTATGCGGTCGGCCAGCGAGGCTGCTCTGCCGCATCGAACGGCGCCACCGGCGTCGGAGATCACCTTCTCATCCAGCCCGCAGACAGGCCCCTCTTCCTTCTCGGTGAAAACAACCAGACGCGCCATTTCTGCGTTCACGTTCACTCCTTATGTGATGAAAAACAGGTATATAGGGTACGGGCAGAAAGCGAGCGAAAGCAAGACGGAAATCACACGATCAATTTCAGTGCGAGAAGATTTTTCAAGAGGAGGAAGCCAGGCAAAAATTTGAAAGCGATGCGGGATTTTCCCGCGCTATCCTGATGCGCGTTTGGAGCCCGCAACCTGGTCTTCCAGATCGGCCATGTTCAGCACAATCACTTTGCGACGTTCCATTTTGATGATTTTGCGGTCCACCAGCCGCCGGAGGTTCCGGGAAACCAGGTCACGGACGGTCCCGATTTCGGCGGCGATCTGCTGATTGGTTTCTTCCAGCGGAAACTCCACGCCACGTTTGGTTCGAATCCCAACCGCCAGCGCCCGGTCACGCAGGAAGCGCGCCAACCGGTGGCTCACCTCCTTCAGCGAAAGCTCTTCCACCAGCGCGGTCATATACCGAAACCGCCACGCCAGCGACCGGATGACGGCAAACGCAACTTCAGAGTTCTGCCGGCACAAGGCCAGAAATTCGCGTTTGGGAAGGAAGAGCAGGCTGGAGTCTTCCAGCGCCGCCGCGGAAGCCGGCAGGTTACCGCCGTCAAACACCGGCAATTCTCCCACTGTCGAACCCGCGCGCTCAATCACCAGCACCTGCTCGCGGCCGGTGTCCGCCATCTTGAAAACCTTGATGGCGCCGGATTGAACAACATACATGCCATCGCAGCGGTCGCCTTCGGCAAACAACAGTTCTTCCTTCTGAAGGGTCCTCACCACGCAGTGGCCGGCCAGGCGGCGAAGGTCCTCTTCCCCGAGAACTGCAAAAAAGGGGACACGGCGCAGCGTCGCGATGGCATCCAGCCAGGTCATAAAGGACTATCACATCCTAAACTCCCCACACGAAAGCGGCAAGAACTTCTCCTGGTTCCGGTATAATGGCGGTTTGGCTTTGATGGAATTTCCGCGCTGCTGTCCGGACGCCGACTTAAGTCGTCGCATTCTTCTTGATCGTCAATTAACTTAAGTTCAGACGAGGCGCAACCCTGCACCTCGGAATCAATAGCGGAGGAAGCTAGAATGGCCTATATCATCGCTGAGCCTTGCATCGGTACGAAGGACACTGCCTGCGTGGATGTCTGCCCGGTGGATTGCATCCACCCTCGCAAAGACGAGGCAAACTTCGAGGAATCAGAAATGCTGTATATCGACCCTGTGGAGTGTATCGATTGCGGGGCCTGCGTCCCGGTCTGCCCGGTTTCGGCAATTTTCCCTCAGGACGACCTTCCGGAGAAATGGCAAAGTTTTATTGAAACCAACGCCAAGTATTACCAGAAGTAGCACCAGTCCGGGCATTTTCAGGGGGGGCGCCACCTGGCGTGACGCCTCTCATCTCTCCCGCCCTCAAGGGTGAAGGCCCTTCCTTTGGTAACCAGTGCCCCGCCCTGCCGTTTGTTGTGATGGCGATTCTTCCCGTTTCAACTTATAATTGGCTCTGGTTGCACTGAAAGCCCTTGGTTCCCGCGCTGCCCATATCCTCGCATGTACCGACTATACAGCATTTTATTCAGCCTCGGCCTCGCGCTCATGGCGCCGTACTACATCTTTCGACACCGAGGGCGAAAAGAACTTTGCGGCTGGCGCGAGCGTCTGGGCAAGCTGCCCCCTGGCATCCGCCAGCAAGCCCCGGGCGCCATCTGGATTCATGCCGTCTCCCTGGGTGAAACCCTCGCCGTCGCAGGGCTGGTGAAGCAAATTCAACAGCGCCATCCGGAGCGGAAAATCTTCCTCAGCAGCGTCACCGCTGCAGGGCGGGAGGCCGGCGAAAAGAGGCTGCCGGACATCGCGGGCCGGTTTTACCTGCCCTTCGATTGGAAGTTTGCCGTGCGGCGCGTGCTGCGCCACATCCGCCCTTCCGTTCTGGTCATCGTCGAAACGGAGCTGTGGCCCAATCTGCTGAGGGCGACCAGGGAATTCGGTTGCCGGACGATGCTGGTGAATGCGCGCGTTTCTGACCGCTCGTTTCCCGGCTACCGGATGGGCCGTCCTTTCATGCGCCATGTGCTTCAGGATATCGCTCGAATCTGTACCCAAACGCCAGCCGATGCCGAACGCTTTGAACAACTGGGAGCCCGTCCGGACCGCCTGGTGGTGACCGGTAACCTCAAGTTCGATGGCCGCGCGCCGCAGTTCGGAAGTTTTGGCGCAAGCATGAAAGAGGCCCTCGCCGCGGAAGGCCGAAGCCCGGTTTTTGTGGCTGGCAGCACGATGCGGGGAGAAGAACCCCTTGTGCTGGATGCCTGGAGGCGCATCCACGAAAAGCATCCCCATGCGATCATGGTCCTCGCGCCGCGCCACCCCGCCCGATTTGATGAGGTCGCGGCGATGCTGGAGTCGCGGCAGCTCAGCGCCGTACGTCGCACGAGCCTGCCGGAAAACGAAGACGAATTCCGGCGCAGCCTCGCCCACACTGAAATCCTGCTGCTTGACACCATTGGCGAACTTGCCGAAGTAGCAGGAGTGGCGGACGTTGTGTTTGTGGGAGGCAGCCTGGTTCCCACCGGCGGCCATAACGTCGTCGAGCCGGCCTTCTGGGCGAAACCGATTTTGTTTGGTCCCCACATGAACAACTTTCGCGACGTGGCAGCTTTTTTTCTCGGTGCAGGCGGCGCTATTCAAGTAGCCGACGCCGCCGGCCTTGCGGATGCCGTTCTCCACCTGCTCGACCATCCTGCCGACGCTCGCCGTATGGGGGAAAGGGCCAGAGAGGTCGTTCGCCGGCAGGCAGGCGCCACCGCACGCATCCTCGGCCAGATGGAGGAATGGCTCGGCACGCCGCAAACCACCGTTTCAAGGCTGCCTTGAGTCAGTTGATGAACCGTTCGCTCACACCTCTTGCCGGACTTTATGGCGCAGGGGTGGGCCTGCGCCGCACGGCCTACCAGCACGGCTGGCTGACGTCCAGGCGCCTTTCACGGCCCGTCATCAGCGTGGGCAATCTCACGCTCGGCGGAAGCGGCAAGACGCCGCTGGTGGCCGCGGTAGCGGATGTCCTGCTCCGCGAAGGCCGGAAACCCGCAATCCTCACGCGGGGCTACCGCCGCGACCGAGGGGCCGACCTCATCGCCCTGGAACCCGGTCCGGAGAGAAATCCCGACGCGCGGACCGTCGGCGACGAACCGGCGCTGCTGGCCCGCGCTCTGCCCCAGGTTCCGATTGTCATCTGCAAAGACCGTTTTCGTGGCGGGCAGTTTGCTGAAGCGCACTTCGGCGTGGAGGTCCACATCCTCGATGACGGTTTCCAGCACCTCGGTCTCGCACGTGACGTTGACCTCGTCGCCATTGACGTCACGCAGGACGTTCTGCGCGGCTCCGTGTTTCCCGCCGGGCGGCTGCGAGAGCCGTTGCGGGCCCTGTCGAAAGCGGACGTCATCGTCCTCACACGGACAGAAATCCAGGACCCTGCCGCCACGGAAAATCAGGTGAGAGAATTCAATCTCCGGGCGCCCATTTTCCATTGCGCGATGAGGCACCGCGGCCTGATCCGGGCAGACTGCCGGCCTGGTGTCGAGATTGAAGATTACCGGGGCAGGCCGATCTGCGCTTTTTGCGCCATTGGCAACCCCTCCGCCTTCTTTTCAGACCTGCGGCGGTGGGGCTTCAATCCGGCGGCTGAAATGGCCTTCCGCGACCACCACGTTTATTCCCAGGAAGACGTCCAGCGCCTCAGCAGGACCGCGAAAGAAAGGGGTGCGGTAGCTTTTCTCACGACTGAAAAAGACCTGATGAACATCCAGGTTCAATCAGCTTTTGAACTTCCCCTGCTGGTCTGCCCCATTCGGGCGGA
>DASSJE010000476.1:0-4315 GCA_035691365.1 Terriglobia bacterium
GTGCTTCTCGCCTAACACGTCCTTCACATTGGGGGGTAGCAGATACCCCTGGTCGGGATTGTAAGGAAGAAATTTCATTCTCTCGCCTCCTCTCCCCAGCATTATACAAATCCGTCAATCCAGGTTGTCACACAGACTCCCTTGGGGAGAGGGTGGGCGCGCAGCGTCCGGGTGTGGGGGCTTTTGAAAATTGCTGATTGCGCAATTGAAAGCAATTTCGAATTACATATTACCCGACCACTTCTTGCAAAAGACAGCGGCTGAAGCCGACGCTTGGTGGTCGCATTCTTACGGCACGAGTAAACTCGTGCCCTTTCTCCTTTCAGCCCGGCACATGCCGCGCTGAAGGGCGCCTCTACGATAAACCGGCCCGGCTTACATGCCCGCGGGGCAGGTCACGGCGCCACCTCCTCCGAATTCGTAAGCGCCGATATCGATGTTGTTGACCGTGATGCGTGGCTGCTCGCACTCGACAAAGCCGGCCGCGTCCGTGTGCTGAACATATTGATAAATCGGAGCCAGGGAGTATCCTTCGGAACTGCTCTCGGGCGCTGTGCCGGAATCGATGGGAGGCGATCCGGCAGTGGAACTGAGGTCGTAGTTGTAATTGGCGAAGTTCACGAACATGGAAGGATTGTTGGACACGGAAAAGTTGGTGGTCTGGATCGCGTTGGACTGGTCCGTGATGGCGCCAGGGCCGTAAAAGATGTTGTTTTCCAGCAGCGCCGGCACGGCGGGCGAGTCCGCCACAACGAAGGTCCCGCTGCCGAGCTGGTTGACGAAGGTGTTGTTGACCACGTAGAGATCGTATCCCGGATTGTTGGAATTCACGCCCTCCTCGAGGTAACTGAGCATCGTGGAATTTCCAGAGTTGGGACCTTGTTCGATCTCATTCCCGATCACGTAGGAAGTGCCGCCGTTGGGCAGGTCAATCTCATAGCTGTCGGTGCCGTTTTCCCCCGTGATGCGGTTGTAAAGAATGTAATTCACCGCCGCGCGCGACTTCACCAAATGGCCGACGTTGGCATCATGGGTAAAATTATATTCGAACAAGAGCGAGGCGCAATGGCCGATATAAAGGTTGTGCGTCTGCCCGTAACCGCTGGTAAGTTTTTTGTCGCTGACGCCATTCTGATAGAACTCCGAATTTTCAATCACAATGTTGCTCCCGGCGACGTTGCTTTCCAGCAGGCCGTCCTGATTGTTATGGAAATAGCAATTCAGCACGGTAAGGTTTGACCCGTCCTCGCGGATTCCGGCGCCGTTCGCCCCGTCTTTATTGTTCAGCGCGGCGTTTTCGAATTCCATGTTCTCGACCACGGTGTTGCTTCCCTGCGGGACCCAGATCCCCTTGTGAAGCGCCAGATGCCCCGTCCTCGAGGTGTCCGTGAGTCCGGCGGCGTTGAGGACCGGGCGGGCGCCATTCGAATTGGGCACGCCGATCAGGGTCAGGTTGTCGGTGGTCCACGAGCAGGTGTCGTCATAGTAGCCGACGCCCGGCGCGTTGGACGGTGAATAGTCAATGTAGATCGTGTCGCCGGCCGCCGCCACAGCGATGGCCTGGCAGGGCGTCGTGTAAGTGCGGGTCGGACCCACATACCAGGTTGTAGCGCTGGCGCTCGCCGCCAGGCTTATCATTGCGATCAGAGCGGACAAAAACGGCAGCGCGCCCCTGCGTGCGATGTTCCCATTCGTATTCATCTCAGTCTCCTTTGGCCCTTCGTGCGCGGGAAATACCGGCATAGCCGCTCCACTACCGGTGGCAATCTTCATACATGCCGGCGGACAAAGAGTCAAGGGTTTTCTTACTCATCGTGTATTAATCAGATTCTAATAATACGACCGCGCGCTCCGCGGCTGCGAGGGTGTTTCGACGGCGTGTTTCCCTATGAGTTGTGCCAAGGAAGCGTTAACCTAACAAAATATGAATCGGCGTCGCATACGGGGCGGCTTAACGAGGCGGTTTCACAATTCAGTTTCCCCGACTCCCGACTGCCGACCCGCGACTCCCGACTGCTTTCTGCCTTCTGCCTCCCGCCTTCATCCGCCCGGAGCGCCGCTTGGGCTTCACTCTTCGAGGTCTTTTTTCCCCGCTGCCCGTCGATCCAGCAGGCCAATGAGTATGAAACAGATCAGCATGATCCAGGCGTCCCGGCCTTCCCTCGAGTTGGTCCAAAGCACCATGAAAAACCTGGGATTCATTGGCTGATAATTCCCCGGCCATATGTATCGGTGCCTTAACGCATCGACGAGGAATCCGATGGCGGGAATAAAGAGGAGATATCGATACGGAAATCCCGAGCGTTTCACTGGCGCCTGCTTTCTGCCGGCTCCTTCAAAAAATTCCGTTTTCGTTGGGAGAATCCGGGAAGGCTTCCTGCGAGGCTTCCCACTCCTCGATGATCAGGTTGCCTTCAAAGCGGAAGATGTGGATGACCGACCACTGCGATTCCGGCGACATAACCACTCTTCCGTGGACGGCCACCAGGTCGCCCTGCTCAACGGCGCGCAGGGTACGGTAGGTTTTCTCAGGAAACTGCTTCGCGTTCCGCTCCATGCCCCTCAGAAGCGATTCGCGGTCGCCGTTGAAGTAGGCATTGTGATGGCGAAACTGCGAGTGTACGTGCCAGGCAAAGGCTTCCCGCACCTGGCCGGATGACGCGAGTTTGAGAAAAGTTTCGGCGATTTCTGTTTTGGTCATGTCCTGTTCCTGATCGCGTGCGCTTGCTTCGCTCACTCGCCGGCGGCGCGCTGCAATTCCGCGATATTGAATTTTTTCATTTTAAGGAAGGCCTGGGTGACGCGCGCCACCTGTTTCGGGTCGGGGCTCGACATCAACTCGTTGAGGATGGTGGGCGCAATCTGCCAGGAGAGGCCGTACTTGTCTTTGAGCCAGCCGCACTGCTCGGCGCGCGGGTCGGCGGAAAGCTTTGCCCACAGAGCGTCGATTTCCTGCTGCGTGTCGCAGGGCACGAGAAAGGAGATGGCTTCATTAAAAGCGAAGTTGTGCCCGCGCGCGGAATCCATGGCCGCGAATTCCCGGCCCAGCAGCGTGAAGCGCGCGAATTGCACGCTGCCCTCGCGATCGGGTTCCGCGCCCTGGCCGTAGCGCGCGAGGACCGCCGGCGGCGGCGCGCTGAAAACCGAAGCGTAAAAGTTGATGGCTTCTTCCGCCTTGCCGCACACCGCGCCCACAAACATCAGCATGGGAGTGATGCGCGGGCTGATTTCGCCGCCCATATAAATCACCTGCCAGGAAAGCCCGAAGCGGTCTTGCGCCCACCCAAAGCGCTCGCTGAATGGGTAGGCATCGAGCGGCATGAGGGCCTTGCCGCCCTCCGAAAGCTTCTGCCACAGCGCGTCCACTTCCTGTTTGGCGCCGCACTTCACCTGGAACGAAACCGACGGGTTGAATTTGAATAGCGGCCCGGCGCTGATGGCCGCGAACGGCTGCCCCGCCAGCTCAAACCAGACCAGGTCGCAATCGCCCGAAGGCGTGTTGTGCAGCTTGACGGCGCGGGTGATTCGCGAGCCGGGAATCACCGACGTGTAGAAGTCAGCCGCCTGCTTCGCCTGGCTGTCAAACCACAGGTGCGGCGTGATTTTTTGCATGCCGCCTATTCTACCACTCCACCAAAGGCGATTTGTGATCTGCGGTTGGCCATTTGAGATTTGTAATTTGCGATTGAAACCCGGAGGGCGCATCTGCAATCTTGAATCTGGAATTTGAGATTCCATGCGGATGAGGGGTGTTTTGAAAATTGGCGGTTGGGCGAATTGCGATTGGGTGATTGAAAAACGGGTTATCGTAGCGCCGGGCTTTAGACCCGGCATTCGCGTTCTCAGCCTGGCTGGACGCAGTGATTGAAGATCAAGGTCAACGCCACGGCGAAAGTCGTGCGAAGATGCGTTAGGAGCTGAAATTACAGGGAGGTGCGCACGATGAGCGACGAGCAGGCGGCGCATGAGACCAAAGGCGTTACGGTGAAGTTACTTTCAACGGTTGACCTGGGCCCTGAGATCGAGGGCCTGGCGGGGCGCCAACTTCGAATGCGCATGGTGACCATCGAGCCTGGAGGCGTCTTCGGTCCCACTCACGACCACAAAGGCAGGCCGGGCATCGTCTACATACTGCAAGGAACCATCACTGACCATCGAAATGGAGCGGCTACGGACTACGGGCCGGGACTGGGCTGGCCCGAGGATAGGAACACCACACACTGGCTTGAGAACAATGGAACGATTCCAGCGGTGGAGATCTCGGTCGATATAGTCAGGCAAGAGTAAGATTACTATCTGGAAGGCAAGACCCTTT
>DASSJE010000477.1:0-3356 GCA_035691365.1 Terriglobia bacterium
CGGCTGAAAACATCGCCGCAACGGCCACCAGCGCCACCGCAATCCCGCTTTTCCCAACTGCGCGCTGCCTCTGCCTCATCGCCTTCACCTTGTCTCGACAAACATCGCCTGGCCCTTCAGGCCGTCTGCGGCTGAAGTTTCGCTGGCTGCAGAAAGATGCGCGGCGTGGCCCCGCACGGAAACGGCGCTCCAGTAAATTTTCCATTTGCTTCCCAGCCGCTGGGCGTTGCCCACCACCTGGCTGCCCGCGGGAATCACCACGCTGCTGCTGGGGAAGAGGTCGGAAGTCGTCCGCGCAATAACCACGACCTGCCCGGCGCCCTGAAATTCCGTTGAAACAATCACCACCGGGATCATCGTCCCCGGCGGGATGATGATGGGCGCCGCGGCAACGCCTGAAACGGTCATCTGGAATTCCCCCAGCGTCGGCGACTGCGCGATGTTGGCGGAACTGCTGCCGGCGCTGAGCGAACCCAGGGGAAGAACAACGCGGCGCTCGACGCCATTGCGCTGCTGGTAGACGCGGAATGCCCCCTGCATCATGCCGACCAGACGATAGGCGCCGCCGGCGCCCGCCGCCTGCTCCAGAAACAGCACGTACTGCGTACCCGGCCTCAGCAAAGCCGTGCCCGGCACCCGCACGTGAAAGTTGCCCACCGTCCCGCCCGGCTGCTGGATAGTGATGGTGGCGGGCGGCTGCCCTTTCAGCGCCTTCTCGAGCTGCACGGTGGTGTAGGTGTAGACGCGCGTGCCGCCGGCATCCGTGCGGGTGGTCTGCGCCACGACCCGGCCCTGCACGATGGCGCTCGAGGCCTGGGCGAGCTGGCTGAGGCTCATGCGGACCAGCGTGGTGGCCACGGCCGGCAGCGCCAGCCAGAATCCCAAAAGCACGGCAGGAACAAGGGTGCGAATCTTCATCATGCGTCGCTCACTGTGTGATATTCACGGCCCCCGCAAAAGACGTGAGTTCGTTGCCCTGATTGGTCACCACCAGGTTGCGCGGCCCCAAAGTGGCTGTGGGGCTCACTATAACCGGGAAATAAACCGCGGGAAGGCCGCTGCTGGTGGTGGAAAAGTTCCCGCCCGCGCTGGTTGGCTGGGTGACGATGACATCGGCGCCATTGCTGCTGATCTCGTAACTCGTTCCGGGAACAATTCCGTAGCCCGCCACGAACAGGTAGACTGTCTGCCCGCCGCTTTGGCTGGCCGAAATCTGGGTGCCCGTGCTGCCGGCGGAACAACTCAGTTGCGTCGCCGAGGTGAGCGCGCACTGGCCGACGGCGAGGATAGAAAGCCCCGAAAGGGTGACGGTGGCGGAAGAGGATTTGGAACTGTCCGCCTGGCTGGTTGCGGTGACGGTGACCGTGTCAATCGAGTTCAGCGGCGGGACAGTGATGTCGGTGCTGGTAACCGCATTTCCGGCGGTTACGGTAACCATCTGGGGCGCGGACCCCGCCGCCGGCACCGAGGTGGCTGCCGGGGCCGTATAAAGCCCGGAGCTTGAAATGGCGCCGATCTGGCTGCTGCTGGTGCTGCTCGAGCTGGAGACGCTCCAGGTGACGGCCGTGTTGGTGGCGCCGGAAACTGTGGCCTTAAACTGCTGGGTGCTGCCATACCCCACGGTCTGGCTGGCGGGCGAGATGGTGATAATCACGTTCGAAGGAGGCGGGTTGGAAGAACCGCTATTGCCGCTGCCACCGCCACACCCTGCCGCCATCAGAGCCAGAAGAATCGCCGCTCCGGGCCACCACCACCTGATGTGCCTCATAGTTACTCCGTGACGCGCATCCACGGCCGGAAGTCCAGCCAGGGAATCCCGGCGTGCAACCCGAACGGGCCTTCTGCCAACTCTGCACACCTGCTTCGCTAATTATATCGGACCTTTGGCGCCGCGGCGTCAGGGATTCATTAAAGGGCGTGATTCCTTACCCACGGAACTGGATGCTTCAGGGGCTGAATCCCCTTGGTGGAAGGCACGCATTCAACGTCGGAGCTAAAGCTCCGACCTCGTAAGGAGATCAAGGTCGGGCCGGCTCTTACTGGTTGGAGTTGCCGCCGAACATCGAGCTGGGCTGCGAAGGCTGGCTGAGATGGAAGCCGCCGCCGGAATTCTGCTGGGACCCGGGGAATCCGCCGGGCTGCCCCGGCTGGCCACCGGCTCCGGGAGCCGCGCCCGGCCCCATGATGTTGGGAGCTCCGGGAGCGCCCGGTATTCCCAGAAATTCCCATTCATCATACTCGGTGTGCTTGTCAAAAACGCCGATCGACTGGTGATGACTGGTGCTGGCGACTCCCACGATGAACGCGCCCTGCATCTGATTTCTGCCAAAGAAAGAAGAACCACTGCTCTGCTGCCCCTGGCTGGAATTCTGGTCCATGCCCGGCAGAGAAAAATTCCCCATTTTGAAGCCGCCGCTCTGCGAACCGCCTGGTGATGCAGGCTGGCTGGTGGTGGAATCGCCCGAGGAGGACTGTGACCCTCCCATACTGCTGTTATCGCCCAGGGGTTTGTTCTTTTGCTGGCCGGGCGGCTTAAGGATTTTTGAATCGAGGATCACGCCGTTGGCCGTGGCGTGGATGAACCGCCACTGGCCGCCACGGGTCATCGGATCGGGATAAGCCTCGCGCAGGAAGCTCAGGTTGTTAGTGTGGAGCAGTTCCTTGACGGAAGAAGGATAGCGCTTGAACTGCTGATGGAAAAGAATGATGGCGCGGGCATACTGTTCGCCGCGGAAGATGAGTTCCTTTTCCTTCTCCCGCTGGCCTTCCACATAAATGCTGGGCGCTGCCGCCGCCAGCGCGACCAGCAGCAGCGTAGCCATCATCATCACCACCAGCAGGATGTATCCCGCTTCCGAGGGGCCGCTGCGCTGACGCCTGCCGCAGCCGCTATTGGATCTCCGGAATGGGCAGTTGCGATTTTTCACCAGAAGCTCCATCCTGGACTTCAACCATCATGGAAGTAATTTTGAGGACCTTAAAACGCTTCGAGACCACATCGCCGTTGTGGACGACGAAAACATCGTCTGAATCCGCAAGGTAGGCTTCAGGGCCGGTCCCGTCCTTTTCGCAGTATCCGATGGCGTGCAGCGGAATCTGGGGGGTTGCGGGCGCGGAACTGGCCGTCATCGCGCCTTGAATTTTCTGTGCCCCGGCGGCCGCCTTCTGGGCAGGAGTGAGCGGCGCCTGGCCAAAATCAAAAGGATCGCGGCCGACGTCCGGAAGTGGCTTCGGATTGTATTTCTCAATGGCCTGCATGTCGAAAGCGGAACCGGAATTGGGCGAAGAAGCGGATTCCCCCCCCTTCGGCCTGGCCTGGGTGGATCCTCGAGCGGTCACGTACGATCTTGTTTCCG